>CALXYK010000017.1 GCA_944392955.1 uncultured Alphaproteobacteria bacterium | reverse complement strand
TATTCCATTACATTTAATTTAGTTTTACTAGTTATTGATAAAGGAGTATTTTCATTGGTAATTAATTCAATTTGAGATTGTTTTAAAGGTTTATAATTGTCTACCATTTCGTAATTTACAAAAATTTCTATAAATTCATTGTTTTGAGTATCAATGTTATATGTATAAGGAAGATAGTATTTTGTATAAATTGGAGTTATAATTTTTTCTTCATTATTTATTTTAAATGAATTTATTTTAATAGTTTTTTCTTTCAAAAAAACTATATTGGGTAAAATGGTAAATTGTAATGTTGTATTTTTAGGGATTTTATATGTTATTTTTATATTATTTTTTTTAGTTGTTAAAGTTATACCATCTTTTAACCATTCAGGATATTCAGATTTATATTTTGTGAAATTAGTCTTATGTATTTTTATTTTTTTATTATTAACTAGATTTTTTACATTGATTCTAATATTTTCTGGTTTTAGTAAATTACATAAAATAAAATTTTTTATATTTAATAATTTTGCAAATTTATATATGTAATATTTTGTTTTAATATTTTTATTACTAATTAATTGTTCTGTTTTTGTTTCGTATTTGAGAGTTGTTAGTATAAATTTTCTATATTTATAGATTTTATTATCATATTTTTTTATATGTTTAATAATGTGTATAAATACTTTGAATATATCTAAAAACATTGGATTCATATTTTGGGAATTTTTATTTGAAACACTATCTGCTCTTTTTCTATATAAATATAATTGTGTGCCTATATAGTATAAATTTTTGCAGTGATATAGGTACTCATATATATAAGCATAATCTTCGTATGTAACACCTTCGTAAAAAGTAATACTATATTTTTGTAGTATTGATTTTTTAAATAATTTTCCCCATGATGACATGAGTATGTGAGGCATATTTTGAGGTGTTATTTTTATTAACCTTGTTTCTTTGTCTAGATAAAAAGGTTTAAACCAATAATAGTCATTTTTAGTAATTTTAACTTTATCTTTAAATAATTCCATATTGACTTGGATGCAATCATCCTTATCTTTATTGATCCAAAGAGTTTCCATATATGTTGGTTTTACTATATCATCTGAATCTATGAAAGTTAGATACTCAGAGGTAGAATGTTTAATTCCAGTATTTCTCGCTGAAGAAGCTCCACCACTATGTTGAGATATGACCTTTATCCTGTTATCTTTTTGGGCATATTCGTTTAAAATTTTCAATGAATTATCAGTAGAACCATCGTTTACACAGATAATTTCTAAATCAGTATATGTTTGATTTAGAATGCTATCTAAACATTCTGCTAAATACTTTTCTACATTATATACTGGGATTATTACTGATATCATTTTTCTTCCTTAATTTTATATTTTACTTCAATATCCATACTTGTTTCTTGCGAAATTAGTTGTATTGGACTTTGTATGTTGGCAATTATATTGGTGGCATAAGGTATTTTGTTTATCTTTATGTATTTATATTTTATATTAGGGGTAATCACCTTTTGATTTGATGAAATATCTTTGGCTAAATAATACATTTCTATATTTTGAGAATTTGGATTATTTATTTTGAATTCAAAGTGTTTTTTGTTGGTGTTTAGTATTATTGCTTTTAATCCTTTTTCACAATTAGGATACTTATATTCCATTACATTTAATTTGGTTTTACTAGTTATTGATAAAGGAGTATTTTCATTGGTAATCAATTCAATTTGACACATCTTTTTAGGTTTATAATTGTATACCAATTCATAATTTACAAAAATTTCTATAAATTCATTGTTTTGAGTATCAATGTTGTAAATATAAGGGAAGTAATCTTTTGTATATATTGGAGTTGCTATCGTTTCTATATTATTAATTTTGAATGATTTTACTTTTAGTGTTTTTTTATTTTCAATATATATATAAGGGGTTGTGAAAAATTTTATTATTGTATTTTTAGGGACTTTATATGTTATTTTTAGATTGTTTTTATTGGTTATTAAACTTATTCCATTTTTTAACCATGTAGGATGTTCATATCTATATTTAGTAAAATTTGTATTATATATTTCTATTTTTTTGTCATTTGTTGGGTTTTCTATATTTATTCTTATTGAGTCAACTTCTAATAGTTTTTTGAATGTTTGGGTTTTTATATTTAATAAAGTTGCAAGTTTATGAGTATAATAATTTGTTTGTAAATTTTTAGAATTTAATATTTGATCTGTTTTGCCTTCCCTTTTTAATGAAGTTAGTATAAATTTTCTATATTTATGGATTTTATTGTCGTATTTTTTTATATGTTTTACCACATGAATAAAGACTTTTATTATATCTAATTTTTGTTTTGTATTTAATTCTGTTTTTGTAATGCTATTTTCTCTTTGTCTATACAAATATAATTTTTCATTTATATAGTATAAATTTTTACAATGGAATAAATATTCATAAGTGTGAGCATAATCTTCATGGATAATACCTTCGTAAAAAGTAATATTATATTTTTGTAGTATTGATTTTTTAAGTAATTTTCCCCATGATGATATGAGTATGTGTGTCATATTTTGAGGTGTTATTTCTATTAATTTTGTTTCTTTGTCTAAGTAAAAAGTTTCAAACCAATTATTTGTTAACCTTTCCATTTTATCATTGAATAATTCCATATTTACCTGGACACAATCTGCCTTGTCCTTATTATTCCAAAGGGTTTCCATATATGTAGGTTTTATTATATCATCTGAATCTATGAAAGTTAGATACTCAGATGAGGAGTGTTTAATGCCAGTATTTCTTGCTCCGGATAATCCTTTGTTCTTTTGAGAAATAACTTTTATCCTGTTATCTTTTTGAGCATATTCGTTTAAAATTTTCAATGAATTATCAGTAGAACCATCGTTTACACAGATAATTTCTAAATCAGTATATGTTTGATTTAGGATGCTGTCTAAACATTCTGTTAAATACTTTTCTACATTATATACTGGGACTATTACTGATATCATTTTTCTTCCTTATAATTTCCTTATATGTTGCAATTTTATTGCTTTTTAGTCAAGAGTTTTTATTCGTATATAGGCTATAAATTATTTGACAATTTTATAT
>CALXYK010000016.1 GCA_944392955.1 uncultured Alphaproteobacteria bacterium | reverse complement strand
ATGCAATTAATATTAGAAAAGTAGATTGTGCTAATTGTAATATAGGTTCCCTCAATCTCGTTTCAAATACATTAGAAGAAATAGTTTGTTCAAGTAACCCGAACTTAACGAAACTTGATTTAGAAGATGCAATTAATATTAGAAAAGTAGATTGTGCTAATTGTAATATAGGTTCCCTCAATCTTGTTTCAAATACATTAGAAGAAGTAGATTGTTCAAATAATCCATTAACTAAACTTGACTTACAACTTGGAACTAATATTAAAAAGGTAAATTGTGGTTTTATCAAATTTCCAAAATATAAAGAAGAATTGTTTAATACTAATCAAAATAGTAGATAATGAATATCTATTCAAAAAAAAGCCTTGCCCAACTCGCAAGGTCTTTTTTTATATGCAATACTAGTAAATTAGTAATAAGTAGAAATTGTAAAATCAAGGATTTGAATTTGGAGCGGGTGAAGGGAATCGAACCCTCACGGCCAGCTTGGAAGGCTGGAACTCTACCATTGAGCTACACCCGCAAAGATGCAATAAATATATATAAAAATTTTTTAACTTGCAAGGAAAAAAATAAAAAAAATAAATGCCTATGTTTCAAGGCATTTATTCCCTTTATGATTATTATTAGAAACGATACATAAAACCAATCTTTATCATTGGGAAGTATTCCTTTGTAATATCTTCTAATTCTTTTTCATATTCCCTTTTCGTTTCTTCTAAAAGTTCGTTAATGATATCTTGTGCTGCACCGGAATCTATATCCTGTTCAGGTCCTCCGTTAACAGAGATTTTTCCAGTTGCGTCAAGTGCAGTTGAAATTGTTGGTTTATCTGTGAATACCAAACCTGCATCAAAATACATCTTTAATCCCCATAGAAGTGCAAAGTCGAATCCAACTCCGGCATAAGGTCCCTTGACATCTGCTTCTAACATTGCAGTTAAATCTGCATCACCAGTGATTTTATAGGTTGAATTTTCCATTTCAAATGTTTCAGATGCCTTTGTGTGTAAGGTTCCGCCAACGGAAAAATCTCCGGAATAATAACCTGCACTTAATCGGAAATTGCCCAAAGCCCAAGTGTTTCCAAATGGATAGAAGTCTATTAAGGCACCATAGTTAGTTCCTTCTATTTTCCCATAAAAGTTGTTATTATCTACTTCAATAGGATTTTCTTCTAGGTAATCTTCG
The DNA here is from genome assembly GCA_944392955.1 of uncultured Alphaproteobacteria bacterium. GTDB lineage: Bacteria > Pseudomonadota > Alphaproteobacteria > Rs-D84 > CACZYB01 > CACZYB01. The sequence continues at coordinate 68,341 of CALXYK010000016.1, read as the reverse complement.
ATATATCCTTGTAATGGTTCCCATGAGTTGTAATCCAACCTGAAACCGAATCTATTTTTCCAGAAATTATAAGATCGTTGAGGTATTCTGTAGCCTATTTGAGCATTGGCACCACCCAAAGCACCAAGTCCGACACCAAACTGAAAACCTTCTAGGAAATAGCCATCATCTTCCTGGAAAGATTTTTTTATGTTTTCAGGTGTTGCGGTTTTTGTATTTTGTGTTGCTTTAAAATCGTCTGAAACAGCCCCATATTCATTAGGCATAGGTCGTGTATAAGAATTGTTGGTGTTGTATGAATAAGTTGTGTTTATAGGACTGGTCTGACTTTTGATTACTTCTGCAAAAGCAAATGAAGGAAGCAAAGACAAAACAGAAAAAGTAAAGATAAATTTTTTCATAATAACTCCTTTCGCTAAACCAATGTGATTTTATACCTTTAATCAAGCGAGGTCAAGAAAATAAAAATGTCAAACTATATACAAAATAAGTTTAAGTATGTTGGGAAAATAGTGTAGATATTAGTTTGATATTAGTTTGGGATATATTGTAAAGTTTATAAATAACCAGTAAAATATTTATGTTTATAAATAGGATTATAATACTTTAATTTAATTGACTTTTTATAAAAATTCTAATATAGAATTATGTAGATACAACTTTAATACTTTAAGAGAGGTTAAAATGAAAAGTTTTTTGAAAGTTAGTTTATTGGTATGCTCTTTACTTACAGCTTGTTCTAGTGGAAGTTCTGTAATTCCAGATTCATCTTTGCCAGATTATATAGAACCTGACAAATTTCCACCTGTTTCAGATGAAGTTAATGTAAATAATAAATCATATACAACTTTGCCTAGTCGTATTGCTGTTGGAGATAATTATGTTGATGTTGGAGATGTGAATTTTACTATATTAAAAGATGGAAAGGTAGCAAATTTTTCATTTACAACAGATGAAAATAGTAAAATTGTAGGAATAGAAACAGTTAATTTTGAGGAAATTGGTGTAAAAGAATATTTAGATAAGTTTGAATTTAATGCTTTTAAGTATACAGAAGAAAGGGATGATGCTTCTGAAGGAGTTTATGAAGAAGCATTGCATATGGCTCCGGAAAATTTTATAGATTTAGCCTATTCTGATTTTGGTTTTATTTGGCAAATAGCAAATGGAGCAGATCCTGAAAATTCACAATATAAAAAATATTTAAGTTTGGATGAAATTGCTCATAATTTGCGAGAAAATAAAGATTATGCAAGTAAAAATTATTTACTTACATATTTTGGAGGTTATGATGATAGAAAAATATTACCAGAGAATATAAATGAAGAACTGGAATTTTCTGGAAGAGCAGTTGCTTCTATTACGGCAGGGGTTGTTGATCCTTCTATTTATTATGAGGATAAATATAAAGAATATGAAAGCCCTTATGGAACAAAATTTTTGGATGTAATTGGAGATGCAACATTGACTTTTGATTCTAGTGATGGGATTGCAAAGACTACGGTAGATTTAAAATTTTCTGATTGGCATGATATAAATATACAACAGATTGGTAATGATTCTCCTGTTATATCGTTTATTAGGAAGGATTTATCTGGTAAATATAGTAGCGAAGATCGTGATTTATTGTCTGTGTATGATTTGTCTTTTTATAAAACTAAGATGGAAAATTTTGCTGTAGATTATTATGTTAATGAGAATACAAATGAGGTTGTTGAGGCTACGGGAGGCTTTAATGTCTTTTATACTAATAAGGTAAAGCCTGAAAATGGTAGTGATGATTTTTATAAAGAAAATTTAGAGAGCTGGGATCGTTATATTTCTGTTAATGGAGCCTTTGGAACAAAGAAGAAGTAATAGTTTTATGCTATATCTAAATTAAATATAGAATTTAAGGTATATAAATTTTTTATTTTAAATTTTGTGAAGATAATGCCTTTAATATTAAAAAAACCACCTGTGAAGGTGGTTTTTGATTATGGCTCCGGTGGATGGATTCGAACCAACGACCAATTGATTAACAGTCAACTGCGCTACCACTGCGCTACACCGGAATAGTAAAAACTTTATAACCTATATTTTTAATAAAATCAAGTGTTTTTTTTATTTCCTTATTATATGGACTGAAATAGGTGGTTTTTTATCCATTAAATCTCTTATCACTCTTCGGGCACTGGCCTTTGTGATTTCTTTGATTGTTTCATCTTTTGTTAATTCCTTTTTAGAGAGATTTTTTATTGTGGATTGGATTTCCTTTACTATTGCGGATTTTGTGAAACCGCTTCCGTCAGTTTCAAAAACTCCGAATGAGGAAATTTCCGGTTTTTCAGCAAGGCCTGATTTATTTAAGACAAGGCTTATGAATACTGCTCCGTTATAATTTATTTTTCGGCGGGCAGAAAATATTTCGTTTGTAGATGATATATGTCTTGTCCCGTCTATTATTATTTCGCCGGTTGGAATTACCTCGGTTATATGTGGTTTTTTGCCTGCTTCTAATTCTATGAAATCGCCGTTATTGATTATTTCAACATGTTGTATTTTGCAACCTTGGGCAATTTTTGCATTTCTGAATATATGTATAGGTTCGCCGTGGACGGGAACTACTATTTGTGGTTTTAATAGATTGTATAGTTGTTCCAATTCTGGCTTACTACCATGTCCGGAGGCATGTATTTTAGGATTATCTATAGTTGCAATAACATTTACACCCATACGAGATAAATTGTTTTGAACTGCTAAAATAGATTCTTCGTTGCCTGGAATCATTTTTGAGGAGAAAATTACGGTATCGCCGGCATGAAGTTTTAAATCTGTATAAGTATTTTCGGATACACGGGTTAGAACACTGCGAGGTTCGCCTTGGGTACCTGTACATAGATATAAAACTTGGCGGTTATCTAGTTTGTATGCTTCCTCTGCGGAAAGGTAGTCAAAATCTTTTAAATAGCCTTCGGATTTTGCAATATCTATTACTGTTTCCATAGATCGTCCCATTACTACTAGTTTTCGGCCGGTGGCTTTCGCTGATTTATAGATACTTTCTATCCTTGCGACATTGGTGGAAAAACATGTAATAACTACTTTTCCTTCTTTGATATTTTTTATTACTTTTTCCAATTCTATTATTACATCTGCCTCGCTTCGGCTGTGTTCAAGTTCCAATGCATTTGTAGAATCGCACATAATAGCAAGGACACCTTCCTTTGCAACACGCTTTAATGCATTCATATCTGTTGTTGTATCAATTAAAGGGGTAGGGTCAAATTTCCAATCTCCAGTATGTAGGATATTACCTTGTTCGGTTCTTATTATTATTCCGTTTGATTGAGGGATAGAGTGGGTAAAGTGGAAATATTCTATATCAAAATGACCTATTTTAAAATGAGCACCTTCCTTTGAAACTTTTTTCATAGGAACCTTGCCAAGTAAGTCATTTTCTGCGAGTTTATTTTCTAGCATTTTTAGGGCAAAAGCACTTCCGTAAATTGGGCATCTGATTTCAGGCCAGATGTAAGGAATTGCCCCGTAATGATCTTCGTGAGAGTGGGTTAGAAGTATTGCCTTTATTCTATCTTTTATACTTCTTAAAAAAGTTGTATCTGGAATTACATATTCTGCACCAGCCATTCGTTCAGTTGGAAAACCTATACCCATATCTATGATAATCCATTCTCCTCTGGTTCCGTATAAGTAGAGGTTGCATCCTATTTTTTCGCCCATACCGCCCAAGGCACCGAAATATACCTTGTTATCAGAAGAACTTAAATTCATTTGTGTTTTAATTATTTTCTTTTTGTCTTCCTTTGGGGTAGGGGTTAGCATATTGGTTATATTAGTTTTTTTAGTCTTTTTTTCTTTTTTACCTTTATTAAAAAACATATTTTTTTCCTTTTTCCTTTGTTTATAAAATTCCGAATGACTTAAAACTGAAACAATTTCCCTTACCAACTATTAAATGGTCGTGAAGAGGAACATCTATCGTTTTAAGGACATTTTGTATCTTTTTAGTTATATTTATATCTGCATTAGATGGAGTTGTATCACCAGTTGGGTGATTATGAACAATTATTATACTTGATGCACCTAAATCTAAAACTCTTTTTAAAATTTCCCTTGGGTAAACAGAAGATGTGTTTATTGTTCCAGTTGAATGAGTTTCATCCTTTATCAGATGACATTTAGTATTTAGATATAGGACATGAAATTCTTCGGTTTTTTTATTTCCGATATTTGCCTGGCAATAATTTATTAATTCGGGCCAATTAGATATTATGGTGTCTTCTTCTACTTTGTCCTTTAATATTTTTGTGGTAGATGCCTTTATTATTTTAAAGCCGGCAACTGCAAAATCGCCAATTCCATTTATTTCCTTTAATTCGTATGGTGATGCATTTATAACATTTGAAAAAGATCCAAATTTTTTAAGTAGTTCCTTGGCTAATGGTTTTACATCTTTTCGTGGAATTATTATTGTCAAAAGAAGTTCTAGTAATTCGTAATCTTCAAAGACCTCATCCCCGTAATCCAATAATTTTTTACGAAGTCTTTCTCTGTGTCCTAGATAATGTTTTGTTTCTTTCTTTTCTTCGGTCATTTGAAATTTTTTGTCTTTTATTACTTTTTTCCATTTTAGTATGTTTTGAGGTTTTTGTAAAGTCTTTGTTTGTATTTGTAAATATTTTCTTTCTTTTGAAAATATTATATGTTTTTTCTGTTAGTAAATCCAATCCATATAATATTTTTAATATTATAATGTATGTTATCCTTAGTAGTGGCATTATAAGCGTGTCTAAAATAAAATTACTAATCCTGAATAATAAAACTACTATAAATATTACCCAAGTGGATAAGAAAAAACCTTCTATATATGTTTTTGAAGTATATGATATTTTGTAATCGTATAAGTATTTTGATATAGGAACTTCGTAAAGGTAAATATAAACGAATCTGTAAAATATCACACTGGCACATAATGCAAGGATGAATAAGAATTTAAGAGGAAATAAAGGTTTATTTGTTGGTATGACATCTGTATCAGTTAAAAATCTTTGCCATTTTTTTGATAACATTTATTTCCCCCCTCCGTTAAAATAAGTTATTTTTTTAAATCTACTTTTATATGTAATTCTTTTAATTGTTTTTCATCAATTACAGATGGGGCGCCCATCATTAAATCTTCCCCTTTACCATTGATAGGGAATAAAATAACTTCCCTTAAATTTGGTTCGTCAGCAAGAAGCATTACTATTCTATCTATTCCCAATGCAATACCAGCATGAGGTGGAACACCATATTTAAAGGCAGTCATAAGTCCACTGAAACGTTGTTCCACAGTTTCCTTTGTATAACCTACATTTTCAAATGCCTTTATCATTGTTGCAATATCATAATTTCTTACGGCACCACTTGCCATTTCGTATCCGTTGCAGACAATATCATATTGGTATGCATTTATGGATAATAAATCCTTGTTTTCAAGTGCATGTAATCCACCTTGTGGCATAGAAAATGGGTTGTGTCCAAAGTCTATTTTTCCGGTTGCATCATCTAATTCATAGAATGGAAAATCTACTATGAATGCAAATTTGAAGATATCTTTTTCTATAAGGTTTAAATCCATTCCTAATTTTATCCTTGTTAATCCAGCAAATTTTTGTGCAGGAGATAATTTTTCACATACAAAGAATACGCTGTCTCCGTTTTCTATTTCGCAAATTTGCTTTATATCTTCTATTCTATCTTTTGAAAGATTTTTTGCAATAGGACCTTTTTCTTCACCATTTTCATCAAATACTATATAACCTAATCCCTTTGCTTTATTTTCCCTTGCCCAATCATTTAATCCATCAAACCAAGATCTTGGCTTGTCATGAGTTTTTGGTGCCTTTATTGCCTTTACAACTGCACCTTTTTCAATATTTGATGCAAAAATTGTAAAACTGGAACCGCGGAATGCCTCGGTTACATCTTTTATTATTAAAGGATTTCTTAAATCTGGTTTGTCCGAACCATATTTTTCCATTGCTTCTTTGTATGGGATTGTTTGCCAATCAGCAATTTTACGGCCGTTAGCAAATTTTGAGAAAGTTGCCTCTATTAAACCTTTTGCTATGTTTAAAACATCTTCCTGTGTTGCAAAAGACATTTCCATATCAAGTTGATAAAATTCTAATACTCTGTCGGCTCTTGTGTCTTCATCCCTGAAACATGGAGCAACTTGGAAATATTTATCAAAACCTGCTACCATAGCAAGTTGTTTGAATTGTTGAGGAGCCTGTGGTAATGCATAAAATTTGCCTTGATGAACACGACTTGGAACCAAAAAGTCCCTTGCCCCTTCGGGAGAAGATGCAGTTAATATGGGGGTTTGTAATTCGTTAAATCCCTGTTCCCACATATAATCTCTCATAGTTTTTATTATCTTAGATCTTAGGGTTATAGTGTTTTGAAGTTTTTGTCTTCGTAAATCTATATATCTATATTTTAACCTTAAATCTTCTGGGAATTGTTCATCTGTTGCTACTAAAATAGGGAGAACATCTGCAGATGAAATTATTTCAACTTCTTCTATTTTTAATTCAACCTTTCCAGATGGTAGGTTTTCGTTGATTGTTTCCTTATCACGAGCAATAATGTCACCGGATACAGTTATTACACTTTCTATCCTTAAATGTTCTATTTTTGGAAAATCCTTATGAGTGGTATCTATCACACATTGGGTTATTCCGTAATGATCCCTTAAATCTAAGAAAACAAGTCCGCCGTGATCCCTTTTGGAATTTATCCATCCGGATAATTTAACTTTTTTACCAATAAAACTTTCGTTTATTTCACCACAAGTATTTGTTCTATATTTATGCATTTTTTTTTACCTCAAAATTATATTATCACAGTATGATAATGATTTATTGTTTAGAAGTCAAAGAAATTTTAACATATTTTTTTATATAAAATATTTGTGAAATAGCAGAAATCAGACTCTTTTTAGTAGTTTTTGATTGAAATTTTAAAAAAAGTTGTGTATAGTGTGGTGGAATTTAAAAACTGCTTGATTTTACAGTCAAAATTTACTAGACTCTTCTAGCCAGTGTAAAGGTATAGAAGAGTATGCTCGTAAAATCAATATGTTAGGGGTATAGCTCAGCTGGTAGAGTACTGGTCTCCAAAACCAGGTGTCGAGGGTTCGAATCCTTCTGCCCCTGCCATTAAAACCTAGGTTTTCCTATGTTTTGTGGAAGTTTTGGTAAATTTGCGAATCGTTGGCTTTTCACGTGTATTTGATAGAATCGTGAATTTGTCTTTGATTTATTGGAAGTTAGTTGTAAACAGTGAGGTTTTTATGTTTGGTAAAATTTTTAATTTTTTTGAACAAGTTAAGCAAGAAATGGCCAAAGTTGTGTGGCCAACCAGACGAGAAACAATTTCTTCGGCGATAATGATTGCTGTGTTTTCTATTGTAGCCGCTGTATTCTTCTTTTTAGTAGATAGATTTTTTATGTGGGTTATGAGTTTTATTTTTAATTTTTAATAAAGGTGTTTATTATGGAAAATAACGAACAAAATTTAGTTGAAACAAATAAAAATAATGCCAGATGGTATGTTGTTTATGTGCATTCTGGTTGTGAAAAGGCTGTTGTTTCTAGATTAGAAGAAAAGATTAAAAAGTATAAAATGCAGGATTCTTTTGAAGAAATCCTTATTCCGACACAGGAAGTGACCGAAGTAAAACAAGGAAAAAAAGTGAAAGTAGAAAAGAAATTTTTCCCTGGTTATGTTTTAATTCGTATGGTTATGAATGATGATACATGGCATTTGGTTCGTGATATTCCGTTGGTTTCTGGATTTTTGGGTTCTAGAACAAAACCTTCGCCTGTTAGTGAAAAAGATGCAGATGTTTTGCTTCATAGACTTGAAAATAATGATGAATCTCTTTCAACTGGAATTTCTTTTGAAGTAGGGGAACAAGTTAAGGTTTGTGATGGTCCTTTTGCTTCATTTAATGGAGTGGTTGAAAAGGTTGATGAAGAAAAACAAAGGGTAAAAGTTTCAGTTTCTATTTTTGGACGTCCAACTCAGGTAGATTTGGAATTTGTTCAGGTAGAAAAATTATAAAGTTTAACCGGTAGTAGGTTTGCCATAACTGCACTACCATCCTAATAACAATAAATAAAAGGAGTTTAAAATGGCACCAAAAAAAGAAGTTGCAAAATATGTAAAGTTGCAAATAAATGCTGGTTCTGCAAATCCTTCTCCTCCTGTTGGTCCTGCTTTGGGACAGGCTGGTGTGAATATTATGGAATTTTGTAAGGCCTTTAATGCAAAAACAGCGGATATGGAAAAAGGAATACCTTGTCCTGTTATTATTACAGTTTACAAGGATAAATCTTTTGACTTTGTTGTTAAATTACCTCCTGTAAGTTTTTTAATTAAAAAGGCTGCGGGTATTAAATCTGGAAGTCAGACACCTGGAAAAGGTCCTGCTGTTGGAAAACTTAAAAAATCTCAAATTCGTGAAATAGCAGAAGGTAAGATGAAAGATATGAATTGTCATACTGTTGAAGCTGCTATGTCTATGATTGAAGGTCAATGTAAAACTATGAGTGTAGAAGTTGTGGAGGGTTAAAAGATGACATTTATTTCCAAAAGAATGAAAAAAATGGCAGAAGGTCTTGATAAAGAAAAACTTTATACAATTTCTGATGCTCTTAAAATTTTAAAAGAAAAATCAACAGTTAAATTTGATGAAACTGTGGATATTGCTATGAACTTAGGAATAGATACAAAACAATCAGATCAGAATATTCGTGGTATGGTTGTTCTTCCTAATGGAACTGGTAAAAAATGTGTAGTAGCAGTATTTGCAAAAGGTCCAAAGGCAACAGAAGCAAAAGATGCTGGTGCTGATATTGTTGGTGATGATGATTTAATTGCTAATATATTAAAAGGACAAATTAACTTTGATAGATGTATTGCAACTCCTGATATGATGGCAACACTTGGAAAAGTTGCAAAGATATTAGGACCAAAAGGTTTAATGCCAAATCCAAAACTTGGAACTGTTACTATGGATGTAAAAGGTGCAGTTTCAAAGGCAAAAGCTGGACAAGTAGAATTCAGAGCGGAAAAATCTGGCGTTGTTCATGCTGGACTTGGAAAACTATCTTTTGGTGAACAAAAGTTAGAAGAAAATATTCGTGCTTTTGTTGAAGCAATTCAAAAGGCAAAACCTGCTTCTTCAAAAGGAACTTATATAAAAGCAGTAAGTCTTTCATCAACACAGGGTGTAGGACTTAAAATAGATTTATCTGATCTTAAATAGTCAGAGGAAAAAATACTTGTCCAAGACAGTAGGGGCTTTTGCTTAAACGAAATATTCGCCCTACCAAGACAAGAGAAAAATGAAAGTTTTTATCTTGGGCAAGAAGGCGGTTTTAAAAGAAATTCTTTTGAAACTTAATATTAACCAAGAAAAAGAAAGGTTTGTAAATGAATCGTAATGATAAAAAAGATTGGATTTCAAGTTTGAATTCTGCTCTTTCTTCTTCGGAATCTGCGGTTGTGGCAAAGTTTAAAGCATTGACTGTGTCAGAAATGTCAGATTTAAGAAATGAAGCAAGAAAACTTGGTGCTTCAATCAAAGTTACTCAGAACAGACTTACTAAACTTGCTTTGAAAGGAACCAACTATGAAGAACTTGCTCCTTTGTTTAAAGGAGTTACATTAGTTGCATGGTCTACAGATCCTGTATCAGCAGCAAAAGCAATTTATAATTTTGCGAAAACTAATGATAAAGTTGAAATACTTGGTGGTGCTATGGGTAAGGAAATTTTAGATGTGAATGGAGTTAAATCTATTGCTCTTCTTCCTTCTCTTGATGAAGCTCGTGCTAAGATTTGTGCAGTGCTTACTACACCTGCTGGAAATCTTGCTCGTGTTTTCAAGGCTTACTCTGAAAAGCAAGCAGCATAAGTTAACAATTTAATAATAACAAACAAATTTAATTTTAAAAAAAAGGAAAATAAAATGGCAGATTTACAAAAATTAGTTGATGAACTTTCAACACTTACTGTTATGGAAGCAGCAGAACTTTCAAAAAAATTAGAAGAAACTTGGGGTGTTAGTGCAGCAGCTCCTGTTGTTATGGCAGGTGCAGCAGCAGCTGGTGCCGCAGAAGAAAAATCTGAATTTGATGTTGTTCTTGCTTCTGCTGGTGGAAACAAGATTGCAGTTATTAAAGAAGTACGTGAAATCACAGGTCTTGGCCTTAAAGATGCAAAAGACTTAGTTGATGGCGCTCCTAAAACTGTTAAAGAAGGCGTAGCAAAAGCAGCAGCAGAAGAAATGAAAGCTAAATTAGAAGCTGCTGGTGCAACAGTAGAATTAAAGTAGTTTTTTTACATTGTTGGTGGAGGTGGGAGATGCTTTTTTCTCCTTCCTCCCTTTCGGTTGTTTAGGCGAATGTAGTATTAAAAAAAGCAAAATAAAGTTAAATTTAACTTTAAAAAGATGATAAACTTTTAAGGTTAGCAAAACAAAAAAGGGTGAAAATATGTTTAATGCTTATAAAAGAATCAGAAAAGATTTTGGAAAAATAAAATCTCCTATTGAACTTCCTAATCTTATAAAAATTCAGGAAGAATCTTATAAAAGTTTCCTTCAATTAGAGGAAAAACCCGAAGAACGTAAAGATGTTGGTATTCAGGCTGTTTTCAAATCTGTTTTCCCAATACATGATTTTTCAGGTTTAGTCGATCTTGAATTTGTTAAATATGAGTTTGATGCTCCTAAATATGATGCAGAAGAATGTTTGCGTCGTGGTCTTACTTTTGCTGCTCCTTTAAGAGTTACATTAAGACTTATACTTTGGGATATTGATGAAGAAGGTAATAAGTCAATTAAAGATGTTAAAGAACAAGAAATATTTATGGGTGAAATTCCTTTGATGACAGAAAAGGGAACTTTAATCTTTAACGGAACAGAAAGAGTGTTTGTTTCTCAGATGCAACGTTCACCTGGTGTATTTTTTACTCATGATGAAGGAAAAACTCATTCTAGTGGTAAATTATTGTTTAGCGGAAAAATTATTCCTTCGCGTGGTTTTTGGTTAGATTTTGAATTTGATGCAAAAGATATTTTGTATGTAAGAATTGATAAAAAACGTAAACTTCCTGTTACAACTTTGTTGGCATCTTTTTATAATGATGAAACAGAAATGGCTGTTGAAAAGGCTATTAAGGAAGGTAAAGATGTTGATAGTATAAAAAAAGTAGGTATGTTTTCAAATGAAATATTAAAATTATTTTATAATGAAGAAATCCTTACAAAATTTAAAAATGGTTGGAAAAAAGAATTTAATCCTTCACTTATCACAAAAAGTGTTAAATTTAATTATGATTTAGTTGATGCTAAAACAGGTAATGTAGTTCTTGCACAGGGTGCAAAACTTTCTCCAAGGGCTGCTAAAAAACTTGTAGATGATGGATTGAAAGAAGTCTATATTACAGATGAAGCATTGGTATCCGCTGGATTATATCTTTCTGATGATATTCTTGATGAAGAAACTTTTGAAGTAGTAGCAGAGGCAGGTCAAGAAATTACATCAGATGTTTTGCAAAAATTACAAGATGCAAAGATAAAAGAATTTGGTGTATTATATATTGATAATGTTACAGTTGGACCTCATATCAGAAATACATTAGTTATTGATAAAAACAAAACTCGTGAAGAAGCTTTATTTGATATTTATCAAGTAATGCGTCCGGGTGAACCACCTACTGTATCAGCAGCGGAAAATATGTTCTTTAAAATGTTCTTTGATAAAGATTTTTATGATTTATCATCTGTTGGTAGATTTAAAATGAATACAAGACTTGATATTGATTTTAAAGATGCTCCGGAAGATTTAACTATCCTTCGTCGTGATGATGTTATAAAAACTATTAAAGCATTAGTTGATTTAAAAGATGGTAAAGGTGAAATAGATGATATTGATAACCTTTCAAATCGTCGTATTCGTTCAGTTGGTGAACTTTTGGAAAATCAATACAGAATTGGTATTATTAGAATGGAAAGAGCGATTAAGGAAAAGATGTCTTCTGCTCAGATAGATTCTATAATGCCTCAGGATTTAGTTAATGCTAGACCTGTGCTTTCTGCGATTAAGGAATTCTTAGGTTCTTCTCAACTTTCTCAATTTATGGATCAAAACAATCCTTTATCAGAAGTTACACATAAGAGAAGATTGTCTGCTTTGGGTCCTGGTGGATTGACACGTGAACGTGCAGGATTTGAGGTTCGAGATGTGCATCCAACTCATTATGGACGTATTTGTCCTATTGAAACACCAGAAGGACAAAATATTGGACTTATTAACTCTTTGGCTTCGTATGCTGTTATAAATAAGTATGGATTTATTGAAACACCATATAGAAAAGTTGTTAATGGTAAAGTTACAGATGAAGTTATTTATGTTTCTGCGATGGAAGAAAATAAATATATTATTGCTCAGGCTAACTCTGTACTTAACAAAGATGGTAGTTTTGCAGAAGAACTTGTAAGTTGTAGAAGAAATGGGGAATTTGTTTTGCTTCCTGCTAGTGAAATTTCATTGATGGACGTTTCTCCTAAACAACTTGTGTCTGTTACTGCTGCTTTGATTCCATTCCTTGAAAACGATGATGCAAACCGTGCATTGATGGGATCCAACCAACAAAGACAGGCAGTTCCTTTGGTAAAATCAGAGGCTCCTTTTGTTGGAACTGGTATTGAATATCGTGTCGCAACAGACTCAAAGGCAACTATACAAGCTGTTAATGATGGTATTGTAACACAAGTAGATTCAACAAGAATAGTTGTTCAGACAACAGGTAAAAAGTCAAAATCTGCGACTGGTGTTGATATTTACAGACTTCAAAAATATGTTCGTTCAAATCAGGATACCTGTATAAACCAAAAACCTATTGTGAATGTGGGTGATAAAGTTAAAGCAGGGGATATTTTGGCGGATGGACCTTGTACCGATCTTGGTGAATTGGCATTAGGTAGAAATGTTCGTGTTGCATTCATGCCATGGCAAGGTTATAACTATGAAGATGCTATTGTTATAAGTGAAAGAATAGTAAAAGACGATGTATTTACATCTGTTCATATTTCAGAATTTGAAATTATGGCTCGTGATACAAAATTGGGTCCAGAAGAAATCACAAGAGATATTCCAAATGTTGGTGCAGAAGCATTAAAGAATTTGGATGAAACTGGTGTGATTCATATAGGAGCTCATGTAAAAGCAGGTGATATACTTGTTGGAAAAGTTACTCCGAAGGGTGAAACTCCTGTTACACCAGAAGAAAAACTGCTTAGAGCTATATTCGGAGAAAAGGCAACGGAAGTTAGAGATACATCTTTGAGAGTGCCACCTGGAACAGAGGGAACAGTCCTTGATGTTCGTATGTTCTTTAGACGTGGTATTGCAAAAGATGAACGTGCATTGTCTATTGAATATGTAGAAATAGAAAAACTTAATAAAGATAGAAATGATGAAAGACAAATCTTAGAGAATGGATTTAATGAAAAGTTGAAAACATTCCTTGATGGAAAGGTTGTTCTTGATGCTCCTAAGGATGTTGCATCAAAGGGTGATGTTTTAAGTGCAAAAGATTTGTCAGGTATTTCTTCTGCTAAATTAGGTAAAATTAAACTTGAAAATGAAAAAGCACAGGAAACTTTGCTTTCTATGATATCTGAATTTGCCGAAGTGATTAAAGCTCATGAAGCAAAGTTTGATGATAAAGTAGAAAAAATTAAACAAGGTAATGATTTGCTTCCTGGTGTACTTAAAGTTGTAAAGGTATTTATCGCTATAAAGAGAAAACTTCAAGTAGGTGATAAAATGGCAGGTCGTCATGGTAATAAGGGTATAGTTTGCCGTGTTGTTCCTGTTGAAGATATGCCTTATCAAGCAGATGGAACACCAGTTGATATAGTTTTAAATCCTTTGGGTGTGCCTTCTCGTATGAATGTGGGACAGATTTTGGAAACCCATCTTGGTTGGGCGGCAAAAGGATTAGGTGTAAAACTTGGTAAAATGATGGAAGATCTTTATGAAAAGAATCTTCAAGTTGCAGATATTCGTAAGGAACTTGAAAAAATTTATGGTAAGGAAACTTATGATAATGAAATTAAGGACTTTACTGATGAAGAAATTAAATCGTTTGCAACATCTCTTTCAAACGGCGTGCCTATGGCAACACCTGTTTTTGATGGTGCAAAGGAAAGTGATATTTCAAAATTACTTGAAGAAGCAGGTCTTGATAGTTCTGGTCAAGTTGAACTTTACAATGGTGAAAATGGTGAAAAGTTTGATTATCCAGTTACTGTTGGTTATATGTATATGTTGAAACTTCATCATCTTGTTGATGAAAAGATCCATGCTCGTTCTGTTGGACCTTACTCTTTGGTTACACAACAACCTCTTGGTGGTAAGGCTCAATTCGGAGGTCAGAGATTTGGAGAAATGGAAGTTTGGGCATTAGAAGCATTTGGTGCTGCATATACTTTACAAGAAATGTTAACAATTAAGTCTGATGATGTGACTGGTAGAACAAAAGTTTATGAGTCTATCGTACGTGGAAATTATGATTTTGAGTATGGTATTCCAGAAAGCTTTAATGTTCTTGTAAAAGAAATTAAATCACTTGGACTTAACCTAGAAACTAAGAAATAATAAAGGGGAATAAAAAAATGAATGAAATTCAAAAAGCTTTTAAAAATTCAGTTGCTCTTCCAGAAGATAGCTTTAACAAATTGAAAATTTCAGTTGCTTCTCCTGAACAAATCAGATCTTGGTCTTTTGGTGAAGTGAAAAAAACAGAAACTATCAATTACAGAACTTTTAAACCTGAAAAAGATGGTTTGTTTTGTGCTAAAATTTTCGGACCAGTGAAAGATTATGAATGTCTTTGTGGAAAGTATAAAAGAATAAAATACAAAGGAATCATTTGTGAGAAATGTGGTGTGGAAGTTACCCTTTCGAAAGTTCGTAGAGAAAGAATGGGACATATTGAACTTGCTAGCCCTGTTGCTCATATTTGGTTTTTGAAATCTTTGCCTTCCAAAATGGGTATATTGTTAGATATGCCACTTAAAAAATTGGAAAAAGTTCTTTACTTTGATAACTATATAGTTATTGAACCAGGTTTGACATCTTTGAAACTTCATCAACTTTTGACAGAAGATGAATATCAAATGGCTTTGGAAGAATATGGTCAAGATGCTTTCCGTGCAGGTATTGGTGCAGAAGCATTGAAGGAAATGTTAGCATCTGTTGATTTGAAGGAAGAGGCTTTGAAACTTCGTGATGAATTAAAAGAAATGAAGTTTGAAATGACCCGTAAAAAGGTTATTCAAAGACTTAAAATAGTAGAAGCTTTCCTTGAATCAGGATCAAAGCCAGAATGGATGGTAATGGATGTTATTCCTGTTATCCCACCTGAGCTTCGTCCGCTGGTTCCACTTGATGGAGGTAGATTTGCTACTGCTGATTTGAATGACTTATACAGAAGGGTTATTAACAGAAACAATCGTTTGAAAAGATTGATGGAACTTAAAGCTCCGGAAATAATTATTAGAAACGAAAAAAGAATGCTTCAAGAGGCAGTAGATAGTTTATTTGATAATTCAAGACGTCCTCGTCCTGTTGTTGCAAATAACAGAAGACCTTTGAAATCTTTGGCAGATATGCTTAAAGGAAAGTCAGGTCGTTTCCGTCAAAACCTTTTGGGTAAACGTGTTGATTATTCAGGTCGTTCAGTTATTGTTTCTGGTCCATTCTTGAAATTACATCAATGCGGACTTCCTAAACGTATGGCTTTGGAATTATTTAAACCTTTCATCTATTCTAAATTAGAGTTTTATGGACATGCAAATACCATAAAGTCTGCAAAAAAGATGGTGGATAGGGAACTTCCTATTGTTTGGGATATTTTGGAAGAAGTTATAAAGGAACATCCAGTTCTTTTGAATCGTGCTCCTACACTTCATAGATTATCAGTTCAGGCATTTGAACCAGTATTGATAGAAGGAAAGGCTATTAGGCTTCATCCTCTTGTTTGTACGGCATTTAATGCTGACTTTGATGGTGACCAGATGGCTGTTCACGTTCCTTTGTCATTAGAAGCCCAGTTAGAAGCACGTGTTCTTATGTTATCTACAAATAACATATTACATCCTGCAAATGGAAAACCTATTATAACACCTAACCAGGATATTGTGCTTGGTATCTATTATATGACTATTGATATTGAGAAGGCAAAAGGTGAAGGTATGTCATTTGCTTCTGTTGATGAAATCAAACTTGCTTTGGCTGCGAAAAAACTTGATATGCATGCTAAGATAAAAGCAAGAGTGGAAGTAGTGAAAGAAGATGGATCCTTTGAAACTCAACTTATAGAAACTACTGCGGGTAGAATCTTGGTGTATGAGATAGTTCCTAAAAAACCTGGTATTTCTTATTCATTAGTTAATCAACCTATGACAAAGAAAAAGATAGGTGAACTTTTTGCCGCTGTTTATAAACATTGTGGGCAGAAGGAAACAGTTATTTTCGCTGATAAAATAATGGATCTTGGTTATAAAAATGCTATGTATTCAGGTATTTCATTTGGTAAAGATAATATTGTTATTCCTGCGGAGAAAAAGGCTCTTATTGACGATACAGAAAAGAAAGTTATTGAGTTTGAAAAGCAATATCAAGAAGGTCTTATTACTTCAAAAGAAAAGTATAATAAGGTTATTGATGCGTGGTCAAATTGTTCTGAATTAGTTGCTGATGAAATGATGAAAGAATTTTCTAAGCAAGATCTTGGAAAATCACAGAATCCTATTTATATGATGGCAAATTCAGGAGCAAGAGGTTCAAAAGCTCAGATTAAGCAGTTGGCTGGTATGAGAGGATTGATGGCTAAACCTAATGGTGAGATTATTGAAACTCCTATTATTTCAAACTTTAAAGAAGGTTTAACTGTGGCAGAATACTTTAATTCTACCCATGGTGCTCGTAAAGGTTTGTCAGATACCGCTTTGAAAACTGCAAATGCAGGTTATTTAACTAGAAGATTGGTTGATGTTTCGCAAGATGCTATCATTACTATGGAAGATTGTGGAACAGAAAAATTCATAGAAGTAACTGCTGTTGTTGATGGTGGTAATGTAGTAGAATCTTTGGGAGATAGAATCTTTGGTCGTGTTGTTGCAGAAGATGTTATAAATCATAATGGAGATGTCCTTGTTAAAAAAGGTGAACAAGTTACAGAAGATGCTGTGAAAGCAATAGAAGCAGCAGGTATAGAATCTGTTAAAATCCGTTCAGTTTTAACTTGTGAAGCACATCATGGTATTTGCTGTAAGTGTTATGGTAGAGATTTGGCTCGTGGTACTATGGTTAATGTAGGTGAAGCAGTAGGTATTATTGCTGCACAATCTATTGGTGAACCTGGAACTCAGTTAACCATGAGAACCTTCCATATTGGAGGAACTGCTCAGAAAGGCGCAACAAAATCTTCTATTGAATCTCCTTATGATGCGAGTGTTAGGTTTGAAAATGTTTCTGTTGCAGAAAATTCTTCTGGTGATGTTATTGTTATGACACGTAATGCAGAGTTAATCTTTGTTGATAGTATGGGTAAAGAAATTAATAGGGACAAAATGCCTTATGGAACTAAACTTTATGTAAAAGATGGAGATAAGGTTTCAAAAGGACAAAAAGTTGCTGAATGGAACCCTTATATCAGACCTGTTATTACAGAGGTTTCTGGAAAACTTAACTTTGTAGATTTACTTGATGGAGTTTCTGTTTCCGAAGTTAGAGATGAAGCAACAGGAGTTTCTTCTAGGGTTGTTGTTGATTGGAAGACAGGCCTTAAAAAGAAAGATTTGAATCCTGCGATATTCGTTCTTGATGAAAAGGGAGATACAAAACTTCTATCTTCTGGATCTATTGCTAGATATATAATATCAACAGGAACTATCTTGGTTGCAAACAATGGAGATGAAGTGAAGGCAGGTGATATTATTGCTTATATTCCTCGTGAAGATAGTAAGACAAAGGATATTACCGGAGGTCTTCCTCGTGTAGCAGAATTGTTTGAAGCAAGAAGACCAAAAGATGCTGCTTTGATTGCTGAGATTGATGGAACTGTTCATTTTGAAGATGATTATAAGTCAAAGTATAAGGTAGTAATAGTGCCAAAAGAAGGCGATCCTGTGGAGTATTTAATTTCTAAAACAACTACACTTAATGTTCAAGATGGTGATATAGTTAAACGAGGCGATAAACTTGTTGATGGAAAAACTGATCCACATGATATTTTAAGAATATTTGGTGTAGAAGAACTTTCTAAATACCTTGTTGGTGAAATCCAAGGTGTTTACAGACTTCAAGGTGTTGAAATAAATGATAAACATATTGAAGTTATAGTAAGACAAATGCTTAGAAAGAAAGAAATTACTGATGCAGGTGCAACAACATTTGTTGTTGGTGAATATGTTGATGAGGAAGATCTTTTGGCTGAAAATAAAAAAGCTGTTGAAGCTGGTGGAAGACCAGCACAGGCAAGACCTTACTTGTTAGGTATTACAAAGGCAAGTTTACAGACTAGATCATTTATTTCTGCTGCATCTTTCCAGGAAACTACAAAAGTCCTTATAGAATCAGCAATTGCTGGTAAAGAGGATAATTTGGAAGGATTGAAAGAAAATGTGATAGTTGGTAGATTGATACCTGCTGGAACTGGTGCTTATGTAAATAGAATTAAATCTATTGCAAAAGCTCAGGATCAAGAGTTAGAGGCAGAACAAATAGAAAAACTTAACAAAGAATCTGCTGATTTAACTTTGCCTGGAATTGTTTAATTTCTGGCTTTTAGAAAAGGAGAGAGAGTTTTTACTCTCTCTTTTTTTATTTTCTTGACAATTTTATATTTTGTCAATATATTGTGATTGTTTTTATTTGTTAAGGTGATGTAAATGGCAGAAAAAGTAAAGGTTAATAGTAGAATTTTATTCTTAAAAAAACAGATAGTGTTTTTTCCTTTGATATTGTTATTACCGCTTTTTTTCTTTGCTCCGTCTAGTATTTATTTGGTTAATGCTTCTATTTTAATTGTTCATTATTTTTTGTGTTTTATGGGGCCTGTTTATATTGTAAGGGCATTGATAGATAAACTTAGTTTAAGTCAGAGTTTGGTGAATATATTTGCCGTAATAAGTATTGTTTGTATGTATTTTTTTACCTTTTTAAACTGGTTTTTGTTTTTTACTGGATTGGATGGTAGTTATACCTTTTATTCGGCATTGTTTTTGATTCCTTTCTTATCGTTTATAAAGGTATTGATGATTATTTTGCCTATTGCGGTTTTATATTTTCTTTTTGCCCTTTATAAGAAAAGGAAAAATGAAAGTTGATTGTGTGTTTTTCTAAATTTTACTTGACTATTTACTATATTTAGCTTATATTTTCAAAACATTTAAAAGAATCGAGGTATTGAAATGTTTGCTATATTTAAAACTGGTGGAAAACAGTATAAAGTTAAAAAAGACGAAGTGCTTACTATTGAAAAACTTGACTCTGATAAAAAGGAAGTTGTTTTTGAAGAAGTACTTATGGCTGGGGATAAAGTTGGTTTTCCTTTTGTTGATGGTGCAAAGGTAAAGGCTGAAATCCTTAAACAAATTCGTGATGATAAAATCCTTGTTTTCAAAAAGAAAAGAAGACATAATTACAGAAGAACTCAGGGACATAGACAGTATTTAACTGTTATTAAAATAACTGATATTATTGCTTAAAAAAAGAGGTGAAAAATGGCACATAAGAAAGCTGGTGGAAGTTCTAAAAATGGTCGTGATTCCGAAGGTAAAAGATTAGGAATCAAACATTTTGGTGGTGAAAAAGTTAAGAGCGGGACTATCATTGTTCGTCAACGTGGAACAAAATATCACCCAGGAACAAATGTAGGAATGGGAACAGATTATACTATATTTGCTACTGTTGATGGCGCTGTTTCATTTAAGAAAGGTGATGCAAAAGGAAGAACTTATATTTCTGTTATTCCTGCTTAATATTTCAATGATTTATTAAAAGCCTTCTTTTAGAAGGCTTTTATTTTTTAGTTTTTAGATTTTATTTTTTGTTTTTCCTGTTCTATCTTTTTTGTTGTGATTTTATTTAAAGTTGTTTTTTCTTTATTTATATTTTCCTCTAATTTTTCCTTTATTATTATTTGATTATCAAAATCTTCGGTTGGTTGACCTTCTACCTTTCCTTCAAAGGCTGTTTTACAAGGGTTGTCATCTGCCTGTATATTATTTAGCCATGATTTTGTAAATAATCCTAATCCTGTTGTGGCAAGGGTAATACCCCCTGTTAATGTTCCCAAAATTGCGGTCGTAAATGCAGTTTTTGCGACGGTATTTATAAGCCCATCTTTGCTTATTATTATTTCAGGAGAAGCCATTGCTCCTTGTATTCTTATCATTTCGGTTAGTCCGCTTGATAATTTAAAGCCTTCTTTTACAACTGTGATTATAGAAACATCTATGTATTCGTTACCTAGGTTTGCAGAACCATCTATTATTATATTGGCTGCATCAGTTTGTATTGCTATACCTCTATTACTAGTTGTTTGGCCATCTTTTATATTCAAGTTTACAACCATACATTGAAAATTACTTGTTTCTACTTTTTTATCCTTGCCTGTTATAGAGCCTACTATGTCTTTACTAATAAATTTAAATATTGATGAAACTAAATCCGTTGCCATAAGAATATTTTCTATTTTATAACCTATTGTTTTCGTTGTGGTATAGGCCTTTATGTATCCGTTTAGGTTCTTCATAAATGTTTCAAGGTTTTGTCCTTTTCCTGATAAAATAATATCTATATCAACATCACCACCTTTGAATACATCTTTGTATCCGGTGCTGTCTATTGTTTGGCCAAGGTTTATGTCTTCTGCTTTAATACCTACTTGTCCATTAAATGTATTATTTTTATTGTCTGCGATTATATCTATATCAACATTTCCCCCCATATAATTGAACGATAAAGGACTGATTATACCATTTCCGTCATTTAATATAGCATTTAAATTTATTTTATTTACTTCCATTTCAGGCATGGCTTTTAATTTATCTATGCTTAGTTTAATGTTGAAATTTAACCAATCTAACTCCTTTACAGGTAATGGGATGTTACGAAAGGCTTTTGGATTTTCTATTTTTTTCTTTTTAATTTTTATTTTTTCTTTTCCTGTTGCTAAACGATCAAAATAATCTTTTTCCCAATTTGGATAAAATACATTTGGTATATCAAGGAAAGGCATATGTAAATTTGCCTTTATATTAGGCTTTTCACCTTTTTTGAGTGTTATTTCTGACGTTCCTGTTATTTGAGCAGTTAGGTATTTTAAATTTATTTTTTTCAATGATATAAATGTTGGGGTTGCAATTAATTCAATTTCTGCACTAGTAGGGGCAAATTGTCTGGTTGTTATAAATGGAGATAAAGATTTTTGTAAATTTGGGGCTGATATGAATAAGGTAGAGGATAAAGCTCCATTTTTATATACATTAGATAATTTACCAGCAAATTTAATTTCTATGTCATTTAAATTCAATATTCCTGTTAACGGAATATTTGAAGAATCAGCAATTAAATCTTTTAGGGAATTTGTTTTAAAATCGCCAGTGAACTTTGCTCCTTTGTATATAGTTTCAATACCTAAAAATATAGGTGAAGAATAATCATTTGAAGTTATTAGTAATTCGTTTAATTTAATATTTTCCTTTATTTTACTTTGCCTATTGTCATAAAAAATTTCTGCATTATTTATTCTTATGGTTTTTATATCAAATGCAAAATGAGATTTATTGGAGGTATTGGATTTTATTTCTTTTTCTTCTTTTATTTTTTGTTTTCGTTCCTCGCTTAATCGCCAGTTTCTATTCCCTAAGGAAGAAACTTCTAAGTATATTTTAGAGTTATCAACAATAAGAGAATCAAGAGATATTTTTCGTTTAAATAAATCCTTTAATGATATTGTTGCCATTATGTTATCTGCGGTTATTAGATATTCATTTTTTCCCCAAGATGAATTGTCTATATATAGTTGTTCTATTTTAATTTTTGGTTCAAATGTAGAAAAGTTCCATTTTAGGTCACCTTTTATTTCTACTTTTTTATCGGTGAATTTTTCTATGGATATAGTAATGTCTTCTTTATATTTATTGGGGTCTGTGTTAGTTATTATTATTGCGATTCCTATTACTATTGCAATGGTTGTTATTATAAATAGGCGAAGCAAAAATAAAGTTTTCTTATAAAAACTTATTAAAAAAGCAGGTAATTTTTGAAAAAATTTTAAATGTTTTTTTGATTCTTTTTTTGTTTTACCCATTTTTTTTCCTTTAAAAATTTAAATATTTGCAGATTTTTTTAAAATGGTCAGGATAATCCGCCTTTATTATTGGTTTGCCTTCTATTTCTATTGTATAAGCATGCAAATAAAGTTTTCTTGGAATATCTATTTCAAATGAATTTTTAAGTTTTAAAAATTCGTTATTGGTGCTGTATTTGAAATCGCCTATTATTGGATGATGTATTTGAGATGTGTGAATCCTTAGTTGATGCATTCGTCCAGTCTGGGGTTTTAATTCAAGTAGACTAAGGCAATTGAATGCTTCGTCTAATACTTTGTATTTTGTTATTGCGTATTTTGCTTCTTTGTCCTTAGTTGATTGAATAGGTGTTTTTATGGTGCCTGTTTTTTCATTTGAATCAAAAGTTCCATATACAAGTGCATGGTAGGTTTTGTGAATTTTTTGTTCCTTGAATAAAGTGGTGATTTTTAATGCAGATTCGTAATTTTTTGCAATTACTAAAATCCCGCTAGTGTCTTTATCTATTCTATGAGTTAATCTTAGGTTATTTTTATACTGAGGTAATGCGGTATTGATTAAAGTATCTATATGCTTTTTTAATCCGCTACCTCCTTGGGTTGCAATGCCAGAGGGTTTGTTTATTACTATGATTTCATTATCTTCAAATATAATACTTTTTAATATATCTTGTATATCTTTTGCATTATATACAGAATCTTTGTTTGGTTTTGTAATAGTAGTAGATGTGTAATTTATTATATATGGAGGCAATTTTAATTCGTCATTTTCAAATAATGGAGCGGTTGCTTTTGTCCGTTTGCCATTTATTCGGATTTCACCTTTTCTACATAATTTTTGAAGGTGCGACATAGTAAGTGATGGATAATTTTTTTTTATCCATACATTTAATTTTATTTTATCCGATGTTATAACTTCTTTTATAATTTTTAAAATTCCATATCAAAATCGTAATCATACGATTGTCCAAGTTTATTTGTTTCCTCTTTTTCAGGAGGTACATCCTTAAAGAAGAGTTGATGTTGTTCTATCATATTTTTTCTGTATTGTAAATACATTGTTTTAAATGTTTCGTATGAGTCAATAGATGTTTCATCAGTTGATATTATGAAGTCATAATTGTCATAAAGTTGCATTAGTTGTATTGACACACTTAAGAAAAGGCCAAAAGTCCAACTGGTATAATAATTTATTGGATTATATATAGAATCAACGATACTTCCTGCAAAATCCCTGGTTGTCGTTTGTGCATATATTGGCATTACGAAAAATCCGCCCATAGGAACACCCCAAACACCTAAAGTTTGTCCGAAATCTCTGTCATCACGTTTTAACCCCATTTCCCCAGCAACATCCATTATGCCAAATACTCCAGCAGTGGAATTTATTACAAATCTTCCTAATGTTTTAACAGAACTGGAAAAATCAAGTTGTAGTAGAGAATTAGCTGCATTTAATGGTTCCTGTAAATTTTTTAAGAAGTTTACGAATCCTTTATGAAAAGGGGCTATTTTTTGTTCTTTGTATTCATCAAAGGCAGGTTTTATTGCATATATAAGTTTCATATTTAAGTCGTGCATATATCTGCTGGTTTTAGGAAATAAATCCGGAGTAATTTCAGTTGGTGTTTGGTATATCTTATCGCTTTCTTTTGTTAGAAGAATTGTTTGAGCATTGGCTGAAACATTTAAAAAGGTTAATGCTATTACAAGTATTATACCTGTTGTTATTTTTCCCATTATTTTATAACTTTATATTTTTTCTTATTTATGTTATTATATTTGTATATCACTTTTTTACAAGAGGAAAATAATGCAAGAAATTTTTCTAAGTTCGCAATTGTTTAGCTTTATCAATCTTTATTCTTCGTTGAAAGAATTTGATGATTTTTCTTTGATAAAACTTTGTAAGACGGCAGTGGATAATCAGGTAGGAAGTATTTCTGTTGAAGAAAAATATGTAGAAAATGTTTGGAAGTGGCTTGAATTATCAGATGTTAAATTAAGTGCTGTTATAAATAATTTTAATGATAATCTTTCAGTAGATTTGTTGTTTAAAAAAATAAAAAATGTAGTTAGTAAAGGGGCAGATATTGTTGAAGTATTTTTATCCCCTTTATTCTTTGATATAGATTTTAATAATACACCAGCATCTGTTGATGAATATTTGTTGGCAATGGTTGAGGCAAAAGGGGTAAAAAAGTTGAAAGTTTCCATAGAAAGTGCCTTTTTAAAATATCCTTCTAAATTCAAAGAGGTAGTTTCTTTTTTATCTAAATATGATATTGATTTTATAAAAACATCTTCTGGTTTATATTCATCTGCTTCTACTATTAACCATTTGAATGCTATATTAGAAGAAGCACTATCCACAGATATAGGGATTGATTTTTTGTATGATAGAAATTCCACAGGAAAATTTATTGTTGATGATGCCTATCGTTTATCTTCTTTGTTATTAGGGCAGGAGGTTGTTAGAAAGGGACGATTTTTTATTAGTTGTTTTTTATCTGATTTTTTGCTCAGTTTAGGAAAATCTACTTGTTGATTTTATCCTTTTTTCTATTTATAGTTGAAATCAAGCAATTCCACGAGTGAGAGTTGTGAATTTTAACACAAAGAAAGGAAACTAATTATGAAAAAAGTAAGTTTGTTAACTCTAGCTACTGCTACTCTTATTTCCTCTATGGCATCAGCACAGATGGCTACTGGAAGAATGAGTGGAACAACTATGGATAATCCTTCGTTATCAAATATGGAAAATCCTATGTATAAACCAGGAGAAGGTATGTTTTATTCTAAAACTAATTTTAACTATACTCCTGTTGATAAACATGATGATTCTTATTCATTAACAGAAGAGTTTGGTTATGGTCTTTCTGAAGAATGGGCTGTATCAGCTTCTGTTGGTTATGGTTGGATGTCAAAGGACGCTAATGCTTTTGGTAAGGAATCTCAAGTTTCAAATTTTGCAATAGGTGCTTTGTATAGAAATATTGCTACTCCTGATTTCGTTTGGGATGTTGTTGCTGGTGTAAGCATTGACATTGCTGATGATATGGTTAGCCAATATTCTTTGGATTTGCCTATAAATGATTATGGTAAAAAAGATACAGGTATTTTCCTTGGAACAAAATTAGGTATGAATGTTATTCAAGACTTTATGGTTGCTCTTGATGTTGGATATATGTTTGATATTGATGACAAAAAAGATTTGGCTAATAAAGAACTTGGTGATACTTCTTACTGGAATGCAGGTGTTGAAGGACAATATATGTTTAATGATGATTGGTCTATGAATCTTGCTTATAAATATAAAAAGTTTGTAAACAATGATGGATTTAATAAGGCTGATAGTTCTAACATAATTGCTTCTGCTAACTGGCAAGCAACAGATATGGCTTTGTTTACATTGTATGTTGATTACGATGCAACAGGTAAAGAAAATAGATTAGATGCTAACTCAGCAGCTCTTGTTGGTGATGACGGAAATGATAACAGATGGTCATACGGTGCAAGAATGGGAGTTCAATTCTAGTTTGACTTTTCATTGTTAATATACACAAAGGTGAGTGAGATAAAGGAGAGTTGAAAAACTCTCCTTTTTTTTATTAAGTATTTTTAACTTTTATTAAATTGAAGAACATTTTCGTTCTATTTCATTTATTAAATTTTCCATGTTTATATTTGTTGTCATTAATTCCTTTACTTTTTTTACAGCATATATGACGGTTGCATGATCCCTGCCACCAAAATTTTTACCTATTTCAGGAAGAGATTTTGATGTTAAATTTTTAGATATATACATTGCGATTTGTCGTGGAATTACTATTTCCTTATTCTTTTTTTGGCTATCTATATCAGATACGGAAATATTCCACTTTTCAGCAACCATTTTTTTTATATCATTTATGTTTATTGGTTTTGTATTTACAGATAAAATATCATGTAAAATTTTTCTGATGTTTGATAGGGTTGGAGATTCCTGCATCAATATTGTATGTGCAGAAATTCTGTTTAATGCACCTTCTATCTCTCTTATGGAAGAGGTGATTTTTGATGCTATGAATTCAGCAATACCTTGTTGTAATTCAAGGTTTAGTAAATGACATTTTGCATTGACTATTTTTAACCTTAAATCAAAATTAGCAGGAGAAATAGAGGCTACTAAACCTGATGCAATTCTGGATTTTAGGTTATCGTTTAGACCTTCTATTAAAAATGGAGAGTTGTTTGCAGCAATTACAACCTGTTTCCCGTTTGTAAGGTAGTCATCTATTATATGGAATAATTCTTTTGTTGTGGAATCTTTTCCTGCCAAAAATTGTATGTCATCTATTATTAAGATGTCTGCGGACTTAAAACTTTGTTTGAAACGATAAGTATCATTTTCCTTTAAAGATTTTACAAATGAATACATAAACTTGTCCGCAGAAATATAAATTACCTTTTTAGATATATTTGTTTTTGTTATTTCATTAACTAAGGCATTTAGTAAATGTGTTTTTCCGAATCCAGATGGTGAATGTATCAATATAGGATTAAATTGCACTTCGTTTTGTGTAGTTATGCTTTTAATACTTTCAAAAGCAATAGTATTTGAAGAATCTTTTATAAAATTGTCAAATGTAAATTTTGAATAAACCTTTGTATTTATGTTTTCAAAAAAATGTGATGAAGATTCTGTTTGTATTATTTCATTATTGGACTTTGTAATTTCATTAGAAATTATTTTTGGTGCAATTTTTGTCTGACCAACATTTATTTTAATTTCTTTTATTTCAGGATTAGTTTCATTTATTATAGAGATAAGGTGAGAGAAGTAATTCCTTTTTGCCCAATCGGCAATAAAACGTGTAGGGGCATTTAGATATAGTGTGTCAAGATCAATCTTGTCAAAACTAAGCGGGGCAATCCAACTGACATATTCAGATGAGTTTATGCTTTTTTGAACAGTCTCTTGTATCTTTTCCCAAAACGACATTTTAGAAAGTCCTTCTCTCCTTTAATTAAAATTCCTTTTCTCAAAATTGTATCTTTTCTTTGATACAGGAGTCATATTAGGAAATACAAAACTAAAAAACAAGGGAAGAAATTATTTTTTATCCTTGACAAGTTTCAGTGTTGACACTTCTTTTTTATTTAATAATTTTTTTAAACGAAACTGGAAATTTCTTTTTTAAATCAGTATGTTATATCGTAAATTGTATTTATTTTTTATTTATTTATTTTTTATAATCAAGCATTTTTGCCAAAGAATCGTGAATTTGTTGCTTGCTTATGTTTAAGAATCATTTTATAATGTTTCTGTTTTAATTTAGTTGAGGCGTTAAAATGAAAAATAAAATCATATACTTAGATAAAGATCTTCCTAAAAATTTAAAGTTTGATACTTCTATTGCGGTAGATACAGAGGCTACGGGACTTTCTATGTTAAGGGATAGATTGTGTGTGGTGCAACTGACTGATGGAAAGGGAAATATATATGTTGTGAAAGTAGAATCTCCATATAATTGTCCTAATTTAAAATCTGTTCTTGCGAATCCAAAAATTGAAAAGATTTTTCATTTTGCTAGGTTTGATGTGGCTATGATAAAGAAATGTTTAGGGGTTGATGTTTATCCTATATTTTGTACTAAGATTGCTTCTAAACTTTGTAGAACATCTACTGATAAACATAGTTTAAAATCTTTGGTAAAGGAATTTTTTGATGTAGATTTGAATAAAGACGAACAAACAAGTGATTGGGCAGTGTCTAAATTATCAGAAAAGCAAATTCAGTATGCGGCTGGTGATGTGGAGTATTTGCATAGGATAAAAGAAATACTTATTGAAAAATTAAAAAGGGAAAAACGTTTAGAACTAGCCAAGAAATGTTTTGAATTTTTGCCTGCAAGATGTGCATTAGATTTGCAGGGTTGGACGGACGAAGATATTTTCGCACATTGATAAATATATTATTGTGTATATTTTTTTTTAAGAAGGTTTTTATCTGTTGAAAAGTTTTTCTAAATCACTTAGGTTCATTTTTATATAAGCACGGCGTCCGTGATTACATTCACCTGCATTTTCGCTTTGCTCAACTTGCCTTAAAAGTTCATTCATTTCGTCAATAGTCAAGGTCTTTCCTGCACGGATAGAAGTATGACAAGCATAAGTTTTGGCAATCATTGCGATTTTATTTTCTAAAATTTTAGCATTGTTTAGGTCTTCTATATCCTCGGCCATGTGTTTTATTAGGCCTTGTAAATCGGCATCAGATAGTATGGCGGGAATTTCCCTTATGATTATAGCACCTTTACCAAACTCTTCTATAACAAGTCCGAAAGTTTCTAATTCCTTTTGTATATCAAGTAGGCAACCAACTTTTTTCTCGCCAACCTCTACTATTTCAGGGATAAGCATAAGTTGGCGTTTGATTCCGCCTTCGGATAGTTGTTTTTTTAATTTTTCATATACCAATCTTTCATGGCATGCATGTTGATCCAATATTACTATACCATCAGTAGTTTGTGAAATTATGTATGTATTGTGAATTTGACCTCTGGCAATGCCAAGTGGATAAGTGATATAGTCGTATGTATTAGATGTTGAAATTGTATCCTTATTTATACTTAGTGGTAAGATTTTATTATCAAAAAATTGTTGACCAGTTTCATTCGCAAAGTTTGATGATATGTTTTGTATTTTAGTATTAAGATTTAAAACATTTTGAGTAGATTTTGGATCTGATAATATTTTGTTTATGTTTATTACATTTGGAATTACCGGAGCTTCGGCTATATGTTTTTTTATTATGTTTATAAGTGAACCCCTTATTAAATTTTGTTCCTTGAATCTTATTTCTGCCTTTTGTGGGTGGACATTTACATCAATATCGCTGTTAGGAATTGTTAACCAAAGGCAGACACTTGGAAATTTACCTTTTTCTATTGTATCCATATAGGCAGCCTTTAATATACCAAATAAAACCTTGTCTTTTAGACTGCGACCATTTACGTAGAAATATTGATTTGCAGATGTTCCCTTTGTATATGTTGGGCGAGAGATAAAACCTTCTATCTTCATATTATATGCAGTTGTATTTATTTCAATTGCATTTTCCTTAAAATCCTTTCCTAAGACAGAGCAGATTCTACTTAACCTATCACAAGGGCGGAATTTTAAAGTGTCATTTAATGTAAAAGTTTTGTCAGGATGACATAAAGCGATTCTTTCTATTATATCTATTATTGATGACATTTCGCCCCTGTCTGTTTTAAGAAATTTTAATCGTGCAGGGACATTATAGAATAAATCGTATACTTCTATTTTGGTTCCTTTGATATAACTTGATGGAACTAATTTTTTTATTTCACCATTTTCCAATTCCATGGACCAACATTCATTTCCATTGTTTGTTGTTATAGTCATTTTGGATATAGATGCGATAGATGGAATTGCTTCGCCTCGGAAACCTAAAAAGTTTATATTTGTTAAGTCGTCGGTAGGTAGTTTTGAGGTAGCGTGTCGTAATATACAATTTTGAAGATCTTCTTTACTCATACCAGAGCCATTATCTGCGACACAGATATATGTTTTTCCGGAATTTTTTATTGTTATATCTATCTTAGTACTTTCGGCATCAATAGAGTTTTCAAGTAGTTCTTTTACTACACTGGCAGGGCGTTCTATTACTTCACCTGCGGCTATTTGATTTATTAAATTTTGTGATAAGACTCTGATGCTCATAAAAACTCCTTTATGAGATAAGTTTATAGGAAGTTATTTTTTTCTTCAAGGTTTTATTTCCTTATATTTTTTATTATTTCAATTAAACTTCCAGTTGAAGAATCATATTGATTTAAAAGTTCATTTGAAGGATTTTCTAAATCCTTTATTACCCTTTTTGCTAGTTGTTTTCCTAGTTCAACACCAAATTGATCAAATGAATTTATATTCCAAAAAATTCCTTCGGTAAATGTTTTGTGTTCATAAAATGCTATTAACATACCAAATGTTTTTGGAGTAATTTCTTTGATTAAAAATGTATTGGAAGGACGATTAGCAGTAAATATTTTGTATGGAAGTAGTTTCGTAATTTCAGTTTGTGAAAGCCCATCTTTTTTTAATTCTGCTATAACTTCGTCTTTGGTCTTTCCTTTCATTAAGGCTTCGCTTTGGGCTATACCATTTGCCAAAAGGTTTATTTGATGTAGACCTTTTTCATTATGAGATAAAACAGGAATTATGAAATCACATAATATTTTTTCTGTTCCCTGATGAAGAAGTTGATAGAAAGAGTGTTGTCCGTTGGTGCCAACTTCTCCAAATATTATAGGGCAGGTGTTATAATTTACATGATTTCCTTGTCTATCTATTGATTTACCATTACTTTCCATTATTAGTTGTTGTAGGTAAAGTGGTAAATATTTTAAGTAATTATCGTAAGGTAAAATTGCACTTGAACCAACCCCTAAGAAATTTATATTCCATATTGAAATCAATGCCATAAGGACAGGTATGTTTTTATCAAAAGGTGTGTTTTTAAAATGTAAATCGGCTAGTCTTGCACCTTCTAAAAATTCTAAGAATCTTTCTTTGCCTATTGCAATTATTGTAGAAAGTCCGATTGGTCCCCACATAGAATATCGTCCACCAATATAATCACCGAATCCAAAAATATTTTCCTTTTTTATACCGAATTCTGTTGCCAATGCGACATTTGAACTGACTGCACAAAAGTGATTAGCAATTGCTTCGGTTCCCAATTTTTCGCAAATCCAATCTTTTGCTGTTGTTGCATTTAACATAGTTTCAGCGGTGGTAAATGTTTTACTGGAAATTATAAACAAAGTAGTTTCCGGATTTAAAAGTTTTAATGTTTCTGTTATATCAGTTCCATCAACATTAGATATAAAATGAAAATTTATTAAAGGTGTTTTATAAGGTTTTAATGCCTCTATTGTCATAAGTGGACCTAGGTATGAACCTCCGATACCTATGTTAACTACATCTAATATTCGGTTGCCTTTGAATCCTTTGAAATCGCCGTTTCGGATACTTTCGGCAAAACTGAATAATCTATCATTTGTTGTTTGAATGTCTTCTATTATATTTTTACCATCTACTTTGATTTCCTTTAAGTCGGAGCGAAGGGCGGTATGTAGAACACTACGTTTTTCGGTGGTGTTTATTTTTACCCCATCAAACATATCTTTTATTTTTTCTTTTAAATCTAATTGTTCTGCACTTTTTATAAGTAAGTCTAGTGTTTTTTCATCTATTAAATTTTTTGAAAAATCAAATATTATATCTTCGTATGAACGAGAAAACTTAGAAAACCTTTCGCTGTCTTGATTAAATAAATCTGATATTGTTGTATCACTTAGAAATACAGAATGTTTTTTTAATTGATTATAACTTTGAACTTCTTCAAAATTCATTTTATTCTCCTTTGCTCGTAAATAGTATTTGATAAGTTTATTAAAAAAACTTGCCTTTTGTAAATAAAAAAAGTATAGTTTTTAAGAATTTATTAAAGGTGATTATTATGGTGGAAAGTTCTTATTCAGCAAAAGATATTCAAATTTTAGAAGGTTTAGAGCCAGTTAGACTTCGTCCAGGTATGTATATTGGTGGTATTGATTCAACGGCTTTGCATCATTTGGTTTCAGAAATAGTTGATAATTCTATGGATGAAGTTGGTGCAGGTTATGCAAATGAAATTTGGGTGGAACTTAAACCTGATAATACAATTACTATTACTGATAATGGTCGTGGAATTCCAGTTGATAATCATCCTAAGTATCCTTCTAAATCTGCATTAGAGGTTATTTTAACTACACTTCATAGTGGTGGAAAATTTTCTAATAAAGTTTATCAAACATCAGGTGGATTACATGGTGTGGGTTCGTCTGTTGTTAATGCATTATCTGAATTTATGGAAGTAGAAGTTTTCAGAGATGGTAATATTTATAGGCAAAATTATTCCCGTGGAATAGTAATGTCTAAGTTGGAGATAGTTGGTAAAACTAAGGCAAGAGGAACAAAAATAACATTTAAGCCAGATGCGATGATTTTCGGAGAAAATAATCTTTTTAAGCCTTTAAAACTTTATCGCATGATTAGGTCAAAGGCATTTTTATTTAAAGGTGTTAAGATAAATTGGAAATGTGATGAAAGTTTGTTATCTGCGGATGTAAATGTTCCAGCGGAGTCTGTTTTAACTTTTCCTAATGGTATAAAAGATTTCCTTGCGGAAACAATAAAATCTCGTCCTCAAGTAGTTTCAAATATATTTTATACAGAATCCAATCTTGCAAATGATATGGGTAAGGTAGAAGTTGCAATGTCTTGGATTGATACTCCTCATGAAGAGGGAAATGATGGTGGTTTCTTTAATTCTTATTGTAATACTATTCCGACAACAGAAGGTGGAACACATGAGTCAGGTTTAAAATCTGCTATTTTAAGAAGTCTTAAATCTTTTGCAGATATGGTAGGAAATAAAAAGTTTTCCTCTGTTATTACAGAAGATGTTTTTGATGATGCTGTTGTTATATTGTCGTTATTTTTTAAGAATCCTCAATTTCAGGGACAGACAAAGGAAAAATTCTCTTCGGCAGAAGCAACTAGGCTAGTGGATAATGCTGTTAAGGATTATTTTGATTACTATTTAACCTCTAATCCAAAAGAGGCAAGTTTGCTTTTGGATTATATAGTGGAAAAAAGTGAAGCCAGATTAAAATTAAAAAAGATAAAGGAAACTATACGGAAAACTCCTACAAAAAAATTAAGGTTGCCAGGAAAACTTGCAGATTGTTCCAGTAAAGATAGAAAAGATACGGAAATGTTTATTGTTGAAGGAGATTCTGCGGGAGGTTCTGCGAAACAGGCTAGAAACAGACTTACTCAGGCGATACTTCCTTTAAGAGGTAAAATTTTAAATGTGGCAAGTTCTAGTAATGAAAAATTGCAGGCCAATAAAGAAATTCAAGATATTACAGAGGCGATAGGGTGTGGTGTTGGACGCGACTATAATGAAGACAAACTTCGTTATGATAGGGTAATTATTATGACTGATGCTGATGTTGATGGGGCTCATATTGCATCGTTGTTGATGACTTTCTTTTTTGAGCAAATGCCAGATTTAATACAAAACGGACATTTGTATATTGCCCTTCCTCCGTTATTTAAAATTACTGATGGAAAAAACTCTTTTTATGCGATGGACGATGATGAAAAAGATAAAATTATAGAGAAAAACTTTAAGGGTAAAAAAGTTGAAATTAGTAGGTTTAAAGGTTTAGGGGAGATGATGCCTTCTCAACTGAAAGAAACTACTATGGACCCTAAAACAAGGCAATTGTTGAAGATAGAAATTCCTCCGAAGACAGAAGAGGGGATGGAGGATTTACAAAATACCAAAACATTGGTTGCGAATCTTATGGGGAAAAATCCTGATTATAGGTTTAGATTTATTCAAGAGGGTGCAAAATTTACTAAAAATTTGGATTTTTAATTAGAATTTAAGGATAATAAAAGGGATTTTATACTTATAGTTTTTTATCATATTTCTAATATAATTACATTATGGAGGAAATTATGCAGAAACTATATTTACGAATTTTACCTTTTTTTATAAGTTCATTTGTCGGTATTTTAATTTTTGTTATGGTGGATTATATTGCTGATGTTAATTGGCAAAATTTGATATTGAATATTGCCGCTGGTTTAATAAGTGTTCCGTTTATCTTTATTTGCTATGAATTAGTACGAGAAGTATCAGAGAAAAAAATTAAAACGAAAATTAGAAATTATATAAATTTTCATACGGAAAAAATTTTGTTTTCTTTTTTAAAATATATTTATTGTTGGTTTTTCCCTACACAAAAAACACCTATTTTATTAGATGAAAATAAAATTCAAAAACTTTATGATGTATCTGCATCTGATTTTGAAAAAATGTTAACAGAAAAAACTTTGTTAGGCTTTTTTATTTACAAGAATATTGATGATAAAATTTTAGGTCTTGGTTCTGTTATTAAAAATGCAAATTTAAACCAATATATTACAGATGATGAAATGATAAGATTTATGGATATTTTGCGTAATATTACCTTGATAAAAAAGTCGGTTTTATCTTTCCTTTTGCTAGGGAAAAATAAAGTATTAAGGGTGAGGGCAGATGATAATCCTCATAGTTCTGAATTAGAATTGTTTTATAGAAATGTTAAAGTAGATTTTGGAAATTTTGATAATGTAGATAAATCTAAATTATTAGAATATTTTAAGGTTCCGACCGAATCTGTTGAATTGCTTTCTCATCAATTATATGATTTGATTTCTGATATTAAAGAGTTAGTGAAAATTATGGAAATAGATTTTTGGAGGGAGGAATATCCCTATGGAATAAAAGGCCCCAATATATAAAATCCTTGCAAAATTTTTATAATTACTTTATTCTTGTGTTGGGTTTTATAGATGTCCCTATCGTCTAGAGGCCTAGGACACAAGATTCTCATTCTTGGAACACGGGTTCGACTCCCGTTAGGGATACCATATTTGTTTTAGATTAAATTATTTATTCGTCGTCGTCTTCGTCAAATTCAGCAGTATTTTTAATGCTTTGTTGTTTTTTGTCTTCTTTTTCCATGATACCTTCTATTTTTGCGATAGCCTCATCAGATGGAAGCCCGAAGATTGCCGCATATTCGTCAGCAAGTCTACCTAATGCTTGTTCATAAATTTGACGTTCACTGAAAGATTGTTCTACACGATCTGCCCTTTTATATAAGTCCCTTACTACTTCGGCAACAACTAATGGATTTCCAGAATTGATTTTTTCTTCGTATTCCTGTGCCCTTTTCGCCCAAACAATTCTTTTTTGTTGTGGTGCGGTTTTCATTATTTCTATTGCCTTTTTGATTTCGTATTCTGATGATAATTTTCTTAGTCCGGATACTTCTATCTTATCAACAGGAATTTTAAGTGTCATTCTGTTTTTTGCGAATAAAATAACAAGGAATTCAATGTTAAGACCTGCTATCTTTTCTTCGGTAATTTCCTTTACCTGTCCAACACCATGTGTAGGATAAACTACATAATCTCCAACTGTTATTTCCCATTCGTTTTTTGCCATTTATATCTCCGTTATTTATTTTGTAAAAATAGTAATAGAATCTTAAAAAAGATTGCTGTATAATGCCGTATTATAGCAAAAATTCATATATAAAACAAGTATTTTTTGGAGGTAGATTATGAGTGTTGTTTATTTGATTTTATTGTCGTTAATACAGGGAGTTACTGAATTTTTACCTATTAGTTCATCTGCCCATTTAATGATTTTCCCTTTCTTATTAAAGGTATCAGATCAGGGAATCGTAGTTGATATTGCAGCACATATTGGTTCATTGTTTGCAGTGTTGTTTTTTTATAGAAATGATATTAAAAACATTATAGTTTCTGTATTTTGTAAAGGAGCAGATAAATCCTTGTTTTTTAAGTTAGTTATTGCTACTGTTCCTGTTGTTTTTGTGGGGGGTGTTTTTTTCTTTTTAGATTTGGATTTTAGGAATCCAGAAATAGTGATTTATACCAGTATAATTTTTGGTATTTTATTTTATCTTTCGGATTTATTTGCAAGGCAGAATAAGACAATAGCCGATTTAACATTTAGAGATGCTTTTTTAATAGGAGTGATGCAAACATTGTCTATTATTCCAGGTGTAAGTAGAAGTGGAATTACTACTACACAAGGGTTATTTTTAGGATTAAAAAGAGAAGAAGCATTGAGATTTTCATTCCTTTTGTCTGTTCCAACGGTTGCATTAGCAGGATTAGCGGGGATTGTTGATTTTGCAAAATCAGAGGAGGTTGTGAATGTGTCGTCTTTGGTTATGACTATTTTGTTTTCTTTTGTATTTTCGTTATTGGCAATAAAATTTATGATGGCCTGGGTAAAACGAGCAACATTTAAAGTTTTTGCCTTATATAGAGTATTGTTGGGAATATTTTTATATCTATATTTAAAATAATCTTGATACAGCACTAAAAATGTGTTATTATTAAAGAAAAATAAGGAGTAGAAAAATGAAAAAAAATATATCTTTTTTGACTTTGTCTGTTTTGTTGGCTTCTTGCTCTATAACAGGAAATAATGTACCTATACGTTCTGCGACTCAGCCCGCACCTTACACTGAAACTGATTTTTATGATCAATCTTATGATCCTGCATATGATTCATATCAGATGCCAGAGGAAAGTGCACCGGTTGAAATGCAAGAAAATAAAACTTCTATGATGGAGGAGGTAAATTCCGTTAATAGTTCAGTTGATGTGGAAAAAACTAATTTTGCAGCAGTAGGAAGTTATAAAATTGGAAATCCTTATTTAATTGATGGAGTTTCATATTATCCTCATGAAGATTATACATATAAAGAGGAGGGAATGGCTTCGTGGTATGGACCTGATTTCCATGGTGGAAATACCTCTAATGGTGAAGTGTTTGATGAAACAAAATTTACCGCAGCACATAGAACATTGCCTATGCCTTCTTTGGTAAGGGTAACAAATTTGGAAAATGGTGTTTCTATTAATGTTAAGGTTAATGATAGAGGCCCTTATGCAAGGGATAGAATTATAGATTTATCTTCGGCAGCGGCTGATGTGTTGGGAATAAAAGAAAAAGGCACTGCAAAGGTTAGGGTGGAAATTTTGCCTGAGGAAAGTAAGAAATTAAAGGAACTTGCAATTGCAGGACAAAATACTGATATTTATCCTTTGAATATGTCTTATTCTTCTGATGCTATTCAAAAACAGGCTCCTGTTGAAAATAAGGTAGAGGCAAGCAAGCCAGAAGTTGTAAATACTGCACCTGCACCTGTTGTTGGTGCGGTTGGTAATCAACAAACAAATACAGTAGCTCAACCTTCATCAACACAAACACAAGGAGATTATTTTGTTCAAGTAGCCGCTTATTCAACTTATGAAAAGGCGGAAGCTTTGAAAAATAAGTTAGTTAATTTTGGAACAGTGAAGATTTTCAAGTCTGTTGTTAATGGAAATACACTTTACAAGGTTAGACTTGGTGAATTTTCTACCAAAGAAGAGGCCGAAAAAGTGCAAAAAGCAGTTGATGATTCCGGAATTAAAGGTTCTCGTGTTATACTGAGAGAAGATGGAGCTTTTAAATGGAATTTGAAATAGTAAGTTTTTGATATAGTGTGTTTAAAAGGAGATAGTTATATCTCCTTTTTTCTTGCAAATTCGTTATGTTATGCTAAAATAATCGCATCTTTGATAGTTATTGTCTATTAAAGTAGTATTCAAGAGAATACGGACTGTCGCAAGTCTTTTATCTGTCGCGGAGCATAATGCAAGGTTATGCTTCGTTATAAATCCCCTGTATTTAAGGGGAGTCTTTGGTGTATGTTCAGAGGGTTTCCCCTTAAAGACCAAAGAAGTCATCTCGACAGATATGATTTGCGAACTCCCCGCCATTATTTAAATGGTTTTTCTTTTGAATCCTTATATTAACTTTTAGAATATTTAGGAGTATAAAATGAAAAAACTTTTTATCAATTTTGTGTGTTTGTTTGTGCCGTCTCAGATGCGTAGAGATAGACTTAGAAAAAATTTACATACAAAGTTTATTAGAAATTCAGTTGCATATGAATTAAAAGATTTATCAGATTTATTTAAAATGTCTTTGGCTGTTGATAAAATTCCACCTGCTTCGGGAATATTGAGAGATATTCAATTATGCACATTAAAGATTTTAAAAGAAGTAGATAGAATTTGTAGAGAAGAAAATATTAAATACTGGCTTAGTTTTGGGTCATTATTGGGGGCGGTTAGGTCCGGTAAATATATTCCATGGGACGATGATATTGATATTTCTATGTTAAGAGATGATTATAAAAAATTTGTGCGGGTATTTAATGAAAAAACTACTTATAAAAACTTAAAGGCTGTTTTTTGGTCAAAGAAAAAATATAGGATTATTAAAATAGTAAATCAGGATATTCCGTTCTTATTTATAGATATTTTCCCTTGTGATGTAAAGGAAGGCAAAATGTCATTAAAAGAGAAGTTTAAATTTTCATCGGATCTTCAAAATATGGCGGTTAAATTTAATAAGAAAAATGTTAAATCCAAAACTTTGACATCGTATGATTACAAGTATGAAAGATATTATACAGAAACAATACCGGGTGTAAACATAGTTAAAAACTTTGATGAGGCAACGATTTTTTATGGCATAGATTTTCTTCATTATTGGAATTGTATAGCCTTTGATTACAAAGATATTTTTCCATTAAAAGAAATTGAATTTGAGGGGAGTAAATTTTTTGCTCCGGCTAATTCAGAAATATATTTGACCTGTATTTATGGTGATTATATGAAATTGCCTGATGTTTTACATTATCATTTTAATATTAAAAAATTATCTTTGGAAGATATGTTAAAGATAAAACAATTTAGGGATTTATAGGTGTGAAAAATGAAAAGAGTGATTACTTATGGAACTTTTGATGTTTTACACTATGGACATATAAATCTTTTGAAACGGGCGAAGGCATTGGGTGATTATTTAATAGTTGCCTGTTCCAGTGATGAATTTAATAAGATGAAACACAAAGAATCTTTTTATACCTTTGAACAAAGAAAAATGATTTTGGAATCGGTTAGGTATGTTGATTTGGTTATTCCAGAATCTTCTTGGGAACAAAAGAGGGAAGATGTCATTAAGTATAATGCAGATATTTTTGTAATGGGTAGTGATTGGACGGGAAAGTTTGATTTCCTGTCTGATTTATGTGAAGTAGTTTATTTGCCACGGACTCCGGATATATCTTCTACTAAGGTTAAAAATATGCTTAATACAAAATAATAAATTTTTATTTTTTATGATTTTTTATAGAATTTATTATTATTGTTGCAACACCTATACAAATAAATGTATCAGCAAGGTTAAATGCAGGCCAATGATATGAATTTATGTGGAAGTCCAAAAAGTCAATTACTGCACCATATCTTATACGATCGCTTATATTGCCTAGGGCTCCACTTATTATTAAAATAAATGCAAATTTGTTTATTTTGTCTTTCTCTTGTTTAAATAAGTAAATTATATAGCCTGTGATTATACAAGAAAGTAAAATTAAAATATATCTTCCTATGATAGTATCATTGGAAAACATTGAAAAACTTACGCCATTATTCCAAACTAAGACTATGTTAAAAAATGAAAATGGTGATGAGATAGGAAATATGCTTGGGTATAATTCCTTATGATTTCCATATAAAGATAGTGGGAATGGGGTTTGTTCCAATATTATGGTTTTTGTTATAAAATCAATTAAGAAAAATATTAAAATTAAAAACCAAGTTTTTTTGAATATTTCTTTTATTTTATTTATCATTTTTTGTCCTTGTATGGATTTTTAGATGTTTTAATTTTTAACCTGATTATTGTTTTGTTAAATCCAAAAGTTTCACCTAAGGAATTTATTAAATACCTTTTGTAATTTTCAGGTATGTCAGATGCTCCACCTACAAACATTGTAAATGTAGGGGGACGAGTAGCACTTTGGGTAATGTACTTTATACTCATAGGGCGTTTTAGTCGTGATAAAGGTGGTGGATTTTGAGCCACTACTTTATCAAGCCATTTGTTAAGTTTTCCAGTTGTTATTCGTTGTCGTCTTAAATCATATATTTCAAAGGTTTCCTTCATCATTTCCTGAATACCTTTGTTTTTTAATGCAGAAATACAGACTACGGGGATTTCCTTTACCTGAGAAAAAGATATGGCAAGTTTATCCTTTATTTCTTCTAACTTTTCCTTTTTTTCAGTTATTAGATCCCATTTGTTTATTACAATGATAAGTCCTTTGCCTTCTTTTACCGCATAATTACCTATGATTAGGTCTTGCTTATCCAAACCTAGTTGCGAATCTATTACTATTATACAGACATCAGAGTTTTTAATACTTTCTATTGTGCGGGCATTGGAAAGTTGTTCTAACTCTTCATAAATTTTATTTTTCTTTCGTAATCCTGCGGTATCAATTAGTTTTATATCGCGACCTTTGTATGTAAAGTCGGTGTCTATTGAATCACGGGTTAAACCAGGTTCGTTGCCGGTAAGCATTTTATCTTCTTTGAGTAGAGTGTTAACCAAAGTTGATTTTCCAACGTTAGGGCGACCTATTATAGAAATCCTTACACGGAAATCTTTTTCTTCTTCTTCCTCTTCTATATCTTCTTCTTTTTCAACTATTTCTATAATGTCCTTTAATTCTTCGTTGTTTAAATTTTCATCGTTAATTTCTGTTTCAGATGATGTTTTTTGTTCAATTTCGTTGATTGTTGATTTTAGTTTTTCTATTAGGTTTATCATACCTTGACCATGTTCGGCTGATAAAGGAAGGGGATCGCCGAATCCAAGTTTATAAAAATCACCTAGATTATTTTTAAAATTGTTTATATTTTCGGATTTGTTGACTATTAAAATTACAGTCTTGTTATATCTTTTTACTATTTGAGCGAACTCCATATCTTCGGGAATAACAGATGTTTGCCCGTCTATTAAAAAGAATATAATATCTGCTTGTTTTATTGCATCTAAGGTTTTTTCAGTCATACGATTTGCAATAGTTCCCTTTTGTGCTTTTTCCAATCCAGCAGTATCAAGCAGTGCGAACTCAAAACCATCATATCCCTTTACAATATATTGTTTTACATCCCTAGTTGTGCCACTGCTGTTGTGGACTATTGCAATGTTTCGTTTTGCAAGTCTGTTAAACAAGGTGGATTTTCCAACATTAGGTCTTCCTACTATTGCGACTTTTATCATTTTATTCCTAAATTATTTATTTATTTGTTTTGCAGTCTATTATATTTTTAAAATTTTTTCAATTATGAATTTATTTTTGTAGATTTTTTTTATGAATCATATTATAATTTTGTTGTTATGTAAACAAAATAGGGAGATGAAAATGGTTGCAAAAAAATCAGCAAAAAAATCTGATAGTAAAAAATCAAAAATTTTTAACGATGTAGAACAGAAGATAAAGTCAATAAAACCAGAAGTTGTATCTTCTGCGAAGGATTATTTTAAATCAGCAGAAAAAAAAGTAAAAAAGGTTAATATAGAAAAATTTTTAACTGATGCTGTTTATATGTTGCTTCATCCTGTAAAGTATTTTACATCTATTAAAGCGGATGGCAATTATGAAAATGCTATTGTGAAAGTAATTATGTATGGTTTATTGACCGCAGGTATTAAAATTTTATTTAACCTTGCAAGTATAACTTTGTTAGGTGCTGTATCAGCCTTAGTTTTGATGCCTATATATGCAATATTTATAACATTTGCTTTGGCGGGAATTATGTTATTTTTCTCTTATCTGTCCAAAGGAGAAATGAATTTTGAAACTTCTATGAAGGCGGTTGCATCATGTATATTTATGTATCCTCTTTCATATGTCGCATATCAAATTGCATTTTCTTACTGGATTTTGTTCGCATTTAGTTTGGTTATAGATTTGTATATTGTATTTTTGATTTATACTGCGACTACATATTGTTTGAAGGGGGAACAAGGTATTTCAAAAATTATTTTTGGGATTTTTGCAATCTTTATCATTGCTATTCATTTTTCAAATAGTGGAGCATTATATATTTCAACAAAAAATCCAAATGTCGGATTTAAACATCATTTTGAAAAATTAAGAAAAGATGTTTTACCTGTTGTAAATATTAGGTAATTTAAGACTTTTTTACAAGCCCCATTTTTTTGGGGCTTTTTTTATTTTGATTTTTTGAAAAAAATCATATATGCTTCGTGTGTTGAGGATATAGTTATGGGTTTTGATAAGTTATTTTTAGAAAATCTTAGGGATAGGATATCTATTGTTGATGTAGTTTCTAGGCATGTTCCGTTGACTAATAAGGGAAAGGAGAATTGGGGTAGATGTCCTTTCCATAATGAAAAAACAGCATCGTTTTCTGTTAATGAACAAAAGAAGTTTTATCATTGTTTCGGTTGTGGGGCACATGGTGATATAATTTCCTTTACTATGCAGATACAACATCTGTCTTTTATAGAAGCAGTTGAAAAGTTATGTAATGATGCTGGTATTGAAATACCGGTTGCAAGTGAGGAACAAAGAAAAAAGGATAAAGAGGCTCATGAATTATATGAAGTTTTAAACCTTGCATTAGAGTTTTTTAAAAAACAACTTTATTCAGAGGAAGGTAAACATGCCTTGGATTATTTGAAAAAAAGGGGGCTGTCTGATGAAATTATATCAAATTTCCATATTTGTTATGCTCCTAATGGCAATAAACTTATTAAATATTTAGAAGAAAAAAATATTCCTGTTTCCGTTATGGTAAAGGCGGGATTGGCTAGAAGAAGTGAAAAAAATTCTATGTTGTATGATTATTTTAGAGATAGAGTTTTATTTCCTATTACTGATTTTAAAGGCAGAGTTGTTGCCTTTGGTGGAAGGGTGATGGATGATTCATTGCCAAAATACCTAAATTCTCCGGAATCATTAGTTTTTTCAAAAGGTAAAAATTTATATGGTTTTGCCCAGGCAAGAGTGGAAGCAATAGAAAAAAAACAAGTAATTGCAACAGAAGGTTATATGGATACTATTTCTTTGCATCAATTTGGATTTAAGTGTGCGGTGGCTCCTTTGGGCACTGCAATTACCGAAAGTCAGATAGAGTTGTTGTGGAGGTTGGCTCCGGAACCTATATTGTGTTTTGATTCTGATTCCGCAGGACGAAAGGCTGGTATAAGGGCAGCATTAAGAGTG
Source organism: uncultured Alphaproteobacteria bacterium (assembly GCA_944392955.1). Lineage (GTDB taxonomy): Bacteria > Pseudomonadota > Alphaproteobacteria > Rs-D84 > CACZYB01 > CACZYB01. The sequence continues at coordinate 25,074 of CALXYK010000016.1, read as the reverse complement.
CTTCCTATTTTAAAGCCGGGATATTCCTTAAAATTTTGCCTTATTGAAGGGGCAAAAGATCCAGATGAATTCTTGCATGCCTTTGGTCATGATGAATTTCAGAAAATGCTTAACACAAAATCTATTTCCCTATCTGATATTTTATGGATGTATTTTTCATCTGATAAGAAAATAGAAACTCCTGAACAAAGGGCAGGGTTAGAGCAAGAAATCAAACAAGAATTTTCAAGAATTAAAAGTGAAAGTATTAGAAAATTTTATTTGAATGATTTTGCTAGTCGTATGAAAAAACAATTTGTTAAAGTTAGTTCTAGTAAAAATGTTGTTATTCCAAAGGCGAATCCTGAAAATTCCAATGAGAAAATGATTTTGGCATTTTCTATTGCATATCCTGATTTGTTTTCTAAGTTTTTAGAAAGGGGAAAAACTATACAATTGGAACATCCTGTTTATAAAAAAATATTTACAGATGTGGTAAATGAAATTTCGGTTAATCCTCATACAAGGACTACTATATTAAAATTTTTAAATGACAAAGGTTATAATCCGCAAATTTTATTAAAGTTTGAATTGGCTTCTTTGGTAAATAAACCGGAGAGTGCAGAAAAAATTTTAGAAGAAAAAATTGCAAGATGTGATTTGGAAAAATTGAATGCAGAGTTGAAGTCTTTGAATGCTCAATTATTTTCTGTTCCCGAAAGTGAAATACAAATTATAAGGGAAAAAATAAATTTAGTTAAGAAGGATATAGAAGAAATAAATCATAGGTTAGAACAGGATATTTAATATGAAAAAATCAGATTTGCTTGAAATGTTAGATATATTTTCTAAAAAAATAGGAAATACAAAATCTGAACTTAACTATAAAAATCCCTATACCTTTGCGGTGGCAGTTTTGCTTTCGGCTCAGGCTACGGATAAATCGGTTAATATTGCGACAAGGGAATTGTTTGAAGTTGCTGATAATCCTCATGCTATGCTTGAATTAGGGTTGAATAATATAAAAAAATATATAAAAACAATAGGTTTGTTTAATTCAAAGGCAAAGCACATTATTGAAATGTCAGAAATGCTTATTTCTGATTTTAATGGTGTTCTTCCTAAAACTAGGGAAGATTTAATTAAATTGCCAGGTATTGGCAGAAAATCCGCGAATGTGATATTAAATGAATTGTATGGGGCTCCGACTATTGGTGTGGATACTCATGTTTTAAGGCTTGTACAAAGGTTTGGTTTGGTAGGTAGTGATTGTAATACTCCGGAAAAGGTAGAAGAGGCTTTGGAGAAAATAATTCCGGATTATTATAAGCCATTTATTTCAAATTATTTAGTTTTGTTTGGAAGATATATTTGTAAGGCAAAAAATCCAGATTGTAAAAATTGCTATATGAAAAGATTTTGTAAAATTGTGAAAAAATAAAAAAAATATATAAAATTTGCAACTTTTCCTTGTAGTTTTAAAACTTATATTTTATATTATAGTTTATAAAAATTTATTGTAAAAAAATCATAATTTAGGGAGAGTTTTTATGTTTTCATCACTTACTGGACTTTTTTCGTCAGATTTGGGTATTGATTTAGGTACCGCAAATACACTTATTTATATGAATGACAAGGGAATCGTTTTAAATGAGCCTTCGGTTGTGGCTATTAGTGAAGAAGAAAGAGGCCGTAAGGAAATATTGGCTGTTGGTGAAGAGGCAAAAAAGATGTTAGGTCGTACACCTGGAAATATACAGGCGATTAGACCTTTAAAAGATGGTGTTATTGCAGATTTTGAAGTAGCGGAGGCTATGATTAAATATTTTATTCAAAAAGTCCTTAATAGAAAAACTTTTACATTTCCTCAGGTTGTTATTTGTGTGCCTTCTGGTTCTACTGCGGTTGAAAGAAGGGCTATTCAAGAGTCAGCAGAGGTAAGTGGTGCAAGAAAGGTATTTTTGATAGAAGAACCTGTTGCTGCGGCTATTGGTGCGGGGCTTCCTATTGGTGAACCTACTGGATCTATGGTTGTGGATATTGGTGGAGGTACTACTGAGGTGGCGGTACTTTCATTGGGTGGTGTTGTTTATGCTCGTTCGGTCCGTGTTGCAGGTGATAAAATGGATGAGGCTATCATAAACTATGTAAGAAGGAATCATAACCTTTTGATAGGTGAAAGATCTGCGGAAATTATTAAGAAAGAAATAGGTTGTGCAGTGCCTGATAATGACGAAGGTGGTCGTTGTATAGAAATTAAAGGGCGTGATTTGATGAATGGTATTCCTAGGGAACTTACATTAAATGAGGCACAGATTGCAGAGGCTTTGGCTGAACCTGTTAGAGAAATTATAGAAGCAATTAAAACAGCCCTTGAAAATACTGCTCCGGAACTTGCTTCTGATATTGTGGATAAGGGTATTGTTTTAACAGGTGGCGGTGCGTTTTTAAGAAATCTTGACTTTGCTATTAGGCATGCTACTGGTCTTCCTGTTTCTATTGCTGATAATCCACTTCTTTGTGTTGCTTTGGGAACTGGTAAAGTTATAAAGGATATCAAGCATTACAGAAGTGTTTTGTCTTCTATGTACTAAGATTGTAGTTTTAAGGCTAAATTTAAGAAGTCATTAGGTGATAGTTCTTCGGCTCTTGCTGTTTCAGAGATGTTTAACTCTGTTAGAGTTCGATTCATTTCCGTTGGGTTATTAAATAATGGTTTTAATGTTGAACGAATCATTTTTCGTCTTTCGGAGAAGGCTTGTTTTACTACTTCTTCTAGTTTTAAAAGAGTTTCTTTTTTAGGTTGAATTGGTAATTTGGTAAACTCAACTATGCATGAAGTTATTTTAGGTGGTGGTGAAAAGCAAGTCCGTGGCACCTTAAATAATATTTTTGTTTTGTTTGTTAATTGGGATATTATTGAAATTCTTCCGTATTGTTTGTTTTTTGGTTGGGCAGTTATTCTTTCGCCTACTTCTAACTGATACATTAAGGTCATAGAATCTATGAAACTTGAATCAAAAATCCATTTTATAGTTAAGGGGATTGAAATATTGTATGGTAGGTTGGAACAAATCCTGAAATCAGAATTTGGAGCATATTTTTCCTTTAATTCTTTAAAGTTTATAGTTAAGGCATCAGCCTGGATTATTTCTAATCTATCTTTATAAGTGTTTTTTATTTCATTTAAAATACCTATTGCCCGCGTATCTAATTCTATTGCTATAACCTTTTTGGCATTATTTTTAAGTAAAGCTCGGGTTAGCCCCGCTGGACCTGAACCTATTTCAACTATTACAGATTTTTCAATATTTGGAATAGATTTTGCGATTTTATCAGTTAAATTTAAGTCCAATATAAAATTTTGACCTAAGGATTTTAGGGCCTTTAAGTTATATTTTTCTATAAAATAAGAAATAGGTTCTAAATTATCGTAATAATTGTTTGTCATAGTAAAATTTATTTTGAGTTATTTGCTTTCTTATGATATAATAAACTATGTTGAAAAAATAAGAAAGGAGAAAATTATGAAATTTAAAAATGATTTAGGGCGTTCTATGATGGAAATGATCCTATATTTAGGGTTGATAGTTGTTTTGAGTGCATCTACTATAAAAATGTATTCTGACTCGGTTGAAAAAACAAGGGTGATTCAGGCAGAAGATCAAGTAGGTGATATTGTAGAAATAATAAATACTTATTATATGGGTAGACAGTTCCCTTTGACTGGTGATTTAACAAATACTTTAAAAACAAAACTTGGGGATCAAATAAATTTGGTGGATCCTTGGGGCTCAAACCTTGCAATATCTGCTAATAAAACAGGAACTGCTGGAACAACTTTGTCCAAACCTTATTTTGGTATTAAATTTAAAAATTTATCCCCTGCAACTTGTGTTAGTGTGGCAAATATCTTTATTAAACAATCGCCTGTTGCAATAGGGGTTAACAAGGATACTGGTGTTAACTCTGTCCCTTCTATATCAGAAATTGCAACTAGTTGTTCTGCAAAAGATATAAATACAGTGCAGGGCTTCTTTTTAAAGGAGTAAGTATAAGAAAACACTTGATTTTTTTGCAAAGGTGGTGTAGATTAACATCACCTTTCTGCTTTTGAGATTCTTTTTTATTGCCGTTTAGGCGTTAGTTAACAAGAAAAAAAGTGGATGATTCAAAGGATTTCTATTGGTGTAGAAATTTAAAAATTATACCTTTGAAATTAACCATAAGGAGTTTTTTATTATGGCATTTTACGAAACTGTTTTTGTTTTGAGACAGGATTTAACTCCACAACAAGTGGAAGATATTTCCAAAGATTTCAAAAAAATTATTTCTGATGGTAATGGTAAATTACTTAAAGAAGAAAACTGGGGACTTCGTTCTCTTGCATATAAAATCAAAAAAAATAAAAAAGGTCATTATGTCCTTTTGGAAACAGAAGCTCCGGCTGCTGCTATTACTGAATTTGAAAGAAAACTTGGATTGAATGAAAATGTCCTAAGGTTTATGACTGTTAAACTTGATAAACCTTCGGAAGGTCCTTCTCCTATGCTTTCTCAAAAAGATGTTAAAGATGAAAGGAAATAAAATGGCTATACAAGATAAAGTTATTAGAAAAAAAGGCGATTCTTTAAAATCTGTTGTTATTGATTATAAAGATGTAAAACTTCTTAAAAAGTTTATTTCTGAACGTGGTAAGATTGTTCCTCGTAGAATTTCTGGAACATCTGCTAAAAGTCAAAGACAATTAGCTAATGCAATTAAACGTGCAAGATATATTGCTTTGTTGCCTTATGTCGCAAATAATGAATAGGAGTTTAAAATGGAAGTTATTTTATTAGAAAAAATAGGAAAACTTGGCCACCTTGGCGATAAGGTAAATGTAAAAGATGGTTATGCTAGAAATTTCCTTATACCTAATGGTAAGGCTTTAAGAGTAACCAAAGCTAATTTGGAAATGTTTGAAAGTAGAAAGGCAGAATTGGCAAAGGCTAGTGAAGAGGCTAAAAAACAGGCTGTGGCTTTGTCTGCTAAAATTAAAGGAAAATCCTTTGTTGTTATAAGACAAGCTGGTGATACAGGTCATCTTTATGGTTCTGTTTCTACCCGTGATGTTTCTGCAATTCTTAAAAATGCTGGGGCTGATATCGATTATTCAAAAATTTCTATTGATACACCTATTAAAGAAATAGGAATTTATGATGTTAATGTAACTTTGCATCCAGAAGTTGTAGAAGTGATTAAAGTTAATGTTGCAAGATCAGAGGAAGAAGCAAAAGTTGCTGAGCTTAATGCTGAAAAAGAGCAAAAGGCTAAAAAAGCAAAATCTTCTGAAAAAGAGGAAAAAGCAAAAAATACCTCTGAGAAAGCAGAAAATGTAGAATCTGATGAAAAAGTTGAAAAGAAATCAGAGGATACTGAAACTAAATAATTTATTTTATTTATTCGTTTTTTATTGAAAGGGATTGTGGTTTTTGCTACAATCCTTTTTTATAGGTGAAAGTTATGAATAAAAAGCGTATTAGAATTTTATTTTCTTGTGTATTAGGAATTTTTATTTCTTTTTTCCTTTATATATTTGTTATGCCTATGAATAAAAATCAGAAAATTATAGAAATAATTCCTGGCGATAGGTTGTCTATTGTGGCTGAAAAACTTTATTCAGAAGAAATAATTAACTCTAAGTTTTTGTTTATGTTATGGATGTATTTGTCTTGGGACCAAAATAACTTGAAACTTGGTGAATATTCTATTCCCGAGGGTGCAACATTAAGTCAAATACAAGGTATTATTACCAGTGGTCGTATGTATAACAAATATATAACTATTCCCGAGGGATTAACGGTTAAGCAAATTTTTGAGATAATAAATAGTTATGATGATTTAACAGGAAATATATCTGTTTCTGTAAAAGATGGGGAATTGCTTCCTCAAACTTATGCTTATAATAAAATGATAACCAAAGATGACTTAATCCTTAAAATGAAACAGGCAATGTCTGAAGTTATAGATAAAGAGTGGGAAAATAGACAGGAGAATTTGCTTATTAAAACTAAGGAGGAAGCTATTATTTTGGCTTCTATTGTTGAAAAAGAAACAGGTATTCCAGAGGAGCGTCCGTTGGTTGCATCTGTATTTATAAATAGATTGAATAAGAAAATGAGGCTTCAAAGTGATCCGACGGTAGTTTACACCCTTACTAATAAGTATGGAAATATGAGAGGAAGGCGTCTTTATAAAAAAGATTTAGAGGTGGTTACTCCGTATAATACATATAAAATAAATGGTTTGCCAATAGGGGCAATTGCCAATCCTGGAATTGATAGTATAAGGGCAGTTTTGAATCCTGCTGAAACAGATTTCCTTTATTTTGTGGCGGATGGTTCAGGTGGGCATAAATTTGCAAAAACATTGGAAGAACATGAAAAAAATAGGCAAGAATGGAAAAAAATTAGGGATAAAACTTCTGGTTTTTGATATTATATTTAAAAATATGAAAAAAGACTTGACTATATAAATTTTTTTAGGTATCATTCTTGCTTGTTAAATGGGTGTTTAGCTCAGCTGGTAGAGCAACTGACTTTTAATCAGTGGGTCACAGGTTCAAGTCCTGTAACACCCACCATTTGAGTAAGATGTTTTTAGAAATGTTGTAGAGAGTTTTTGAAAATGGCTGTAGAGCCATTTTTTTTATGGTAATTATTCAATCTTTTTAAATATTTATTTTTAATTTCCTATAAATTTTTTTTAAATTAAAATTTAATATTGGTTTGATAAATTTATTTTTCTATGGTATGATGTAATCAGATTTAGTATATTTAAGCTAAATTAGTATCCGAGAGGGTGCGGGGCTACTCACAATGGCTCAAAAAGCAATATATCCCAACTTTGAAAAGGTTGGGGAGATGTCTATTGTATTTATATATTAGACGCCGTTTTAGTATTGCTTTCGGTTATTGTGAACTCTCCAACCACTCTTTGATACGAGTGGTTTAATTTTTACAAAAAAGGAGAGTATATATGAAAAAAATTTCATTTTTAACACTGTTATGTATACTTGGGACTTCATTTACTATAAAGGCAGAAGTTAAATTTACAGGATTGCCAGAATACCAGGTAGAAAGAGCAAAAAAAGATCAAATATTTGAAGATGACTATCTTGATTATGAAAATAAAGCCGATAAAAAGGTCAAGAGACAACGAATAGAGGAATTTTATGAATTTTTCCACAATAATTTTAATTTGGAAATAGATGGTTGGAAAAAACTTTCTGATGAAGCCAAGATAACTAAATTACTAGATTTCTTAACAAATTTATCAGCGGAAAATAAGGAAAAAATAAATAAAATGAGTTTTTCTGCTAATTTTACAAAAAGACAATTTTATGTTGAAAAATATCAAGATGAATTTGCAGAAAAAGTTGCAAATTTAGAGGGTAAGGTAGAACAGAAAATTTTTGATAACAATATTGTATTGAAAAGAACAACATATGTTGATGAAAATGGTAAAAAATACACAAAGGATGTGTATACTAATAGTGAAGGTAATGATCGGATAGAGTTAAAGGAAAATAATCAACCCTTTTTTGATTATGAATCGGTTCATTTAATGGATGATGGACGCTATTTTGTAAATTCACGAGGATTTTCAAATGGGGATAAACACACAGAATTTATGGCACTGACGACAGATTCTGTTCCTCTTCCAAAAGGATATACTGTTGCAAAGGATAGGTCAGAGCATTTATCAGATGAAGAAAAAGGTAAATTAATAGTGATACCAGAAGATAAAAGTTTATTGCCTGATGGTGTTGAAATTATAGATGATGGCAGAGGTGGTAAAATAGTCAAAGCGCCGGAAAGTGCATATAAACCAAATGGAAATCTTAACTTAAAACCAGATCCAACATTGGAAAAAACTACATATATTGTTGATTGGAAAAAAGCTGAAAAAGATTACTATTCTTATAAAACAGATGTCCTTGAATATATGACACAAGAAGGTGATTTTTGGTCGGATGAGCCAAGTTATGGAAATACACCTTTATCTGGAACTAATACTATTTATTTAGAGGAATCTACGATAGATGCTTATGGTTCTCAGCAGAAATTTTAAATTACAAAAATTGGAGAAATAAAATGAAAAAAATTTCAATATTAACATTAAGTTTTATATTAACATTTACTTCGTTAACAAAAGCAAATGAAATAACTGAGGCAAAAAATTTAGTTAACTTACAAATTTCTAATGTAAAAGAGTCTTGCTCCGGTATAAAATCTAATCTAAGTAGTATTTTGGGACTTTCTACGGCAACCGCTGTTTCTTCCGGTTTAGGAACTATTGCGGCAGGAGGGGCTTTGGCAACTGGTATAATGAAGGCAAAAAAAGATGAGAATATAGAAAACCTTTATAAAAGTGTCGCCTCTATGACTTATGATGAAATGCTTCAAGAACTAACCCAATTACAAGAAGAAATAAATTCCGAAAACAAGGAGTCAAAAAAATTAGGAAATGTTAGAACAGGTCTTCTTGCAGGGGCGACTTTGACCTCCGTTGTTTCAGTGGGAACTTCTGTAGGAGCAACTTTGGGTGCAAAAGATTTGGCACAAAAGATGGAAAAATGTAATAATGATTTAAAATCTTTAAAAATCGCTCGTGGAAGGTTAGAGGCATTAGAAGAAAAAAGTGAACCTGCAAACAAGATTCTTTCTGCTTGCTCTGAATTTGATAAGGATAATATTAATAAGTTAAAATCTATTTCTACTGCTAATACAATAGTAAGTGGTATAGGATTTGGGACTGCTTCAACAGGAGCAATTACTTCTGCGCTTGCTAATAGTGATAAAGTAAGAGGCGATGATAGTGAAAAGGGAAAGAAAAAAGAGAAAAATTTGAATTTAGCTTCTAATATATTAGCAGGTGTTACAACAGGACTTTCTGGAACTTCTACTGTTTTATCTGCTGTATCAATAGATAAGGCTAAAAAAGATTTGGAAAGGGCAGAAAAATGTGAAAATGTCCTAAATTCACTTTAATATATAATTACAAACTAAAATCCCCCTTGATGCAAAGGGGGATTTGATAAAAATTCTTTTTATAAAATAAACTTGTTGACATTTTATTTGTTTTTGTTTATTTTATTTTAAATTTAGAATTATGGAGGTATTATGAATATACTAAAAAAGACTAATATTTCTGATGGATATGCAAATATAAACAGTTTAATTTTTGAAGGTAGTAATAAAGACATATTTGCAAACAATGTAAATGCAAATATAGATTTAGCACTTAATAATAATTGTAATTTTGCAGGAACTGGTATTTGTAAATGGTGTCCAAAATGTAATAAAAAAGATCCAAAAGAAGATTATATTATGCCATGGATTACATTTGAAAAATTTATCAACGAATTAAAAGAAGTTGATTACTCTGGCAATATCTCATTAATTCGCTATAACGAAGCATTACTTATGGATATTGATGAACTTTGCAAAAGGGTAAAATTTATAAAAGGTTCACTTCCTAAATGTAGAAAAATCGGATTTAATACGAATGGCTCTTTGCTAACTCGCGAAAAACTAGACAAACTTTGTGAGGCTGGATTAACAGGAATGAATATACAGATTTATCCTAAAAATGAAAAAGATAGAATTGAATTTAGTCGTGAATTTGCAGAATCTGGACTTGATGAATATATAACAAGACTCAATATAAACATTGATACAAATAAAACAAAAATTTTAGACGGCTACTATTATGAATGGAAAATTTCAGATTATGGGGAAGATAAGGAGTTTGTTATATATGCAAAAAATTTAACAAAACTTGGTTGTAATAGGGCAGAATCTGTAAAAACAGGAGAACAAGGGGAAAGAACTGAGCCTTGTTCGCAAATAGGTCATTTTTTAGGCATTGATGCAAATGGAGATGTTTCTCTTTGTACGAATTTCACCGGTGCTATGACAGATACTCATAAACCATATATTTTTGGCAATATAAATGATGAAAAAATATGGGATATTTACGCAAAAGGTATTCCTATGATAAAATCATTAACTTATGATTTTGATAGAGATACTATTCCTACACCTTGTAAAACTTGTATGTTTAAACCACATAGTTCACAGATTCAAGCAATAAAGGAAAATTTAAAAACAAGATAAAATAGTCAGCGCTTTTTGACAAAAAGTATTGACTTTGTAAAATTTTGTATTAAAATGTGAAAATTAAAATACAAGATAAGAAGGATTAAAATGTATATGGACCATTTAATTTTTAGAAATATCAAAGACATAATGAATAATTTTGATGTCTTTGTCTTTGATGTTTATGGAGTTATTTGGAGTGGTAAACAAATATATAAAAATATACCTGAAACTATGGAAACTTTAAGGAAGGCAGGTAAAATTATCTATATTTTATCAAATGGAACACAACTTAGTGATGAATTTGAAAATAATTATGCTAAAAAAGGTATTATTAAAGGAATTCATTATGATAAGGCTATTACTTCTGGGGAAATTGCACGTGATTTTTTGTTAAATGGTAAATTAAAATTCAAAACTAATTCTCATCCTATAAACTATTATACAATAGGAATGAAAAACGATAAATTATTTAAAAATACAATATATAATTCTGTTGAAAATATTGAGGAGGCGGATTTTTTCTATTTTGGAGTTCCTCAATTAACTGAGCAAGAAACAACAACTCTTTCCCCAGAATTCAGTGGTAAATTTTTTCTATCAAAAGTAAGTAATGATGGATTAAAAAAACAATACTCCATAACAACTCCTGAGATTTTTAAAGGTGAGTTTGAAAAAGTAAAAAAACTTAATCTTCCTGGATTTAATGCAAATCCTGATGTAGGAACTATTAAAAATGATATTACAAATCAATCAACAAAATATGGTTTAACCCAAGGTGCTCTTGTCCAGTATTATAAAAATCTTGGAGGAGAAGTTGTTGAAATTGGAAAACCACACAAAAATGCATTTGATTATATATTTAAAATTCTTGATTTAAATGGCATAAGTATAGATAAAAGTCGTATTGCCATTATTGGGGATAATATGGATACTGATATTCGTGGTGGAAATCAGGCAGGAATACAAACCATACTTACTACTGAAACCGGAGTTACAAGGGATATAATTAAAAAAAACAAACAGATTGATTTTAATATTCTTGATAACCTTTGTGCAGAGAAAAAAAGTTATCCTGACTTTTTAATATATTCAGTTGCAGGATATAACGAAGGTACAACTTTAAATTTTACACTACTTAAACAAAATGAAAGGAACTAAAAATGAAAAATGTATCATTAATGTATAAACTTAACAATGAATTACCTACTTTTGGTGTTTTAGGTATTCCTGGAACAGGAAAAACAACTGTAAGTAAAAAAATTGGTGAAATGCTTGATCGTGAAGTTGTAAATGTTGATGCAACTTTAAAACAAAAAACTTTGGAAAATAGAAATGTTTTACCAAAAGATATTATTAACAACGAAGGCGAACTTGAATGGAGAAAATATGAAAAAGAACTCTTAATGAATCAGTTCGATATTAAAGAAAAAAGTGTCCTTGATTTCGGAGGTTTTGGATCATACGATATAGGTTATCAAGAAGTTTTTGATAAACTTAAAGATAACGGAGTTCAAACAGTATTTTTAAATAATGATATCAATGTTTCAATTGCACATCTAAAAGGATATGACTCAGAATCTATAAATCCAATTACAGGAGAAAAAGGGTATGAAAATTGGGCTCGTCGTTCAGGATATGTAAAAGATGCCAAAAAAGCCTTAGAAGAGGGAAAAACCTTAGAAGAAGGTTGGATGACCCGTCATATGGGAACTCTTAAAAGAGTAGATTTTATTTATTCAAAGGCTAATTATACTTTGGATTTAAATGGAATAGATTGGAGTGTTGATTCAATAGCTAAAAAAGTAATTATGATTATTGCAATTAATAACTTTAAAATGAATGAAGAATATAATAAATTATTTAATAGTTGGAAAAAAGATTTTGCAAAAGAAATCAGAGCAAAAACCAACAAAAATATTTTACTTGATAATTCAAAACAAAGATAATTCTAAATTGGGAAATCCTCTAAAATTAAGGAGGGTTTCCCTTCAATAATACTTTTTATCACATAAATTTTAAAAAAATATTGACATTTTATTTGTTTTTGTTTATTTTAGTCAATAGATTCTAAAAGAATCAAAAGCAATTAAAAGATGTAAAGGAAAAAAAAATGAAAAATATTAGTAGAATTAAAGAACTTCAAAACTTTTTAGGCATGACAGACCAGGACTTTGATTTATTTAAAAATTTCTTTAAAGATAAGGTAATCCTTGCGGATCATGATGGATCTATTTGTGATACAAATTTAGTAAAAGACGAACTTTTAGGTGAATTTTGTAGAACTCAGTTAGGTAAAACTGACAAAGATGGGAAAATTGTAAAAGATGAAACCGTTAATGCAATTCATCGTTCTGCTCATGGTTTGCCTATGAATATGATTTTCGTAGATATTTTAAAAACAGTTTATGGAAAAGAAATTTCGTTAGAAGAAGGACAAAAAATCACTGAAAATCTTAACGATTACATTCGTCCAAATTATATGAATAGAAAAATGTATGATAAGGCAGGTGAATATCATGAACTTCTACATCTTTTAGGTGTAAAACAATATATTCTTACTGGAATGGAAAATGATATGATAGAAGCATCTCTTAAAAATCATAATATAGATAAATATTTTGATGGAATTCTTGGATCTCAAAAAAAGAAAACAGAATGGGTAGAAGATATTGAAAAACAATATCCTGATAAAAATATTTTTGCAACAGGAGATGCAATGTCTGAATACAAAGCAACAAAAAGACCAACAACAATATTCATAGGGTTAGATTTTGAAAATAGAAAAAGTCGTATTTTCCCAGAAGATGTTTCTGTTGTTACAAGTTATAACTCCTTGTTAACAGAAATTATAATACTAGAAAAAATAAAACAGAAACATTTGAATATGTCAAATATTATTCAAAAAACAAGATAATTACAAACTAAAATCCCCCTTGATGCAAAGGGGGATTTTGTTTTTTGGGTAAATTTATTATCGCAATTAATATATTGTTTAGTATTTTACCAAAAGTAAATATATTTCTATTTTGTATTACCTATGAAATATTAAAAAAATCCGCCTTTTTAGACGGACTTTAAAACTTTGGTGGGAGAGATTACAGGATTCCCGAATAATTAAAAATTTTAAAGATTAGCAAAATGCATATAAATTAATAGAAGACTTTCTTAAATCTTATAATGAAAATCATAAATTAGATTTAATTAGTAGAATAGAAAATTAAAATACGGACCTTGTGTCATTGGTGGCACAAGGTTTTTATAATGACTTTTGAATATATCTATGTAGTGTTATCCATGAACAATTTAAAAGTCTTGCAATTTCTGCTTTGGAAACTTGTTTATCAAGCAATTCTTTGATTTTATCTTGTTTAGAAGCAAGTTTATTGTAATTAAATCCAAATGGTCTACCAAGATGTTTGCCTTCGTCTTTAAGCCTTTTTAATGACTCTTTTGTGCGTTGAGAAATAAGTTGGCGTTCGATTTCTGCAGCCAACGAAAAAGCGAATGCAAGGACTTTTGATTGAATATCTGCTCCAAGTTTATAGTTTTCTTTTAATGTCCAAATTTGACAATCTTTTTCAAGACAATTTTGTAAAATCCCCATAACTTCAAGTAAATTTCTGCCAAGTCTTGAAAGTTCTGATGCAATCAAAATATCCCCTTTTTTAAGATGTTTTAAAAGTTTGCTTAGTTGCCTTTCTTTTAATGATTTACGGGAAGAAATTACTTCATTCACCCATTTATTTATTGTGATTTTATTGGCTTCTGCAAAGGTTTGAATTTCGTGTTTTTGGTTTTCGGTGTTTTGTAGTTCAGTTGAAACTCTAGTATATCCATAAATCATTTTTAAGCTCCTATTTGTTGTTTTTACAACTATAAGAACTACCAGATTTTAGCCATGTTTTGCTATGAAAAATAGATATGACAACTAGACCACCGTCTATTTGTTATAGTAATTTTAAATTATTCCAATATGGAATAAATGTCAAGGAATAAAATCCAAACCTAGGTTTCTAGGCACTTTTAAGACTTTCCAAACTACTCTCTACACAAACGGTGGTTTTTGTATATTAAAAATCGCAAAAATCAACTGGATTGATAGAGAATTTTAATATGAAAAAGGAGGAACAATGTTAAACGTTTTAATTAAAATAATTGAAAATCTTAATTTTCGCCCAGAAGATGAAAATGATTTCAGAAATTATGTATCTGATGGCTTATTAAAACAAAATTTGCAAAAACTTCATACGGAAGAGCATCGTAATGGTCATGATGTTGATATGTATTTTGTTGTGAATAATATTAATTATTATATTGAATTTAAATATGATAAAATTAATCAAGGTAATACAAATAAAAGAAGTAGTTTTATAGATGATTGTAAAAATTTAGAAAAACTAAAAACTTATAATACTTATTGTTTTGGTATATTTTTATCAGAAGTGGAATGTGATTATAATGGAAGTTCTCGTAAAAATGAAGAGAAAAATCCGTTATCTAATGAAAATTGGTTTGATACAAAAGTTTCAGGGCTAAAATTTTTAATTAAACAAATATAAGAATAAGGAGAAATAAAATGAATAAAAAATTATTTATAATTCCAATGGTATTCAGTTTTGCTGCATGTGTTCAATTGAAGGATATTGTTGATAAAGGTTTAAATGGTATTAATAGTATAACAGAAACAGAATCTAATGAACAAAAAATAAATTTACAAGAAGCTTCTGCTGAAGAAATTAGAGAATTGTTTAGAGATGTAATGCTAAAATCTTGTGATGATATAGATTGTACATGTAAAACAAATTATCTTTCAAAAAAATTAACAGAAACAGATTTGAAAGAAATTGCTCTTATATTCCAAAATGCCATCGATAAAAATGAAACTCCTGAATTTAATAATTTCTGGAAAAGACCATCTATAAAAGCTATAGCTGAAAAAGCTGAAGAAAAATGTTTTAATCCAAATAGTCCTAAAAAAGAAGAAAAGCCCGTTGATTACGATGAATTTAGAAAAGAAATGAAATCAGCTTTTATTCCTGCCTGTGGGGGAAATTTTAAATGTATTTGCCAGACAAATTATATAATTAGGAATGTGTCAAATGAAGATTTAGATAAACTTATATATCTTATGAATAATGTAAATGATGAAGAAGTTTTAGATAAATGGAAAAAAGATTTTTCAGTTAGAAGAATTGTAAGGGAGGCAGAGAAAATATGTTAAAAATTTTTTTATTAATATTTAGTTTTTGTTTAACAAATATTAATAGCGTTTTTGCAAGAACATTAGAAGAAGATAAAGAACAATATGAACTTATCTCAGGGATAGATTTTTTTTATGTTGATTTTGAAACATATCAAGATTATTTAAATATGGGAAAATCTTATTCAGATATAAGAAAATATATTCAAAAATATTTAAATTATCAGAAAGAAGAAAAAGGTTTAATTGGAAATAAAGAATATTATTTAAAGTTTTATTCAAATCTAAAAGAAAATTTTAAAGTATATTTGAAATATATATCTGAAGTTGAAAAATTAAATAAAAAATTTGATGATGCTATATCTGATTTGAATAAATTGGGATATGATAGATATACAACAAGTACTAAGAGACAGAATCTTATAGAAAAAGCCGATTATGCTATAAAAGAATTTGAGGATATTATATCTGACAATGAAGTAAAAGATATGCAGATATCGGAATTAGATGACAAATTAAAAAAATCTTCAAAACTTATAAATGACTTTGTTCAAGATATAAGTAAAGAAAAACAAGATGTTGTGAAAAAACAAAAAGAAGCAGAAGAAAGACAACGTCAAATTAATGAAGCAGAAAAAAAATGGATAGCGGAACATCCTGAAGAATATAGAAAAATTAGAGAACAAGAGCAAAAGAAGAGTGAACTTCTAAATACAATGGGAGGAAGAATATGTTCTAATTTTGCTACTATAATGAACGTTATAGTTGGACATAGAAGAAATGGAACTCCTATTAATATTGCATATAAAATGATAGAAAGTACTTATTCTCATGGAGCTGAAGCTTATATATTTATGAGAGAATCTGTAAAGCTTACTTATGAAAATCCTGATAGAATGGAGCAGATTCTTGATGATAATAGTTGGCTTACTTTATGTGCTGAAACTTTAAATGGATTTTAATGAAAGGATTAAAAAATGGAACAATATTTGATTATAGCAATCGTTGCAATAGTATTATTTATAATATGGATAGTTATTTATGATAATAAAGACGTAAATAAACAAATATCCGATGTAAAAGAAAAATTATCAAAAAATAAACAAATAAATAAGATAAAATCTCAAACTAAAAATTGTTTATCTTCAATAAATGAACAATTAAATAAGAATGAAATGTATAAAGAATATTCATCAAAAGTTATTTCTGTTTGTAAGAAATATAAAAGTAAGAAAATAATTTTAATTCCTATTTGTATTTTTATTGGATATTATACTTTATTTTCTGAAAAAGTATATCTTCGTGGCAAAACAGCTGAATGCACAGGATTTGGATTAAGGTATCAACCTCTTATTTGTAAACATAAGGGTAAACCAATAACAGGTATTGTAAAAGTTTATTCGGAAGATTTTATTCAAGACCTTCCTAATCCTAGTGGAGAACTTTATTTGAGACAACTTGATGAACAACGATATCCAGAACTTAATTTTAGAAAAAATTATCTTAAGTATGTTTATAATGTTAAGAATGGTATGGCTGATGGAGAATATCGAAACTATTGGCCTAATGGGAATATTAGAATTATAGGTTATTTTAAAAATGGAGTTTTATTTGATGGTGATAATGTACGATATTTTTCTCCTGATGGAAAATTAACTCGAATAGGACACGATTTTTAAATAGAATGATAGGCATAAAAATGAAAATCATTAAATTTGTAATATTTTATTTTCTAATTGCTATTTGCATATATATTCAAAAAAAATCTAGATATGTTCAAAAACAGTCTAGTAGTAGTGTCTCTAGCAAAGTTAATATTCTTAAAACACAAATTGAAGCAAAGAAAGACTTTGATAGTTATTGTAGAAATAAATGGACCAAAAGAGGAGTGCTAGATAATGAAATGTTCAATTATTGTTATGGAATAGAATCTGAAGGTTATAACAATATAATATACAAAGTAAAAAATAATCAATATACATGGTTTGATAATCTACTATATAAAATTATTCAGAAATGGACGCAAAAAGGAATTATTCAATGGGGTATGGTGGATTATGAACTTACAACAGAAGTAGATGCATATCTAGATATTGAATATATGAAAGAACATAATGAGGTATCTATACAAAAAGTGAAGTTTTATGAAGATGAATATAAAAATAGTGCCAATATATGGAGCATGACTTTGTTTGAATTAAAAAGACATAATAAATAATTATAGAAATTCTAGAAATTTTGTAAAACTTACAATTAAACTTGAATGGAAAGGAAAAAATATTGACATTTGTTGGAATTACTATAGGTTAAAGGAAGATTGTGAAAAGTTATTAAAATAGTTAGTATTTATATAAACCTCGTATCATCGATGATACGAGGTTTTTTATTAGTTTTATTGGATATAAAACGTTTTCTTGAAATATTTGTTAATACTTAGAGATAACAAATAATTAAAATCCCCAAAAATTAAGCAAAATTGAGTGTTTTTATGTAAAAAGTTGCATAAAATGGCTGTTTTTAGCCAATATTTGCTATTTTTATGTGTTTTTTTGTGTGCTTTTGAGGGAAAACCTGGGATAATAGATATGTAAAATAAAACGAAAGGTATAAAAAATGTTAAAGAAATTTGAAAATTGGTTGCTACAAAATAACTATAAACCTAATACTGCAAAGGATTACCAATACAGAATAAAAAGGGTATGTAAAAAAGAAGATATTAGTTTGGATATGCTTGTTGTTAATATTGCTAATGTATTGCCACAATATGAATTAAGTGGAGCAAAGTCTGAATATGGAAGTAGTTTCTGGAAAATATAAACCATCATTTACAAAGCAATCTGATACTTTTATTTTTAGTGGAATTTTAAGATGTGCAACTTGTGGACGTGCAATTACGCTAGAAAGACATACTAAAGGCAACAAGTCTTATGTTTATTTAAGATGTTATCATCATGATAGTGCATGTGTCCAACCTTGAGTTAATGAAAATTTAATATTGAAACAATTAGAAAATGAAGTATTTAATAAATTAAAAGTTGACGCTAAATGTTGCCAATTATTAAAGAAGCAGTTAGAAAAAAGCTTGAAAAAGAGTATGAACAAACAATTTTATTAAAAAATCAAGTTGAAAAGAAGTTAGCTGAAATAAGTGTTCAAAAAAGTAGATGTGTTGATTTGCTTATTGAAAAAACTATTGATAAAGAAATTTATGATAGAAAAATGTCTGAAATTGCAAATGAAGAAGTTAGACTTAATGAAGAATTAGCATCATATACTTTGATAAATAGTGAAATAGATAAAATTGTTGATAGTGTTATCGATTTCTTGGGAAACTCTGCATTTTACTTTGAAAGTTCGGACATTTGTGAAAAACGTGCAATTTTAAAAATGCTTAGTCCGAACTCTTTTTTGAATGGGAAAAGTGCAGTATTTTCAATAGCTAAACCGTTTGATTTTTTATTAAATAATGATGATTGTGAAGAATGGTGGGTGATTAGGGACTCGAACCCCAGACCTCCTCGGTGTAAACGAGATGCTCTAGCCAACTGAGCTAATCACCCAAGATGAGAAGAATTATATAATATATTTTTTAAATTGCAAGACTTTTAATAAAAAATATTCTTATTGATTTATTTTCTATTATTTATAGAATTAATTTTTAGTTGAGGTGTTATTATGGATAAAAAAGTTTCAGATATAGATATTATAGAGAAGGCAAGAGAACTTGGTTTGCCGGAAGAAGAGATTGCTAAATTCATTGAAAATCAGAAAATTGCTAAAAAATATGGGTTTGATGGTGAATATTCTTCTATCAATGTTAAGATTGATAAGAATATTAACCCTAATTCAGAAGCCTTAGATGATGACAATGAGTTTTCAAAAGTTTTTGATGGAGAAGCGGGGGAAGAGCATTGTTGTTGTGGGCATGAAAATTGCGAATGTGGTTCGGATACTTGCTCCTGTTGTGAATGTAATAAGGATCATAAACTTAATTAGTGCCGGAACTTCCGAAACCTTTATCGCTTCTTTGAGTTGTACTTAAATCGTTTTCGTTATTTACCTCTTCAAATTCGCATTGGATTACAGGTTCTATTACTCCCTGTGCAATTCGCATACCTTTTTGTATTGTTATTGGTTCAGTTCCTAAATTTATAGCGATTACACATATTTCCCCACGGTATTCATTATCTATTGTTCCTATGGCATTTGCAAATGAAAGGCCTAGTTTTATAGCATTGCCACTTCGTGGGCGTATTTGTAGGGCATAGCCTGGTTCTATTGCAATTTTAAAACCGGTTGGGATTAGACATCGTTCATAACTTTTAAGTATTATATCATCGGTATTACATGCCCTTATATCAAAGCCTGTATCTGTATTGTAGGCATATTTCATAGGTCCCCATGATTTATCGTAATTAGGTAAGTATAGTATTTTTGCTTTTACTTTCATATTATTTCCTTTTTGTTTTGTATTTTAAATTTTTTTGTTTGGATTGTAAATAAAAAAACCGCCATTGTGGCGGTTAAAAGGTTGTTTATTATTTTCTTAGATTTGTTTCAAATTTTCGGCTGCATCTTTACCTTTGTTATTTATTATATCAAATTCAAGTCTTGTGCCTTCGTTTAAAAATATACCGGCTGTTTTAACTGCACTTATGTGAACAAAAACATCACCTGCACCTTCTTCGTCTGGTTGAATAAATCCGTAACCTTTTTTGGCATTGAACCACTTTACTGTACCTTTTGTCATTAAAATCCTCATAGTTAAAAGTTAATAATATGAAAATATGATGATAGAAAAAAGAATAAACAAGCCTTTTTAAAATCCTCTCCTTACAACCATATTAACAAGTTTTATTATAAAAATATTTGTTTTATAAGACAAGCAATATTTAAAAGAACAAATTCCTTAGTTATTTTTCATTTTATTTCTTGCTTATTTATATAATTTATTCATAATAGTTTTTATGTTAGAAGGTAAATGTAAATATTTTTCGGAGTGTGGGGCTTGTCAAATTCAAGGTGTTGATAAGTCTGAGTATCTATCTAGAAAAGAATCGTATCTTAGAAATATATTAAAAGACCTAAATTGTGAATCGTTTAGTCCTATGATTACTTTTCCTTCGGGGATTAGGAGAAGGGCTTTGTTAAAGGTGGATTATGGTTGCAATATTGGTTTTTTTAAAGGAAAATCAAATGATATAGTTCCTATTCAGAGGTGTCCTTTATTAAAAGAAGAGATAAATGCTTTGATTACTCCTTTGAGAAAATTATTTAAGACTTTTGTTAAACGAAGTGATGGTGAAATTGATATTTCATTATTAGATAATGGTATTGCGATTCATTTTGATAATGTAAATTTAATGCCTTTGGATTATCCAAAAATTAAAGATTTTTGTGAGCAACATCAGATATTAAGGTTATCCGCTGGGAATAAGGAAATTTATAAAAGGGAAGAGCCTTTTGTTATGTTTAATGAGGTTAAGGTTAGTTATCCTTTTAAATCTTTTTTACAGCCTAGTGTGGAAGGGCAGAATGCTATTGTACAACTAATAGTTGATAAAATTAAAGAAAGACATTTGGCAAATGTTGCGGATATATTTTCTGGTTTGGGGTTGTTTTCTTTTTATTTAAAAGATTTTTCTGATAAGGTGGTTGCCTTTGATTGTGATGAAGATGCTATTAAAAATTTGAATAATACTGCAAAATTTTATAACTTGAATATAAAAGGGAATCAAGTAAATTTGTTTAAAAAGCCAATAAAGGCTGAAGGTTTGAATCAGTTTGATTTGATTGTTATGGATCCTCCGAGAAGTGGTGCATTTAAACAATCTATTGAAATAGCAAAAAGTAATGTTAAAAATGTTATTTATGTTTCATGTAATCCTTTGACATTTAAAGATGATGCATTGGAACTTATAAAGGGTGGGTATAAAATTTCAAACATAACACCTATTGATCAGTTTCCTAATACAAAGCATTTAGAAATAGTTGCAATGTTTGAAAAAAATTAAATTATATTTTTTCTTTTGTTTTCTTCTTTTATCAATCTGTTTAGTTTTTTCATTTGTCCCTTTATTAACCATAATGAAAATATTGCTGATAAAAATTCAGAAATAGGGGTTGCAAATAATACTCCGGCAACACCCCATATTTTTGGAAGAAAATATATTGTAGGGATTAGGAATATTGTAAATCTTGCACCGGCAGAAAGAACAGACATCCATGGCTTTCCTATTGCACGGAAAAAATTACTTATTACTATTGAGACCGCAGTAAACATAGGAGCTGCGAATATTGCGCGAAATGAAAAGTTTGCAAATTCAATATATGTGTTATTTCCTTTTCCGAATAATCTTACAAAAAAGTGAGGGAAAATTTCTACTACTAATGAAAAGACAAGACCTACTGCGAATCCTGTAATAAGGCAATATTTTAAGGCCTCTTTTACTCGGGTATAATTTCTTGCTCCGTAATTGAAACCTATGATTGGTTGCAAACTTACACCAATACCTATTGCAAATGCCATAAATATTTGATTTACCTTTGCAGTTAATCCGTATGCAGCAAGTGGTATAGTACTTCCGAAACTGCTTTGGGCGCCATAAAAATTAAGACTATTATTATATAATATTATGACAAATGTAATTGCCGATGATATTATAAAGTTTGAAATTCCGTATATAATAATTTTTTTTGCAATACGAAAACTAAATTTTAAACTTTTGAAACTTATCTTTATAAATTTAAATCTAAAAATATATAGAAAAGAAATTATAAATGAAGCTATTTCACCTATAACTGTTGCCCAGGCAGCACCTTTTATTCCCCAATCAAAAACAAATATAAATATAGGATCAAGAATAAGATTTAAAATTGCGCCGGTAAGCATTGATGCCATTGCATATTTTGGACTTGCATCAGCTCTTATTAAAGCATTTAATCCCATACCAAACAACATAAAAGGTAAGCCTAAAATCATTATGAAAGTATAATCTTTTGATAAGGGAAGTATTTCTGGTGTTGCCCCGAATAATTTTAACATTGGCTCCATAAATGTTATACCTAATATAGAAATAATTAAAGGAACAAAGGTTAATAATAATAGAACATTTCCAACAATTTTTTCTGATATTTTTTTGTGTCCTGCTCCAAGTTGAAGGGATAAGTATGCAGCACCTCCTTCGGATATGCAATTTGCCAATGCCATTCCAAACATAAATAATGGGAATGGTATTGAGGTTGCAGCATTTCCAAGATATTCTGAATAGTTACCTATAAATATCTGATCTACTATATTGTATAGTGAATTTACTAACAATGCAATTATTGAAGGTAAGGCAAATTTGGCAAGCAAGGACTTGATGGGCATTACTGCCAATTCATTTTTAGTTTCCATAAAATACCTCTAAATATAACGAATTTTTAAGATTTTATATTACTTATTGTATTAAAAAAAAGGGTAAAATCAAGTGAAATTTTACCCCTTTTCTAGTTTTTTATATAAATTTATTTTTTTGCACCAAAGGCACCTTCTACTTTTATACTATTATATTTACCTTCGGTATCGCCATATACCTTGTCAGAAGAAATATCAAATATACCGACTGCTTCACTTGGTTTATTTTCTTCTGAACCATACATAGTTCCGGATAGATTTCCAACTAGATTAGGGCTGGCACCGAATTTGAATCCTGTTACGGAGGAAGAATCTGATATTTTAACATTTGATGAGTTGAATCCATCTTTTGAGGATAAGTCTATATCAGAAAAGTCGAATCCGTACCATTTATCAAATTTTAAATTTAAGTTTCCAGTTGCAGAATCATTATCTATTTCTAAGACAGCCTTTCCAGAAAGATCTTGTCTTTGACTATCTGCTGTATCAACACCAACCTTTGTAGCAACTCCTATAGCATTTCCAGAAAACTTTACTTTTCTATTTGCTTCTAATGTTGTATCTGTTACATATTTTTGCTTAAAAGCGTCTATACCACTTGCAAATGCATAATCTACATAATAATCATCGTTTCCACTTAGTTTATTATCAGGATCGTTTTCTATTAGTGTAGAATCTCCGGTATAAGAATTTGTTCCGTGAATAGTCCACATGCCGAAGTCAGAAAATGATAATCCGATATTAGCACCACCTAATTTAACAGTATCAATTATTTTTTTGTTTATATCTACTGTGAAATTAGGGTCATTTCGGCTTAATAATCCGTGAGCAATGTTGTATTTTTGTTTATCTGCGTCAGATAAATCTTCAAATGATGTAGATATAGTTATGCCAGTTAACCTTGTGAATTCGGCTTTTTCCTCTTCGGAGGCTGTTCCTGCCTTTACCTTATCCAATATTAAGGTTACAATTTTACTTCTAGCAGAAATTTCATCTGCAAAATTTCCACCACTTAGTAAATATTTTTGTAGTTCAGGCATAAATGTGTATTTTTCTGTTGAAACAAGTCGTTCGGAAGATGCTATGAAAACATTTCCATTATTTTTAAAATCACTAGCCTTAAATGAAATTGTTCCTTCTGTTTTATGTGTATCACTTTTGGAAGTTTCTGTTAATTCCAATATATAATCTTCTAATGCAGAATTGTATTTATATGATACAGCAGAAGAGTCTGGTTCGTCGCCAGATGCTTTTGCAGAAATAGCATTATCAGCGGTTATATCTTGAATTGGAATGTAAGATACATTTTTGATTGCTTCTAAAATTTTACCTTGTCTTATGTATTGAGCAATTATGCTGTCTAAGGTTATTGGAAAATCTGTTATAGAAGGATCCAATTTAGATAATATTTCCTTTAATGTATTTTTGTTTGTTTCTATTGCACTAGATGTAGTGCCAAGTAAGGTGTTTAAATTTTCCCTTGCATTTGCATAATCAGTACTTTCTGTTAGTCCTTCTATTGCCTTTATATTATTGAATAAATAACTTTCAACTGCGGCAACATATTCAGTGGCGGTTGAATAGGAACCTCTGTTTATATTAGTATTTGAATTTGCTTCTAGATAATTTGCATAAGAATCGTTATCTTCGAAATCATCACGATTTTTATCTAAATAGAGGATAGAATAGTTATCATACAAAGATGTGTTGTTTTTATAGTCTGTGTAAGTTGATTCTAAGGATTCTATTGTTGATATTCTAGTAGGAATATTTGATACAGGATTAGAATCATCAGTTTTTGTTGCGAGGAGGTTATTTATATATGTGTAATCAGAGGTTGTTAAAAACAATTGTTCATTGACAGGTAAATTCTTATTATATGCGGTTATTCCGTTTTTAATCCTTGAAGTGTTTTCTTCGGTTATAATGGATGTAATTTTTGAAATATTGGAAAGTTTTTCCAAGCTTGAGCCAGTATTGGTATTGCCACCAGACCCAGAAGAATTTCCACCACTTGAAGATCCACCATTTCCACCGCCTATTATTATAGGTGGACGATAACTTCCCCCATCATTGTTTGATGTTAGACATCCACAAAGAAGTAAAAAATAACTATATTTGAAAAACTTTTTCATATGTACCTCCTTAAACCTCTATTGTAATATTATGAAAATGTAGGAAAAAAGTCAATATAAAAAAGGAAGAAAATCGTATTTAAATATTATTATTTGGAATATTTAAAATAATGATTATTAATATATTTATATTTTTTTTATTTATATTTAAGATTTTATTCCTATATTTAGTATAAAATAATAGAAAGAGAGGGGTGGGGTCATAATGCGTAT
>CALXYK010000015.1 GCA_944392955.1 uncultured Alphaproteobacteria bacterium | reverse complement strand
ATGCTGTCTAAACATTCTGCTAAATACTTTTCTACATTATATACTGGGACTATTACTGATATCATTTTAATCCTTTATATTGTTATTATTATTTAAATGTTTTATTTTATTCTTTATTTCTATTTCTATATTTTTTTGATCTAAAATTAATTCAATGGGATGAAATTTATCTGCTAGTATATTACTTATATAATTCTTTTTATTTATTTTTATGTAGTTATATAGTACTGGAAGAAATTTATTTCCTTGATTATCCCAAACATTAGAGGTAAATCTTGAAAATATATTTTGTTGGTTAGGATTTAATATTTTAAATTTAAAATGTCTTTTATTTGTGTGTAATATTATTGCTTTTAAATTTTTTTCACAATTTGGGTATTTGTATTCCATTATTTCTAATTTAGTTTTACTAGTTATTGATAAAGGAGTATTTTCTTCGGTAATTAATTCAATTTGAGATTGTTTTAAAGGTTTATAATTGTCTACCACTTCGTAATTTACAAAAATTTCTATAAATTCATTGTTTTGAGTATCAATGTTGTATTTGTAGGGTAAATCATGTGTTATGTATATAGGAGTTATAATTTTTTTTTCTTTATTAATTGTTAATGAATTGATTTTTAATGTTTTGTTTTTTAGTAATATAATATTAGGCAAAATAGTAATTTCTAATATTATATTTTTAGAAGTTTTATAAGTTATTTGTATATTATTTTTTTTTGTTATTAGTGTAATTCCGTTTTTAAACCATTCAGGATATTCATATTTATATTTAGTAAAATTTGTATTATATATTTTTATTTTTTTGTCATTTATTGGATTTGAAATGTTTACTCTTATATTTTCTACTTCTAATAATTTACGAAATATTTTATATTTGATATTTAAAAGTTTGGCAAGTTTATGTATATAATATGTGGATTGTAGTGTATTGGTTTTTAATATTGTATTTATTTTTCCTTCTTGTCTTAATATAGTTAATATAAATTTTCTGTATCTGAATATTTTGTTATCATATTTTTTTATATGTTTTATCAAATGAATAAAGACTTTTGCTATATCAAATAATCTTTTTAAATTTTCTTTATTACTTACACTATTGAATCTTTTTCTATATAAATACAAATTATTTGGAATATTATAAAATGTTTTACAATGAAATAGATATTCATATGTATAGGCATAATCTTCATTTATTACTCCCTCATAAAAAGTAATATTATATTTTTGTAATATTGATTTTTTAAATAATTTTCCCCAGGATGTCATAAAAATGTAAGGTATATCTTTATAGGTGATATTTATAATATCGGTACTATTCCTTAAATTAAATTCTTTAAACCATGCAGAATCAGAAAAATTTATTTTCATTTCCGTGCTAAAAATTTCCATATTGACTTGGATGCAATCGGCTTTGTCTTTATTAACCCACAAAGTTTCCATGTATGTTGGCTTTATTATATCATCCGAATCTACAAAGGTTAAATATTCTGATGTAGAATGTTTAATACCTGTATTTCTTGCGACAGAAGCTCCACCACTATGTTGAGATATGACCTTTATCCTGTTATCTTTTTTTGCATATTCGTTTAAAATTGTCAATGAATTATCAGTAGAACCATCGTTTACACAGATAATTTCTAAATCAGTATATGTTTGATTTAGAATGCTGTCTAAACATTCTGCTAAATACTTTTCTACATTATATACTGGGACTATTACTGATATCATTTTTCTTCCTTATAATTTCTTTATATGTTGCAATTTTATTGCTTTTTAGTCAAGAGTTTTTATTCGTATATAGACTATAAATTATTTGACATATTGCCTTTTTATGATATAATTTTGGTATTGATTTTTTTAAAATTGTGTTAAGAGGTTTTTAATGGAAAAGAAAAATATTTATGTTTTTGATTTTGATGGGACTTTTTATAAAACACCAACATCTGACATACCTAAATTGGAAGATGCTATAGATTTGGCGATGTTTCGCCTTTTTATGGATAAATTAGAAAATTCTCCTAATAAGGATGAAGTTTTGGGAAATTTGGATAAAAAATTTAAAAAACTAGATAAAACTTCTATAACTCCTAATTTGCATAATAATAATGCTGAAAAAGTTGGTCCTGTTGTGTCTTACTTTGATGGTAAGGATTTAAAGTTTTCTGATTATATAAAGAAGGAAAATGGAAATAAAACTAATGTTATTTTGGCAAGGGCATTAAGTAAAATGACAGAACCTAATGGTCAGGGAAATCATCGTGTTTCTGGAATGCTTAATTTAGGATTAGAAATTTCACAAAAGGATATAGAAGATTATTACAAAAAATATGCAACTATTACTTATAGAAATATAGAAAAGAATACTCATATACAAAAAATTTTGGATAAGGCTTTTGAAACAGATAGTCTTGTTTGTGTTTATACAGACAATTCAAAAGATAATGTTTTGTCAGGAATGAGATCTTTGGGATATGATCCTGCTAAATTTCCTTTGATAGTTGATATGTTTGATTGTGAAAGTGGTACAACTAAAAAAATGGAGAAGGGGGTTAATGCTTTTAAGGTAATTTTGAAGAACTTTTGTGATGAGCAAGGGGTTGAATATGATTTAGATAAGGTTAAGTTTTATGATGATAATAAAAATATTTGTAAGAATATGCAATCTTTGGGTATAAAAAGTTTTGCTGTTTCTTCAAATGCGGTATCTCCAATAGAGCTAGATACTGATGTTTTTTCTGCTTTACTTAATAATGCAGGAAGAGTTTAATAATGTTTATATAAATTATTAGAAAGGAGTTATTATGGAAAATAAACATATAAAAGTTGGTGGTGGAATTACAAAAGAAGTTGTAATGGGAAATGATCTTCCATTTACTTTGATTGCTGGACCTTGTCAATTACAGGATAGGGATTTAGCGATGAAAATTTGCGAAAATCTTGTTAAAATTACTGAAAAATTGGGCATAAATTATATATTTAAGGCTTCTTTTGATAAGGCAAATCGTAATTCAGTTAATGGTGATAGAGGTGTAGGTATAGATGAAGGAATTAAAATTTTTGATGAACTTCGTTCTACATTTCATGTGCCGGTAATTACTGATGTGCACACTAATGAACAGGCTGGAATTATAGCTCCTCATGTTGATATGATACAACAACCTGCTTTTTTGATAAGACAGACTGATTTAAGTGAAGCTATTGCTAAAACTGGTAAGGTTTGTAATTTGAAAAAGGCTCAGTTTATGGCTCCGAAAGATATAAAGAATGTAATAAAAAAATATGAAACTTTCGGCAATACTTCTCTTTGCTTAACAGAAAGGGGAACTTCGTTTGGTTATGGTGCTTTGATTGTTGATACAACAGGCCTTATTACTATGGCGGAAACTGGTTATCCGGTTGTTATTGATGCGACTCATTCTGTTCAAAAACCTGCTGCTATGGGTGATTCATCAGGTGGTGAAGGTAGAATGGCTCCTATTATTGCAAGATCTGCTTTATCTACTGGACATGTTGCGGGAGTATTTATTGAAACTCATCCAGAACCTTTGAAAGGTGGATCTGATATTTGGAATGCAATTCCTTTGATGTATATGGAAGAGGTGCTTTCTCAACTTAAAGCGATTGATGATGTTGCAAAGGCAAATTTACCAAGACTTGAAGATTGGGTTCAGGAAGGAAAAGCAATTTAAATGAAAAAATTGTTTTGCTCGGTTAATAACTCCTTTATCTCTAAAATAGATAAGGGAGTTTTTTGTTTGTTGGAAAAATCCTTGATTGAATTAGGTGAAGATTCTGATAAGGATAGTTTTGATATTATAAGGGAAAAACTAAAAAATCCTCCTGTTTTAAATTCAACTGATTTTGCAAAAGAAGTAATTTATGTTATTTTAGCTAGTGGGTTTAAACAAAAAATTGCAAAACAAAAATTCTTTCAAATTTCAAAGTTTTTAGAAGAGGGTGGGCAGGCAATACCAGATAACCTATTAGTTTTTTTTAAAAACAAAAACAAGATAAATGCTATTTGTAAGATTTGGAATAATAAAGATTTTTATAGAAATCAATTTTATTCTTTGGATTTAGATGATGAAAAGTTATCATTTCTTTCCACACTTCCTTATATAGGGGAAATCACTAAAAATCATATAGCAAGAAATTTAGGTATTAATAAAGTTAAGTATGATGTTTGGATACAACGATTGGGAATTGCCTTGTATGGAGATGATTCTTGTTCTGTTAAAAGTCCGGTTGACGATAAAGTAATAAAAATTTGTGATAAGATGTTTAATCTATGTTCTAAAGATACAGGTTTGCCGGTAGGGTATATTGATGTTATTTTGTGGAAATCATGTCAGGTGGGACTGCTTAAATTTATAGATTAAAATCTTAATGTTAGGTTAGGGATTAGTTCCCTTAACTTTTTTTCAAATTCTTTGTCAGTGAAAAATTGCATTATTTCTGTTGATGGTGGGTTGTTTGGATTGTTTTTATCAACAGGTCTATATTTTTGAATTGCATAAGTTTTTACACCTATTTTTGATATTTGTTCAGCAATTTCTAAGATATCATCTTTTGTTAATATAGTAGGGTCGGCAGTTGTTCGGACCTCAAAATCTTTGTTATATTTTAATAATAAGTTTAATGAGGAAAATGCTTGCTCACTGCTACCTTTTACTTTTGTAATTTGTTCATATTTTTTACATGGAGCCTTTATATCAAGTCCAATCCAATCAATATATGGTAATAACATTTCTAGTTTATCAGGAAAACAACCATTAGTATGAAGCCCGAATTTAAAATGTGGAGCAAATTGTTTTATGTCTTTTATTGCCTCTATTATTTCTTGGGCTTGTGCTGTTGCTTCACCACCACTGAATACTACGGCATCAAGAATCTTAGTCCTTTTTTGTAATAAAGATAATATATATTGCCAGTTGGATTTGTCCTGTTGTGTTGGACGACGAAATTCAAATAGATGTGGATTGGAACAATAAATACATCTCCATGGACAACCCTGTAAAAATATTACAGCAGACATTTTTGAAGGATAATCTATTGTTGTAAACGGGACTAAACCACCAACTATTATATTTGAATTTACATCCATAACGACTCCATGTAAAAATAAAAAAATTATTTAGTCGTAATTTTCTGAAATCAAAAAATATTGGGTAAAAAAAACTCTCGGGAAGAGAGTTTTTTATTCCTTATGCTATTTTTTGTTCACAATGACAATCTAAGCATTCCATAGAGGATAATGTTTTTTGTTCTGTGAAATATTTTCTTTCATAAAATTCAGATTTTTTCCCCTTGTTAAAATTTGATACAGGACGGCAATAACCCATAGCCCTGGTCCATATTTCACATTTAGTTCTTTTTGTATTATCAAGTGTTGTTTCAAACATTTTCATTTTTTTCTCCTCCTTCTTTTTATTATACTATTTTTAGTTTGCTTTTACAATACCAAAAACATTTACTGGTTAGTACCTGTTTTTGATAAAATTTCTTCGTCACATATAGGACAATATTCATGTTCACCTGCAATATATCCATGTTTTGGACATATTGAGAATGTTGGAGTTATTGTTATATATGGAACTCTGTAATTTTCAAATACCCTTTTTATGATATTTTTACATGTATTTATATTAGAAATCCTTTCTGCCATATAAAGATGGAGAACAGTTCCACCAGTATATTTTGTTTGCAAATCATCCTGCATATCCAATACTTCAAAAGGATCGTCAGTATAATTTACAGGTATTTGTGTTGAATTTGTGTAGTAAGGAGCTTCTTTTGTGCCTGCCTGTATTATATCAGCAAAACGTTTTGCATCTTCCTTTGCGAATCGGTATGTCGTTCCTTCCGCTGGGGTTGCTTCTAAATTATATAAATTGCCAGTTTCTTCTTGGAATTCAACCATTTTATTTCTTATATGTTCAAGAAGATCACTTGCCATTTTGTGTCCCCTTGGATCTGTTATATCGTATTCGTCATTAGAAAAGTTTCTAATCATTTCATTTACACCATTTACACCTATTGTTGCGAAATGGTTGCGAAGTGAACCCAAATATCGTTTTGTGAAAGGATACAATCCGCCGTCCATTAACTTTTGTATGGTCTTTCTTTTTATTTCTAGACTTGTTTTTGCAAGTTCCATTAGTTGATCAAGGCGATAATACAATCCTTCTAAATTTCCCTTGTAATTATATCCTAGTCTTGCACAATTTATTGTAACAACACCAATTGAGCCAGTTTGTTCTGCGGAACCGAAAAGTCCGTTTCCTCTTTTTAATAGTTCCCTTACATCCAATCTTAAACGACAACACATAGAACGAACATCTGTTGGTTTTAAGTCGGAATTCATAAAGTTTTGGAAATATGGTAAGCCGTATTTTGCAGTCATTTCAAATAATAAGTCTGCATTTTCACCTTCCCAAATAAAGTCATCTGTTATGTTATAAGTTGGAATAGGAAATGTGAATGGACGTCCCTTTGCATCACCTGCTGACATAACTTCTATGTATGCTTTATTTATCATATCCATTTCTTTTTGTAATTCACCATAGGTGAAATCTAGTTCTTTACCTCCGATTTTAGGGTGTTGAGGAGCTAAATCCTTTGGACATACCCAGTCAAAAGTAAAGTTTGTAAATGGTGTTTGTGTTCCCCAACGACTTGGGACATTAAGGTTGTAGATAAGTTCTTGAATTTTTTGTTTTACCTGATCGTATGTCATATTATCAATTCTTACGAACGGAGCAAGATAAGTATCAACTGATGAGAAAGCCTGTGCACCAGCCCATTCATTTTGTAATGTTCCCATAAAGTTTACCATTTGACCTATTGCTGATGATAGATGCTTTGGTGGAACAGATTCTACATGGCCAGGAACTCCGTTAAAGCCTTCTTCTAATAATGCCCTTAAAGACCAACCTGCACAATATCCAGATAACATACTTAAATCATGTATATGATAGTCTCCGTTTCTGTGTGCATCACCTATTTCCTTTGGATAAATGTATGAAAGCCAATAGTTTGCAACAACTTTACCCGAAATATTTAAAATCATTCCTCCTAATGAATAACCTTGATTTGCATTTTCATTTACTCGCCAGTCTAATTGTTCTAGGTATTCGGAGATAGATTTTTCCACATCTATTTTGATTTTTTCGGCATCTCTATTTTGTGCACGTTTTTCTCTATATAATATATAAGCCTTTGCTGTCTCATAGTAATTAGAATCTATTAAAGCCTGTTCTACGACATCTTGGATTTTTTCTATGAATACGGCTTCTTCACCACTATATTTATGATTTAGGAATTTTGCGACAGTATTTGTTAATTTTAATAGTTCATCTTGGGAAAAGGGAGTTGTGGCTTCACCAGCCTGTTTTATTGCATGTGCAATCTTTTCTATGTTAAAATCAGCAACTTCTCCATTCCTTTTTACTACCTATGTGATGTCTAATTTATTGAATGGGGTAATTGATACTACATTTGTTTCTTTTGGATTATCCATGGTTATTATTCCCTTTCCTATTAAAAACTTTTATTTCCTTGTCTCTGATATCAAGATATAGTGTTTTTGATAAGAAATCAAACTATATTTTGTGTTTTTTTGTAAATAAATTTCTTGACTATTAAAAAATGTAGAAAAATCTATAATTTAACTTTTTTTTATGATATAATACTTTAAAAGTTTAAAATAAAATGGGAGAAAACTGGGATGATACTACTATATTCTGTTATTGGATTTGTGTTTTTTTTATGTGTATTTTGGGGGGTATGGGGAACACATTATTTCCTTTCAACCTACAATATGACAGGAGTCGGAGGAATTTTACCTAGTGATATGTCTTATATTTTATTTGCTGTTGCATTGCCTATTATATTACTGCTTATGCTGGTGTTAATTTTCTGTGTTATTGTTTCAAATAATCAGAATAAGAATATTTTATTTAACTTATTGCAATCAAATAAATCTTCTATGTCAGGAATACAAACTATTGCTAAGTCATTGATTGAAGTAAGAAAATTAGGATTTACGAATCAGTTCTTTACGAATCTACCTATTATATTTAATAATATGAGCCAAATTATAGCAGATATTATATCTCAGACCTCTATGGCTTCGGATGTTGTTGTTTACGATGCATTGTCAAAAGATGGGGATAATAAACTATATTCTGTATGCAAAATCATTCTTGATAAAAGAGAATCTACACCTCATTTTGATGAAAGTTTGCGAAGATTAGTGAAAAAGGACGATTCTTTGGCTGGAATGATTTCTATATTTTCAGAAAAATATGATAAATTATTGAAATTTATAAATAAATATGATTTAGATGGTTTTGTTTCTCAAATTATTGAAGAAGGTGATTTAGGAAAAGTGAGAAATATCTTGCTGGCATCCTTAACAAATAAAGATGATGCAACGAATCTTCAGGAAGGTAAATATTCGGATTCGGAAAATATATCCTTGTTAAATTCTGATTTGAATATTTTCCCTTCGGAAAAATGATTGAATTTTTGTTATTTTTAGGTTGAAACTGCTGTTTTTTTATAGTAGTTTCCTTCTTATGATTGATAATAATAAAATAAAAAATATTGCTGATAATTCTTTAAATGATTATCAGGCTGGGTTCAATTTGGGGATTTCCTCTGATGTCATAGAAAAAAAAGGAATATCAGAGGAGGTTATTCGTTATATAAGTGCCAAAAATAACGAATCAGATGATATTTTACAATTCCGCCTTAATGCATATAAAAAATGGTTGTCTATGAAGGAGCCTCATTGGGCTTTGTTTGATTATGATAATATAAATTATGATGATATGTATTTTTTTTCCAAACCAAAACAACACAATAAGGAAGTTGATGCGAAAATAGAGGAAACTTATAAACGTTTAGGTGTGCCAATACATGAACAAAATATTTTAAAAGGGCAGGCTGTAGATGCAGTAGTTGATAGTGTTTCTGTTAGAACTACCTATGAACAAAGATTGTTTGATTTGGGAATTATTTTTTGCCCTATGTCCGTTGCATTGAAAAAATATCCAGAACTAGTTAAAAAGTTTTGGGCTCATGTTGTGCCACCAGAAGATAATTTTTTTGCCTGTTTAAATGCGGCGGTTTTTTCTGATGGAACATTTATTTATATACCTAAAAATGTTAAGTGTCCTATTGAACTTAGTTCTTATTTCCGTCTTCAAACTGATAAGTTAGGGCAATTTGAAAGAACCTTGATAATAGCAGATGAAGGAAGTGAAGTTTCTTATTTAGAGGGTTGTTCTGCACCTATTCGCTCGGATTATCAACTTCATTCTGGGGTTGTGGAGTTGGTTGCATTAAATGGGGCAAAAATAAAATATTCAACCGTTCAAAACTGGTATGCTGGTGATAAAGAAGGAAAAGGTGGTGTTTATAATTTTGTAACAAAGCGAGGTATTTGCTTTGACGATGCGACTATATCATGGACACAATTAGAGGTGGGTGCGGTTAAAACTTGGAAATATCCTTCGTGCATTTTAAAGGGGGATAGAAGTAAAGGCGAATTTTTTTCTGTTGCTATAACTAATAATTATCAAATGGCTGATACAGGAACTAAAATGATACATGTTGGTAAAGATACATCTAGCACCATTATTTCAAAGGGAATTTCCTTAGGTCATTCTAAAAATGGGTATAGGGGGCTTGTGAAATTTATACCTGGTGCTGAAAACGCAAAAAATTTTACAAAATGTGATAATTTAGTTGTGGGAGATGATTCTCAATCTTTGGCTTTGCCTGATATAATAAGTATGGATAAAACTGCAATAGTTGAGCATGAGGCTTCGGTTTCTTCGGTTAGTGAAGATCAGTTATTGTTTATGATGCAAAGGGGAATATCAG
Source organism: uncultured Alphaproteobacteria bacterium (assembly GCA_944392955.1). Lineage (GTDB taxonomy): Bacteria > Pseudomonadota > Alphaproteobacteria > Rs-D84 > CACZYB01 > CACZYB01. The sequence goes on along the minus strand of CALXYK010000015.1, from coordinate 54,517 downwards.
AAGATAAAGCCTTAGGGTTGATAGTAAATGGTTTTTGTTCCGATATTATAAAAAGATTGCCTGCTGAATTTGCGTTAGAGGCAAAAGAATTAATAAATATAAGTATAGAGGGTTAATATGTTAGATATTAAAAATTTAGTTGTAAAGGTGGATAACAAGATTGTTGTGAATAATCTGAATTTACATATTGGTAATTCGGAAACTCATATCTTAATGGGAAAAAATGGAAGTGGAAAAAGTTCTTTGTTAAACACTATTATAAAAAATCCTAAATACTTAATAGAATCTGGAAGCATTATTTTTGATGGTTGTGATTTATCGGATAAATCTGTTTGTGATATTGCACGGATGGGAATTTTTTTAAGTTTTCAGAATTCACCGGCGATTGCGGGATTATCTGTATCAGTTTTGCTTAAAAATTCTGTTAATAGTGTTAGGGAAGCGAATCAGCAAAAACCACTTACGGCACCGGAATATTTTAAATTGCTTGATGAATATTGTGAAATACTTTCGGTTCCAAAAGATTGGATGAAAAGGCAGGTTAACCTAGGTTTTAGTGGGGGTGAAAAGAAAAAACTAAGTATGTTGGAAATGTTGTTTTTGCAACCTAAATTAGCTTTGTTAGATGAACCTGATAGTGGTGTTGATGTGGATGCGGTTAATATTATTGCTAAGGCTATTGATTATTTGAAAATAAAGGGAACTTCTTTTTTAATCGTTTCTCACTATCCAAAATTGATTTTTTTATCTCATCCTAATTTTGTGCATGTGATGAAAGACGGAAATGTTATACAGACAGGTGATATTACTTTGGCTGAACAGATAGAACAAAAAGGTTTTACAGATGAATAATAATTTTACTATGATTGAAGATAACGAAAAAATACCTTTTACCGCTGGGTATCATATATTGTCGTCTGTTGATATTCCTCAATGGATTGTGAAATTTAGACGGGCAGGTATGGAAAGTTATACTAAAAATTTTGCTTCTTTTTGTTTTAATAGCAGAATCAAAGATTTTATTAAAGATGATGATTTTGAATTGAAGCCGGTTGATGTTTTTCCGTCGTTGGATTCATTGTTAAAATATAGGCTTTTGGATATAGAGGCATATACCTTAGTTTTAATAAATGGTAAATATTCGCCGGATTTGTCGTATGAAGATGAATTGCCCTTTTCAGTTTTTAGTGATAGTATTGATTTTTCTCTTAGAGATGATAGTGAATTTTTAAATCAGAAATTGGTATTGGACGATAATTCATTTATTGCTTTGAATTCTGCATACTTATCAGATGGAATTGTTTTGGAAATCGCAGATGGTGAAAAATTATCAAAGCCTATACATATTATTTCTATTATTACAACTCAAAATGAAAAAATATTCTTTAATCCTAGGGTTTTTGTAAAGGTAGGGGATAATGTTAATGTTGATATTATAGAAAGCAATTTATCCTTTGATTGTGAAAAATATTTTGAAAATAGGGTTTCTCAATTTGTTATAGGAAAAAACTCTGTTGTAAATGATTATAAAATTACAGATGTTTCTTTTGATTCATTGTTTGTTGAAAATAACATTTTTAATTTAGATGATAATGCTGAATTTAATCAGGTATCTTTTAATAGTAGGTTTGGAAATTATTTTATTAAAAATATTTCCTATATAGAAAAAAATGCTTCGTTTAAGTCGTTTTCTTCCTTTGAGGCAAAGAAAAACTCAATGCTTGATTGTGATTGTATTCTTAATCATATTGGGGATATGGGGGAAAGTGATGTTAGGTTATTTTCTGTTGCATTAGATGAAAGTGATGTTTCCTTTAAGACTGAGGTAAATACAAAATCTTGTTTAAACGGAGTCAAAACTTCGCAAGAATCTAGGGTATTATTGATGTCTGATAAGGCAAAGGCGAGGATAAAACCTTTTCAAAAAATTGCATCTGAAAAGGTAAAGGCATTTCATGGTGCGGTAATCAGTGGCATTACATCGGCGGAATTATTCTTTTTACAGACAAGAGGAATTTCAGAAGATAATGCGAAATTATTGTTGATGAAGGCTTGTTTGGCTAATGTTTTACAAAATATTAAAGATGTGAAAATTTATGATGAATTTTTTAAACTTATATGGTTATAATATTGATTGATGTGATTTTTAATTTAAAAGGGAGGATATTATGAAACGATTTTTTACTTTTTTAACTTTGTTTTTGGGATTGTCATTTAATGTATTGGCTTCGGATAATAATGATGTAAAAGTTTATACACAGAATTTGATTGATGATGCTATTGTAAAAATTTTTAATAAGAATATAAAAACATTAGATGAAAGGGTTATTCCTTTTAGAACAGTTCTTAATGATAACTTGGATTTTAGGTTTATTGCAAAATTTGTTTTAGGTGTTTATGGTAGAAATATTACCGAAGAACAACTAACAAATTTTATAAAGGAATTTGCTGAACTTAATGTTTATAGTTTTGCTAAAAAGTTTGAGGCATATACAGATTCAAAAATTGATGTAGTAGATGTGCAACCAGGTAAGAAAGAGGGGCAATATTTTGTAGCAAGTAAAGTTCGTGCTATGAACCCTGGTGATAAAGATTATAGTGTTGATTGGCGAATCGTTAAAAATGGGGATAGGTATCAGGTTATAGATGTTATTATTGAAGGTGTATCTATGGCTATGAGTTATAAAAATGAATATGCCCCTATTTTAAAAGCAGCAAGTGATGAAGGTAAAGTTCCAGTTGAAGTTTTGACTGAGAAAATACAAGATAAAGTTATAAAACTGAAACTTGGTAGTTAATAAGAAGTTTGTTATTAAAAAATACCCCTTGGTTTAAGGGGTATTTTGTTTTTCTATTGCTTTTTTGATAAGTTGAAATATTGGGACATATTTATCATATAAAGTTTCTGTTGGTGTGCATAAAAAATCACTTTGATTTAGTTGTTTTGTTTTTAATTCAAATTTATTTGTTTCGTTATTTTTAATATAACAATTTCCAATAATTTCATTTGTTTTATTTGAAAATAAATTTATTGCATCTGTTATGTTTACTTCTACTATTCCATCTAGTTCTTCTTCTTGTAAATTATAATCTGTAAGTGGGATATTACAATGTGCCATAAAGATGTTGCAAAAAACTCTGTCGTGAAATTCAGTATTGTTTTTTTTCATAAAATCAGTTTTATAAATTTGTTCCATTATTTTGATAGGGATTATGTCGTTTGAATTTATCCCAAGTTCTTCGGATATTTCCCTTTTGAATGCCTGTTCTAAGGTTTCACCTGCCTTTATATGTCCGCTGGCTGTTGTATATAGTTTGTTTGGGTTATCCAATAAGTTTGCAGAACGTTTTTGGAATAAAATATTTTCTTTATTTCTGACTATCCAACAATGTATAGTTTTATGCCAAAGTCCGTTTTGATGGACAATGTTTCTGTCTTCTGTGCCTATATGATTTCCATTCTCATCGTATATATCTAGTAATTCTGACATTTGTTATCCTATTATATTTTTAAGTTGTTTTTGTTTTTCTATTGCATCATTTAAACTTATCTTTCTGTCGTTGATTATGTTTTCTGGTGCCTTGCCTTCCATATTTTTTATTTGGATAGTTAAACTTTGAATCCTTTTTTCTATTTCTTCTAATTCTTGTTTCGCCTTTTGCAAGGAATCATTTTTATTTGATTTAGGAAGTTCAAGTAATAGTGTTGTTTCCTTATCAATTACAATGTTTAACATATCATTTGTTTCATTTGAAGACTTTGTATTTGTATGAGTTTCTATCATAGAAATATATTTTATAAAATCTTTGTTTGTAATCTTAAATGATATATTTATTTCAGTTTTAAATGGAATTTTATTTTCTGCACGAATATTCCTTATAACAGAGATGATATTTAATACCCAATCTATATCATTTGTGTTAGAGGTATCTATTTGTATAGGTGAGGCATAGGTTTCCTTTATGAAATCTGTTGCCTTACCATAACCCATATTTTCCCATAGTTCAGCAGAAACAAATGGAATTACAGGTTGTAGCATTTTTAGTATGTTTTTGATTACTATGTTTGCAGTAGAAAGAATAATATCTTTGTTTACACTTTCTAATTCTGGTTTTGATAATTCAATAAAATTATCACAAAAATCATTCCATACAAAATGATAAATTGTTTGAGCATATTCGTCATAACGATAATTTTCTATTGCAGTTTGTGCAGTAGAAATTGCCTCGTTCATTTTGTTTAATATCCAATTTGTTATGGTAATAGATTCCGCAGGATTAAAGGTTGGGGCATTTTTGCTTCCTTTTTGTTCCCAAAATTTAGAAGCATTTTTAAGTTTTGTAATAAATTTACGGCCGTTTTCAACTAAACTTTTTCCGAAATTCATATCCCTACCTTGTCCTGATAAGGTGCATATGGTCCATCTTACTGTGTCTATATCAAATTCGTTTATCAAATCTAATGGATTTATAACATTACCTTTTGTCTTACTCATTTTTTGCCCATGTTCATCGCGGACAAGTCCATGACAAACAACTGTATCAAAAGGAGCCTTTCCGGTGAAATAGACACTGAACATTACCATTCGTGCAACCCAGAAAAATATTATGTCAAATCCGGTTATCAAAGTTGAGGTTGGAAAGTATGTTTTAAAGTCAATACTTTCGGTATCAGGCCAGCCTAATGTTGACATAGGCCAAAGTCCAGATGAAAACCATGTATCAAGTGTATCTTCATCTTGGGTTAGGTGAATGTTTTTGCCGGCTATTGCCTGAGCTTCTTCTAAACTTTTTGCAACAATTATTTTTCCATCATCAGTGTAATATGCAGGTATTTGATGTCCCCACCAAAGTTGTCTTGAAATACACCATGGTTGTATATTGTTCAACCATGCAAAAAATGTATTTTCCCACATTTTAGGAACAAATTTAATTTTGCCTTCTTTGACTAGGTTTATTGCATCCTTTGCCATTTGGGAAACATCAAGATACCATTGTTCGGTTAACCTTGGCTCTATTATAGCACCACCACGTTCAGAATGAGGAACTTGGTGTGTATAGGTTTCAGTCTTTATAAGATGTCCTGTTTCCTTTAACTTTTCTATTATGATTTTTCGGGCTTCGAATCTATCTATTTTATCAAGAGATTTTACAAAATCGTTTGCATCAGATATTTTTGAAACATCAATTTCAGCATTTGGTGAAAATATGTTTATTATTGGAAGGTTGTGTCTTTTACCTACTTCAAAATCATTAAAATCATGTGCAGGTGTTATTTTTACGGCACCGGTTCCCTTTTCCATATCTGCATATTCATCAGCAACTATTTGAATTTTTCTGCCTACTATTGGAATTATTGCATATTTGCCTATTAAATGTTTAAATCTTTCATCATTTGGATTTATGGCGATGCCTGTATCACCTAACATTGTTTCGGGGCGGGTTGTTGCGATTATTATGCTTTCGTCAGAGTTATCTATATCATAGCGAATGTGCCACATATTACCTTGGGTTTCTATCATATTAACTTCTAAATCACTTACTGATGTTAGAAGGACAGGGTCCCAGTTTACGAGTCGGTTATCCTTATATATTAATCCATCATTGTAAAGGCGGATGAAGGCTTCCTTTACAGCGGTGCTCATCCCTTCGTCCATTGTGAAGCGTTCTCTGCTCCAATCTGCGGAGTAGCCGATTTTCCTTAACTGCTGGGTAATAGTATTTGTGCATTCACCTTTCCATTTCCATATTTCATCAAGGAATGCTTTTCGTCCTATTTCTTTTCTTTTGATTCCCTTTTCAGCGAGTTTTTTTTCAACAATCATTTGGGTTGCGATTGCTGCATGATCAGTACCAGGTAAAAGTAGGGTGTCAAATCCCATCATCCTTTTGTATCTTATTATTATATCTTGCATTGTCATTGTGAATGCATGTCCAAGGTGTAAATTACCTGTGATATTAGGAGGCGGTATCATTATAGTAAAACGTTTTTTATTTTCGTTTGGATTTGGTTTGTAATATCCATTTTCTTCTTGATATTTATATAGTTCTTCTGGGATTATTGTTGTCATTTGATACCTTTTTACCTATTTAATTGTTTTGGTTTATGATAGATTGTTATAAGGAAAAAGTAAAGCCTTTTTTCCTTGTTGATTTTATTTAATAATGATGTTATATTGGTTGAGGTTTTTTAATTTTTATAAGGAGTGTAAAAATGAACGAAAAAATGAAAAATAAAATTATTTATGGAGTAATACTTTGTTTTGGCTTAATGTGTGCTGGATTTTTTCCTGGATATTATTATTTTAAAACATATAAAACTAATAATTCAGTTGTAGTTAAGGGATTGGCAGAGCAAAATGTAAAGGCGGATTTGGCAGTGTGGAATATTAAATTTACCGTTGCCGGTAATGATATTGTTTCTTCAAAAGCAAAGGTTGAAAAACAACTTAGTGAAGTTAAAAAATTCTTACTTGCCGAAGGTTTTCAAGAAAATGAAATTTCCGTTCCAAGTTTGCTTGTTGTTGATAAATTGGCTGATCGTTATGGTGGTGATAGTGTACCAACTTATCGTTATATTTTAACACAGAAAGTTGATGTAAAATCTACTAATGTTGATTTGGTTGAAAAGGCATCAAGTTCTATTTCTAAATTAGTATCAACAGGTATAGTTTTTGAAGGTAATGATTACACAAATCCTGTTAAATACTTGTTCACAGGACTTAATGAAATAAAACCTAAGATGTTAGAAGAAGCAACAAAAAATGCAAGAATTTCAGCAGAAGAATTTGCAAAGGCAAGCGATTCAAAAGTTGGAAAAATACGTAAGGCTTCACAAGGTGTGTTTTCTATCGTTTCTCAGGACGGAGTTTTGGGAACTGAACAAAATGTAATTGATAAAAAAGTCAGAGTTGTTTCAACTATTGAATTTTGGCTTGATTAATTTGTGAAACTCGATATTTATATTGGCGAAGTGTTTTTAAATAGCACTTCGCTTTTTATTTATAATAAACTTGAAATGTAAATTTTTTTTTGCTATCTTGCTTTTGTTATTTATTAAGTAAAAGGTGGATTTTTATGGATATTAAACTTTTTAATACTATGTCAAAACAAATAGAAATTTTTAAACCATTAAAGGAAGGTGAAGTCTCTATTTATACCTGTGGTCCCACGGTTTATCATTTTGCACATATTGGGAATTTAAGGACTTATGTATCTCAGGATATTATGAAAAGAATGTTTTTAGCCAATGGTTATAAAGTTAAGCATATTATGAATATAACCGATGTTGGACATTTGACAAGTGATGCTGATACCGGTGAAGATAAAATGGAAAAAGGTAGCAGAAGAGAGGGAAAATCTGTTTGGGATATTGCAAAATATTATACTGATGTTTTTATGAGTGATATAAAAAAACTTAATATTTTACCTGCTACGAAATATACACCTGCTACACAATATATTGCAGAACAAATTGATTTAGTTAAAAAATTAGAAGATTTAGGCTATACCTATATAATTGATGGTGATGGTGTGTATTATGATACTTCTAAATTCAAAGATTATGGAAAATTGGGAGGACAAAACCTTGATGAATTAAAGGCTGGTGCCAGAGTGGAATTTTCAAATGGAAAAAGGAATGTTGCTGATTTCGCGTTGTGGAAATTTTCACCGAAAGATGCTAAACGACAAATGGAATGGGAAAGTCCTTGGGGTGTGGGATTTCCGGGGTGGCATATTGAATGTTCTGCTATGTGTTTGACAGAGATAGGGGATAGTTTAGATATTCATTCAGGTGGTGTGGATCATATAAAAGTTCATCATACTAATGAAATAGCACAGGTTGAACCTGTTATTAAACATAGATGGGTTAATTATTGGGTTCACATGGAATTTTTAAATGATTTAAGTGGAAAAATGAGTAAGTCAAATGGGGATTTTTTGACTTTGTCATTATTGGAGGAGAAAGGATATCCTCCTATTGTATATAGATATTTCCTTCTTCTTGCTAGTTATAGAAAACAACTTAATTTTTCTTATGACCTACTTGATGGTGCAAAAAAAAGTTATGAAAATTTGTTAAAAAAGATTTCTGAATTTATTTGTTCGGGTGAAGATTTTAATAAGGATATTTTCAATAGTTGGAAAGCAAATATTTTGGAAACCTTAAATAATGATATGAATACGGCTGGGGTTATTGTATTGCTTCAAGATTTATTGAAATCAGATGTTGATGCTGATACAAAATCGGCTTTGGTTAAATTGTTTGATGATATTTTAGGGTTGAGGTTAGTTGAAAATGCCTTAGCCTTAAAAAATACTGCAAATACAATTTCTATTCCTGAGGAGGTTAAGGCATTGGCGGAGGAACGACTTGTCGCAAAGGCAAATAAAGATTTCGTAAAAGCAGATGGACTTCGTGCAAAAATCTTAGATTTGGGTTTTGTTGTGGAAGATACAAAAGATGGCTATTCCTTAAAACAAAAATAATAATAAAAGAGGTAAATAATATGAAAAAGTGTGTAAAATTTATAAATAAAGAAGAAAAAATTGATAGATATTGTGGTATGAAATGTGATGGAAATGATTGTTGTACTTGTGTGCTTAATAATGCAAAATATTTAATTTTCAGAATGGAAGAATGTAATCCAGAAGAGTCAGATTGTACATATTGCAAAAACATATATCTTTTTCGCAAAATATTAAACAAAGTAAATTCAAAGTTGTATAATAGGACAAGGTAATTAGATTACTATTGCCTTGTTAAATTCCTTCGTATGTAAGGAATGTCTTTGTGTTTTTCACTATATATGTGTTTATTAAAAAAGTATTCAAGGACTTTTAATGCCTCGGATATATTTTCTTTGTTTATTGTATCATAGGAAAATTCTTTCCCGATTTTCCATAAATCAGGCATTTTGAGTAATTTCTTTTCGTATGGCTTTCCGGCACTTTCGCATATTGCATGTCCGCTTTTGGGAGATATATAACAAAGGTTTTCAGTCGTTCCTGTTGCATTACATTTATTTAAGGTTAAGGCAAATCCCAATTCTTTTAGTAAATTTTTTTCCCATATCATATAGTTATATAAAAGCAATGTGTCATTTTGACTTTCATCTATACTATGTATCAAGTTTAATGTTGTTTCATAAATATTTTTATTTGGATGATTTTCAGACATAGAATCGAATAATAAATTACAACAACAACTTAGAAGTTGTAATTTTATTGGGTATTCAAAAAAATCTGTTCCATAAACTTTTGTTGCTTCAAATGAAAAAAAGCCTAATTGTTCTTCTAATCTTGATTTCCAAACAATATTAAATTCGTTACCTATTTGCAAATATGGTTTTTGTTTTTTTGAAATTCCGCCCTTTATTAGACCTTTTGATAGTCCATGTTCAAAGGTAACAAATGTCGCAAGTTGATCTGTTTCCCCAAATTTTGTTATTCCGACAAGGATTCCTGTATCATTCCATTTCATAAAATTAAATTATCCTTTGATTTTTATTTTTTAATATTATAAACTCTTTTTTAAAGTAAATAAAGGAGAATTATTTTTGTTTTAAATTTTTTAAGGCAAAATTGATAAGAAGGTTTTTCAATGTCCGAAGTTTTAAAAGATAGAAAAGATGTCGTAAAAGTTCAACAATTATCCGATGCTATAAGTGAAAGATATTTAGCCTATGCTATGTCAACTATTGTTTCTAGATCCCTTCCTGATGTAAGAGATGGTTTGAAGCCAGTGCATAGAAGAATTTTGTATGGTATGCGACAACTTAAACTTGACCCTAAAAACGGCTATAAAAAATGCGCAAGGGTTGTTGGTGATGTTATGGGTAAATATCATCCTCATGGTGATGTTTCTATATATGATGCAATGGTTCGTTTGGCACAAAGTTTTTCTGTTCGCTATCCTTTGGTTATGGGACAGGGAAATTTTGGTAATATAGATGGAGATAGTGCTGCGGCAATGCGTTATACTGAGGCAAAATTATCAGAGGCTGCCTTAGCCATTATGGAGGGGTTGGACGAAGATAGTGTTGATTTTATGGATACATATTCAGGGGAAGAAGTAGAACCTGTTGTAATGCCTGCTATTTTCCCGAATCTCCTGTTGAATGGATCAAATGGTATTGCGGTTGGTATGGCGACAAATATACCTCCTCATAATGTATTAGAAGTTTGTGATGCAATAGTGGTTTTGATAAAAAATCCAGATATTAGTGTAGATAATTTGGTTGATTATATTAAGGCTCCGGATTTCCCAACTGGTGGTATTATAAATCAAGATAGAAATTCAATAGTGCAGGCTTATGAAACAGGTAGGGGAACCTTTAAAATAAGGGCAAAGTGGGAAAAAGAAGAATTGCCTTACTCTAATTATCAGATTGTGATTTCAGAGATACCTTATCAGGTCCAAAAATCAAAATTGATTGAACGTATTGCCGATTTGATGGAGCAGGGAAAGTTGCCTTCTATTGCTGATATCAGAGATGAATCCACCGAAGATATTAGAATTGTGATAGAACCAAAGTCAAGGGTGATAGATCCTAAACTGATAATGGCACAACTTTTTTCTTTAACAGAATTAGAGGTAAAATTTGCCCTAAATATGAATGTGTTGGATAAAAATTGTGTTCCAAGGGTTATGAACTTGAAAGAGGTTCTTTTGGCTTATGTAGATCATCAAAAAGAAGTGTTGACAAGAAGGACTAATTTCAGGCTTAGGAATATTGCTCATAGATTAGAGATTTTAGAAGGGTATTTGACTGCATATCTTAATCTTGATAGGGTGATTCATATAATTAGGGAATATGATGATGCAAAGGAAAAGTTAATGTCAGAATTTAAACTTTCTGAATTACAGGCTGATTCTATATTGAATATGAAATTGCGTTCTTTGCGAAAATTAGAAGAAATAGAAATAAAAGCTGAAGCAGAAAGTTTGAAAAAAGAACAGGCTGACTTATGGATTTTGAATAGTGATGATTCCCATAAATTGAAAAAAATTACAGAACAAGTGAAAAATATGCGTGCAGTTTTTGCAAAAAATAAAAAACTTTCTGCTCGCTTAACTATTGTGGACGAAGTGGTTGATGATGTTGTTATTTCACCAGATGCTTTCGTTTCAAAAGATCCTATTACCATTATACTTTCTAAGAAGGGTTGGATTAAGTCCGTTAAAAATCATGTGGATTTGAATTCCGACTTTGCTTTTAAAGATGGTGATAGTTTAGAATTGGCCTTGCATGCATATACAAATGATAAAATTGTATTCGCAATGTCCAATGGTCAATTTTTCACCTTAGATGCAAACAAAATACCAACAGGTCGCGGTTATGGTGAACCTGTAAGGTTGATGTTGGATTTACCAATAGATGCCGAATTGGTAAAGGTTTTTGTGTCTGATGCTCAATTATCTGTTTTGGTTGCAACTAAAAACGGATATGGGTTTAAGGTAAAATCTTTGGATTGTGTGGCTCAAACAAAGATGGGAAAACAGGTTGTAAATGTTTCTGATGATGACAAACTTGTCAAAGTTTTTGTTATTTCAAAAGAAGATGATATGGTTGCCGTTGTAGGTGATAATAGAAAACTTCTTATATTCTCCTTGGAGGAATTACCTATGCTTTCTCGTGGAAAAGGGGTCATACTTCAAAAATATAAGGAGCCTAAAACATATCTTTCTGATGTTAAAACTTTTGAAAAAAAGGCTGGACTTGTTTGGCAAAATGGGGCACGAAATTTTCATGTTGATGATATTTCTATGTGGGAAGGTAAACGTGCAAGTGTGGGACATATGCCTCCGGATGGTTTCCCTAAGTCAAACAAATTTAGTAAGGAATAAAAATGAAAGATGTGCAAATTTATCTTATAAACTTGGATAGAAGTTTAGATCGCTTGAAATCCATGGATAAAAAATTAAAAAAACTTGGTTTACAATATGAAAGGGTGCCTGCAATAGATGGAAAATCTACTACTTTTTCTGATGACCAGATAAATCAGAAAAAATATTCTTTGTGTCATGGAAAATATATTACACCGACCGAAGTTGCTTGTTTTATTTCTCATTATAATACCTTGAAACATTTTCTTGAAGATTCAGAAAAAAAATATGCTTTGATTTTAGAAGATGATGTTTCTTTTTCCCCTGATTTTAAAGAGGGGGTAGAATTGCTTGTTAAAAATGCTGATTTATGGGATGTTGTGAAATTAAATGGTGCACATAGTGGTGGAAAAATTGTATTTAAAAAATTGTCTTCTAAATTTTCTTTGGTGTGGAATATTTTTCATCAATCAAAAACAGGTGCATATTTAGTTAATAAGAAAGCGGCTAAATCCTATGTGGAAAAGTTGCTTCCTATGTTTGTTCCAATAGATCACGAATATATTAAGTTTTGGAAATATGGCTTAAAAGGTTTTAGTTTATCCGAATATCCAGTTGTAGAGGAAAAACTGACTTCAACTATTGACTATAAAATGTTGAAACGTAATAGAAAGCCGTTTTACAAAAAACTGCCTACCTTATTTTATAAAATTTATATTGCATTCAGGAGGATTATTTGGGTTTTAGTTTCTATTTTAAAAAACAGATTTACTTTTGAAAAAAAGTAATTTAAGATTTATTTCATTAAGATGAGGAGTTATTATTATGTCAAAAAAAGATAAAGAACCAAAAATAGATTTAAGTATCAGAAGTTTTCTTCTTCCTAAAATCAGTGCGGAAGGTGTTGTTATAGTGGCGATATTTTTTGCAATTTCATTTTTCCTATTGCTTTTATCAGATGTAGTAGGCATTTTTGCTATTGCAATTTCTTTGTTCGCATTTTACTTCTTTCGTGATCCAGAAAGATATACTCCGGAAGGGGAAGGTTTGGTGATTTCTCCGGCAGATGGAATATTGCTTCCTATTAAGGAAACTACCTTGCCAGAAGAACTTAATATGGGAGATGAAAAATATATAAAATTTAGTATATTTATGTCCGTTTTTAATGTGCATGTAAATAGAAATCCAGTGTCAGGAGTTGTCCTTAAAACTCTTTATATTGCGGGTAAGTTTTTTAATGCTGATTTAGATAAGGCAAGTAAGGATAATGAAAGAAACCTTGTTTTAGTTGAAACAAAAGAAGGTGATACGGTTTGTTATGTACAGATTGCAGGTTTGGTTGCTCGTCGTATTGTTTCTCGTTTACAAAAGGGAGATGTCGTAGAGCAAGGTGAAAGATTTGGACTTATTAAATTTGGTTCCCGTTTGGATATTTACCTTCCTAAAAATAAATATGATATAAAGGTTTTACCTGGACAGGTAATGGTTAGCGGTGAAACTATTTTAGCTGTGCGTAAAAAATAAGGAGTTTTGCTATGAAAAAAACAAAGTTTGTTGATGAAGATAAATTTTTTCCTTTGGGTAAAGTTTTACCTGCAATGATTACATTGGCATCAGTTGCGGCTGGTATGACTGCTATATTACTTGCATCAAGAGGTGAATTTGAAAAGGCGGTTATTGCTATTATTTTGGCTGCATTTTTTGATGGTTTTGATGGAAGGGTTGCAAGGTTGTTTAATGCACCATCACAGTTTGGGGTGGAGTTAGACTCTTTGGCTGATAGTATAAGTTTTGGTGTGGCACCGGCTTTTGTTATGTTCTTTTTTACTAATCAAAATGTAAAAAGTTTTGGTTGGATTATTTCTATTATTTTTGCGATTTGTTGTGTGCTTCGTTTGGCAAGGTTTAATACTATGACAACAAAAGAAAATGTGCCTGAGTATTGGTCATATTTCTTTACCGGGGTTCCGGCTCCGGCTGCGGCGATGTTAGGTGTGTTGCCATTATCTTTGTTTTTAGCGACTGATTTGGAAATTTTTAAATCCCCTTATATATCTTTGATTTTTATGGCAATTGTTGCTTTGTTAATGATTAGTCGTATTCCAACATTGTCATTGAAAAAAATTAGAGTTTCTAGAAATGAATTGCCATTTATTTATATAGTATTTATTATATTAGTTGGATTATTGTATTTCCATTTTTGGGGAGTAGTTGCTTTTGTTTGGTGTTTCTATTTTTTAACTATTCCTTTGTCAGTGATAAAATTTTTAAAGATGAAAAAGGAATACGAAGGAAAAAAGTAAATGAAACATGAATTTTCCGGAATAAAAAGAATCTTTGTGGCTTTTAAAAATTCTTTTGATGGTTTTGTTTATGCATTTAGGGAAGAGGAGGCTTTCAGACAGGATTTATTATTATCCTTAATTCTTTTTATAACAGCACTTTTCCTTCCTGTATTAGTTGTAGAACGAGTTTTATTGATTTCCAGTATATTTTTTGTTTTGTTTGCGGAATTAGTTAATTCTGCGATAGAGGCGTGTATAGATAGAATTTCTTCTGAGTGGCATATTCTTTCAAAAGCATCAAAAGATATTGGCAGTTTGATTGTGTTATTGTCCTTTGTTAATTTGATTTTTGTTTGGATAATGGTTTGTAAAAAGTTTTTTTAATTACTTTTTATAATTTTTTTGTTTTAAGGATTTCATTTACAAATTGTGATTTTGCATTTGTGTATTTATCCCTGTTGTGTTCGTATTTTTTCCAAAGGGAAAGTTTTAGTTGTTCGTATTCTTTTCCTTTTTTATACCAATTTGCCCATTTTTCATTGTGTGGAGTTAAAATTATGGGGAATAGTGCCCATAATTCCTTTAAACTCATATCTTTTAATTGTTTAGTCATTTATTTTATAAAATTATTTTTTTATAGCGAAACTTTTACCTTCTTTTGGTAAAAAGATATAATAGGATCCATTGGAATGTTGTCGTCCAGCCTTAGAGAAAGCACGTTCTCCACCACCCCAAAATATATCAGCACGGATAGCACCTTTTATTGCACTTCCTATATCCTGTGCGATTGCAGTTTTTTTGAAATCTTGTCCATCTGCATCTGTTGTATCAATGTATAGTGGAAGTCCAAGTGGTATATATTCAGGGTCAACAGCAATACTTCGTTCAGGTGTCAAAGGAACACCCATTGCACCTATTGGCCCTTCGCCTATTACTTCGCGGAAAAATATATATCTATCATTTTCAAGGATAAGTTTTTTTGTTTCATTAGGGTGAGTATCAAGCCATTTTTTAACAGCATTCATTGAATAACCACCTTCGGGACGAATCCCATGATCCATTAAAATTGAACCTATCCCTTTGAAATTATAACCATTATTTCCTGCATAACCTACACGATATTTTTTGCCATTTGGTGCCTTGATTACACCGGAGCCTTGTATATGAAGGAGTATAACATCTGATAAATTTTTTGCCCAGAAAATGACAGGAGCCTTATCCCTCATTTTACCTTGTTCTATTTCTTTTCTGCTTAAATATTTACTACCATCATTTGGTAAGTCGCAAGGTTTTGCATATATAGGGACAAGGTAGTCGCATGATGGGTTGATATCACCTTCTAATTCTATTTCATAATAGCCAGTCATTGTTCCCTGATCATTGCCATCAAGGGTGTAAACTTTGTAAGGGGCGAACCAATATTCAAAATATGTTTTTGCTAATTCCTTTGTGATGTTGCCTTCGGGAATTGCAGAGCAGGCATCTTTCATAAAACTTGCAGATATGACTATTTGTGAACTGGCAACAAAATCACCTTCGTTCATTATTTTTGTGCAAGATTTTTTAAAAGCCTTTAATGCTTCGGATGGATCTTCGGTGTCCCAACCTGGCAAAGTATCAAAACTGATTTCTGATACGGTCATTTTTTTTTCGGATTTTTTAAAAGAGATTCTGTTGTCTATGCGTGAAGAACGGCAGGAGGTTAGTCCAAGACAGATAATACCTATAATTTTTAATGTTTTAAATTTCTCTCCTGCCATTTATTCCCTCATTTCGACTTTTTTATATTATCATATTTTAAAAGCCTTGTAAAGATACTTTTATAAAAAATCCCCTTTTGATAGGGGATTTTAGTTTTTAGTTTTGTTTTATGACGGGATCTAGTTCGCCACTTTCGTATCTTTTTGCCATTTCTTGTAAAGAAATAGGTTTAATTTGGCTTGCGTGTCCTGCGGCACCAAATTGTTCATAACGAGCTTCGCAAACTTCCTGCATTTTTTCCATTGCTGGTTTCATATATTTTCGTGGATCAAATTCATCAGGTTTTGTTGCATAAACCTTTCTTATTGCAGCAGTGCATGCCAAACGTAAATCGGTATCAACATTAACTTTGCGAACACCATATTTGATTCCTTTTTGAATTTCTTCTACTGGAACACCATAGGTTTCAGGTATTGCACCACCATATTTATTTATTTCTTCTAATAAATCTTGTGGAACACTGGAAGAACCATGCATTACCAAAGCAGTATTTGGTAATTTTGCATGAATCAATTTTACTGTTTCAATAGATAGAATTTCGCCATCAGGTTTTCTTGTGAATTTATATGCACCATGAGATGTTCCAATTGCAACAGCCAAAGCATCAACATGTGTTGCAGAAACGAATTTTGCTGCTTCATCAGGATTTGTTACAAGTTTATCCTTTGAAACTTTACCTTCGGCACCGAATCCATCTTCTTTTTCACCTTTTCCTGTTTCAAGGGAACCTATAACTCCGATTTCACCTTCCACGGATACACCAAGAGGATGAGCGATATTTACAACCTTGTTTGTAATTTCGCTGTTGTATTCAAAAGTTGAAGGTTGTCCATCAGGTGTTAAAGATCCATCCATCATAACAGATGTGAATCCATTTGAAATTGCAGATGCACATACAGATGCTGATGGGCCGTGATCTTGGTGTAAACAGATAGGTAGGTTTGGATACATTTCAACTGCGGCTAGCATAAGATGTTTTAAAACCTTATCATTAGCATATGCTCTGGCACCCTTTGATGCCTGTATTATAACAGGAGCATTACATTTGTTTGCTGCTGCTAATACGGCGAGCATTTGTTCCATATTATTTATATTGAATGCAGGAATTCCATAGTTGTATTCACTTGCATGATCTAGTAATTGTCGCAAAGATATCATTGCCATTTTTATTCTCCTTTTTGTTAAACTTGGACTATGTTATCACTTTATTTATTTAAATTCCATAAATTTATTTCATCTTTTTTTAATTTATTGAATAAAAAAATACTTGCATTTTAAAAATTTTTATATATAATGCTCATATATTTTGTGTGGGTCCCCATCGTCTAGAGGCCTAGGACTAGAGGCTTTCAATCTCTCAACAGGAGTTCGAATCTCCTTGGGGACGCCAAATAAAAAATTGGCTGTTTGAGTTTTTCAAGCAGTTTTTTTTAACTCTTGTTTAGGAGTTTTTTCCTTGAAAAATATTTATAGATGTAGTAGTTTCTCATTTGGAGAGAGAGATGTTTTATAGAATTTTATGTGGCTTTTTATCTATAATCTTCTTATTCTCGTCAAGTGTTGTGTTGGCAAGTGATGTAGATGAAAAGGAAGATACTCCTGTTGTGATGGAGAAAGTTTCAGAGGGGAAAGATACCTCTGATGAAATTATTTCTCTTACACCTATTCAAATTTTAAAACTTGCCAAAGATTCTATTAAAAATAGACAACTGGATACAGCAAAAGTTTTGTTATTAAAATCTCCGTTTTCTGTTATAGAATTAGAAATAGAAAGATTGTATCTGATTGCTCAGGTTTATATAATAGAGGGGAAGATTGATGATGCCATAGAAATATATAGATTTATTCTTGGATATCAGCCTAATATTGCAAGTATAAGGTTGAAATTGGCAGAATTATATATGTTAAAGGGGTCTTGGTTCAGGGCTGATTATCATTTACGTTTGGCATTGACAGATAAAAACTTACCAAAAAGTGTTCAAGATAGTATTGCTATGGCTTTGTATGTGGTAAGGCAAAATAAAAACTGGAATTTTTGGTTTAACATAGGTGCGGCTCCGGATAATAATATCAACAATGCTAGGGCAGGTGAACAATGTATTATGACTCCGTTTGGACTTTTGTGTAATAATTTACCAGATAAGGAAAAAGCGGTTGGTTTAAATTTGTCCTTTGGTGGTAATTATGAATTTAAATTATCGGATAGGTGGAGGTTGAGAAATGAATTGGTTGTTTATAACTCTACTTATGATAAAAAAGAGTATGATGACCTATATTTATCCTATGTAATAGGCGGTAAGTATGTTTGGAGCAGAGGAGAAGTATTTACAGGGCTTACTTCTTACAGAAGATGGCTTCATCATACTCCGTATAGTAGAAGTTTAGGTGTCAAAGTTGATACTAAATATGATTTTACGAAATCTTTGGCTGGCTCAGTTTCTTTGTATTATACTCCTACTTACTATGATGATTATGCGGATATTTTAAATGGAAATATTACTGGATTCAGTAGTAGGTTTTCTTATGCATTTGATGTTTCAAAATATATTATTTTTAAGTTTGGTTTGGAAAAGGAAAATACAATAAACAAAACTTATGCTAATTTAAGAAGAAGTTTTGCATTAGGTTTTGGTGCAGAACTGCCATACGGGTTTTTTGTTTATTTGGAACCTTCTATCTTATTTACTAATTATGAAGGTGAGGGAATGGTTGTTAATGATTATGAATTTGTTATGATGAGGGAAAAAGACATTACAAAGAAATATTCTGTTTCTTTTTCCAATAGAAAATTAAATGTTTTTGGTTTTTCCCCAACCTTGACATACACTTATACTGATAAAGATTCAAATATTTGGCAGAAAGAATATTCTAAATCTACATTGGAATTTACCTTTAATCAAAGTTTTTAATTGCTTGCATAAAAAAAGAAAAAGTTTATAATTTATTTTTGTTAGGTGGTTTTTGTTATGAGTAATAATTCTAAAAATAAAATTATAAAAGTTGCTATCAAAGAATTTGCGGATAAGGGGTATGAGGCAACTTCTATTAGAGATATTTGCAAAAAGGCAGGTGTCAATATTTCTTCTATTGCCTATTATTTTAATGGGAAAAAGGGATTGTATGATGAGATACTTTCCTATGTCGTAGATGAGATAAATAAATATGTTTCAATTTTTGTTGAGGAGTATAAAATTTTAGAAAAATCTTTTCCTGCACCTAAAAAAAGCAAACAAATGCTGATAAATATTATTCATAGAATTATTGAGGTGATTTGTCTTCCAAAAATACCAAAGGATATTGCCTATATATATTTGTATGAATATATTAAACCATCTTCTTCTTTTTACATTGTTGAAAATGGACTTAATTCTGTTTATATGCCGATAGTTAAGAATTTGATGATTGATGCAAGTAATGGAAAATTATCTAACGAAGATGCTTCGCTATATACCTTTATGCTTTTTTCACAAATATTTAATGTAGTAGTTAGGAAGGAGCCTATATTAAAATTGATGAATTGGAAAGATTATTCAGAAAAGGAAATAAATAAAATTTGTGAAATCGTAGATAAGTCTTTGATTGTATAGGTATTTTTATTGTTTTTTTTCTTTAAATTAAAACAAACGCTTGATTTATTTTTTTTTAGGAGTATAGTCCTATTGTTATTAATTAAATAAAGGATTTTATTATGAAACATATAGGGCTTTTTGCTTTTTCATTTTTATTTGTTAGTAAGGCAGTTTTAGGTGCAGGGTTTGCATTATCTGAGTATTCAACTTCTAATTTAGCCAGAGGTTTTGCGGGTATGGGTGTTGTAGGTGATGACTATTCTGCTATTGTATCTAATCCTGCGGGAATGAGTTTGAAAAATGATGGTATGCAGGCAGGTATGAGTGTTATAAATATTAAGGCAGAAGCTTTTGATGTAGATAATCCATCGGATAAAGCAAAGGTGGATATTACTTCACCGGTACCATTTTTATTTGCGCAAAATTCATTAACAGATAAGATGAAACTTGGTTTTGCTTTTTATGCTCCTTATGGTTTGGGAACAGAATATGATGATGATTGGTATGGAAGAAATCATGCATTACTTTCCGAAGTTGTTGTGTATGACTTGACTTCTTCTTTGTCTTATGATGTTTCAAGCAAGTTTTCTGTTGGTGCTTCGTTATCATTGCAATATATGACAGCACAGTTATCAAACGATTCTGATTCTACAACTCCTCCTGTCCCAAGTCTTATTCATTCAGAGATAGAGGGGGAATCTGATCCTGCGGTTGCATATACTCTTGGTTTGATGTATAAACCAACTGATTCAACAAGGTTCGGTATTTCCTATCGTTCAAAATCTGATTTTGATTTAAATGGGGATCATATGCTTACAAATAATATGGATGGTTCATTGATTGCTACAGGTGATGCATTTGCTAATATAACATTGCCAGAACATGTTTTGTTTTCTGCTTATCACAAAATTGGTAAATTCGGTTTAGCAGCAGGTGCAAAGTGGACAAGGTGGAGTAGGTTTAAAAACCTTGATATTTATTCTGATGTTAACGGTCCTAATAAGACAGAGGAAAACTGGAAAAATACCTGGGCTTATTCAGTTGGGCTTGATTATGATTTAAGCGATGTTTGGGTTTTAAGGGTAGGTGTTCAATATGATGAAACTGGAATTTCAAGTGAAGAACACAGAACTGCACGAATCCCTGATAATGACAGAATAATTACTGCATTGGGTGGCAGTTATAAATTTAATGGTGGTCAGATTGATATGGCTTATGCTCATATATTCCTCGATGATAATTATGCAGATTACGAAGGTTTAAATTCTAATTATTCTATGGGGGTTAATATGTTGAGTTTTGCTGTTCAATATTATTTCTAGTTTTGCCTAAAATCAAAGTAATTAAACCTCTTTTTTATAAGAGGTTTTTTTATTGCTTTTTTTTATTTGTGGATTATCATATTTTTGTAGTTTATTTTAAAATTGGAGGTAAAAATGGTAAAAAATATTAAGACTGGTGATGAGTATAAGGTTTTAAAGCAATCTTCTAAAATGAAAAAATTTGCTTGGATTGTTTCTATTTTGTGGATTGTTTTGGGAGTGATTCCTGTTTGTGATTTTTTCTATAAAAATTCTAATAGTATTCGTGATTTTGTTGTTATTAAAGGTGTTTATGAAGCAACATCTGCTTTGAATAGTCAATATGATAATTTGTCAGATGAATTGATAAAAAATATTAACATATCTAAATACACATCAAAAATTTCTGTTCCAGAAATAAAATTGGATAGTGTTGTAGAAAAAACTGAAAAAGTTGCAAAAGGTGCTGCTATACTTTCTTCGTTTGGGGTAAAGGGGGCTGATAAGGTTGCGGATACTTCGGCAACTTTGCAAAAACAAGTTGATAAGGTTAACAATGAAATAAAAACAAAAACTGCGGAAGTTTCTAAATTATTAGAACAAGATTTGAATAAGGCATTAAGGGCTGAACTTAAATCTTTTGGTGATACTCAAATGCAAAAGCAGTTGAACCTATCTGCAACAAACTATAAAAATCTTTTGGCTGAAAAATATGGTATCTTTACAGAGGCAGAAAGAAAGGTGTCTTCGGCTATTTATTCCGAACTTTCTAAAACTAAAACTTCGGTTGTTAAAAATATTATAGAATCTATAAATAAGTATTATAAGTGGGTTTCTATTGCAGTTTTAGTTTTGATTGTGATAGTTGGATTTATCCCAGTTGTGATATTGTTTAAAATTGCAAAACTATTTACAGATAATTTTACAACTTGTCCTTATTGTAAAAAGATATTTTTATCTAAAAAGGCTAAATTAGGGATTATTTCAAAGTTTAAATTTTGGTAATAGTATTTACAAAGTTGTTTTAAATCCCGATTGTTAAGGTCGGGATTTTTTAGAATCTTTCTGATGTTTTTAGGGTTTCTAACATTTGTATTAACCCCTTCATTTCATTTAATTCTTTTTGTAATTGTTTTGGGAAAAAAATTTTTTCTATATTTGCACCACTTCTTATATCTTTGTAAACAGAATTGATAAACTCCTTATTAGAAATATTTTTTTCTATTATTTGTTTTGATGCTTCTATTCCTTCTATTTTTTGTTTATCCGAAAGGTTTTCTTCTGTATCCTTTGAATAATCAGTTATTTTTTCAGAGTATTGATTTAAGATTGCGTATACTATGAAATATGTATCATCAATGTGTTTATTCAACATTCCTGCAATAGATAAAATGTTATTTGATAGTTTTTGTGATTTTAAATTCATCAATTTATTTGCAATATCAAATTTTTCTTCTTTTGAAATTTTTATATCTTTTAGATATGTATCTTTTAATTTATCTTTGTACACTCCCTGTTGATTATTCATAGTTTTCCCTCTCTTTTCCTATTAGGAGTATATCACAAAAAAACACTAAAATCTAGTGCTTTTGTAATATTTTTTGTTTGAATAAATTCTTTTTTGAAAAAATTTTAAAATAAATGGTGCGATCGAGAAGACTTGAACTTCCAAGGGGAACTCCCCACAGCGACCTCAACACTGCGCGTCTACCAATTTCGCCACGATCGCAAGTATTTTGTATTATAGCAAAATTTTTAGGTTTTGCAATATTTATCTTAGGTTGCCTTGTTCTGTATATATTTTATTTATCATTTCGTTGTAGGTATTACGAAATTGTTTTAATAAATTTTGTGAATTTTCATCTAACTTTTTTATATCTATACTATTTGCCTTTGCCATTAACTTATTTATTCCAAGTTTATTGTGTAGCAAGGTGTATGAAAATGTAAATGAGCTACCAGTTTTAGATGTATATTTTAATATTTGAACTCTAATACTTTCTATACTTTTTAAAAGTTGAGATATTTCTTTTTCCATTTTATGTCCTTTGTTTTTTAAGAATGTTATCATAAAAATTTATTTTGTCAAGTTAAATTTTAGAAAATGCTTTACAATTCATAAAAAAGTGTTAGAATACTTTCCGGTATGGCCTCGTAGCTCAGCTGGATAGAGCAACAGCCTTCTAAGCTGTGGGTCAGACGTTCGAATCGTCTCGGGGTCACCAAAAGTTTCAAACCGTCCATATGGGCGGTTTTTTCTATACCTTTAAAGTACAGGTTCTGCCTAGTCTTTAAAAATTGAAATTATCTAAATGGCACTCAGTTTTATATTTTTACGAGTAAATTCTCAGTATTTTCTCTCTATTCTCTAAGAAATTGTTGGACATATCTATTGGTCAATTTAACTACTTGATTTTACTTATATAAAAATGTGTCGGCACATTAGAAAAGTTGTAAAAAAATAACCAGTAGCGGATTTATAATTGCTAACTGGTGCATAGAGAAAGTCTTAAATTGTAAAACCTTAGTTTTTTGCGGGGTTGTAGAGGATCCACAGATAATAAATAGTTTGATAATTAATAAAGGGATTGTTTAAAAGAAAAATATTCAAAATTTGCTTGTAAAATCAGATAAATAATGCTAAATTCCGACTCAGATTAATGACAATAAGGGTATAATATGTCAAGTTTTAGCAAAATATTTCAAATTTTTTCGAAAGGATTTTGCAAAAGTTTAGTCTTTTATTTCTCTTTTTACTTAATATTTTCACCTTTATTTTCTTTTTCTGCATTTGCTCAAACATTACCAATTAATCCAGTTCCCAATAATGCAACATTAGGAATTCCATCAAATAATACGCCTGTTCTTAATATCACAAAACCAACTGCTGCTGGTGTGTCAGTTAATAAGTTTAATGATTTTAATGTTGGAACAGAAGGTTTAATTGTAAACAACCTTAATTTGCAAGATTACAACATTACCTATAAGTCAGCACTAACAAATCAGCATGTTGAATTTAATCCAAATTTTCGTGATGGAGATTATGCAAAAATTATTTTGAATGAAGTTGTTTCAAATTCCAAAACAACAATGAATGGTTATACTGAAATTTATGGACATCCAGCAGATTATGTTGTTGCAAATCCAAATGGTATAACTTGTAATGGTTGTGGATTTATAAATACAACAAGATTATCCTTAGTAACAGGTAGTTCTAATATTGTAAATGGAAATATAGAAAGTTTTAGAATTTCACCTAATGCAGAATTACGTATCAATGGTGTTGGCGTTGAAAATTTTGGGCTTTATGCTCCAAGCTCAGCAGAACTTGTATCCAATGCAATAAAAATTTCAGGGGATGTTTCTATATATGGAGATTTAAAAGTTTTATCAGGAAATGATAAATATGATTGGAATACACAAGAAATTTCATCAAATAACAATATAAATTCAGAAGTTGCTATTAATGTTTCTTCTGTTGGAGGAATGAAAGCTGGTAATATTTTTGTGATTGCTACACAAAATGGATTTGGAGTAAACCTTGGAGGGGATGTTATCGCAGATGCTGGTAATATTGAAATTACATCAGATGGTGAAATTAAACTAAAGAACATTGTTGCACAAAATAGTATTATTGCAAACTCTAAAGAAAATCTTTCTACCATTACCGAAGGTAAAGTAATAGCAAATAATTCTATTTTATTAAATTCAGAAAAAGATATTTCATTACTTGGAAACAAAATTACTTCAAATGATATATTTTTAATTGCGAGAAATAATTTTGTAAATAATTCAAATATTACATCTGATAATGAGTTATATATTTCAACAGACGGAAATTTCTTAAATGAATCAAATATAATTTCAAATAATGATATTGAATTATTAGTAAAACAAAATTTTGATAATAAAAAAGGAAATATAAATTCTAAAAAAGACTTATATATTACTACTGGTGCTAACTTTATAAATTCCGCAAATATAGTGTCTGATAGCAACCTTTATATTGGAATAAATGGTAGTTTAACAAATTATTCTACTGTAGCATCTAAAAACAATTTTGAATTAAATGTATTAGGAAATATCTTTAATAAACAAAATGCTTATTTATTGGCTTATAATGATTTAGATATAATAACAAATAATAACCTAGAGAATATTGGAAAAATAAATACAGGCAATAATCTTTTTATAAGCGCATTAAATCTAAATAACTATGGTCAATTACTTTCAAACTATGATATGGATTTATATATAGGAAACGATCTTATAAATTATAGAGGTTCAGGTATTTTGGCAGGCAATGATATGCACCTTTATATTGCAAATAATCTTGTTAATTACAAGGCTGATATTTATGCTGGAAGAGATTTGATTATTGAAGGTCGTGATGACCTAAATATCAATTATCAAGAACTAGATACAAATAAAACTTATGACAATCCATATATAGATGCAGAAACAGATCCAAATACAGCAGAAGTAAGTATACCATTTACCTATACCGATACACCCGAAGATGAAGAAGTAAATCTTACTATTATTCTTGAAAATGGTGAAACAGTGGATATTTCTTCTGATATTATAAGTGATGATGCACAGGCAGGAGAAAGTTTTGAACTTAACGGTTATACTTTTATTATTGGTGAAGAAAGTATTACAGAAATTGATGTTCCAAATCCAGAGTATCAAAATTGTGTGGATGAAAGTGCGTGTATAGGTATTTCACCAACTATTAAGCAAAAAGTATATAGTTATAGTGGAGATGATAAATTTACTATAAAAGATAGTAATGGCAACAATATTTCTTATACTGAATCTATTCCTGCAGGTGATCCAAATGATGAAGAAATAGTTTTGGATAATACAAATACTATAACAAATAATACACTAAATAATTTTCAAACTTCTGAAGTTGATTATCCATTTATAAATACTTTTTTAAATAACTTTGTAAATTATGCAGGACAAATTGAAGCAAAAAGAAATATAGAAATTTCTGCTAATTCTATCACAAATAAAGGTTTTGATTATAATACTGGGGATAAAGCAGTCACAAAAAAGTATAATAAAATCAGAGATAAAGCTTGTGGTTGGTTGTGTGGATGGAAAGTTCTTGGGCAAGAAGAAATTGAAAGTATAAATCTTAATAGTTTACCTTCATCAATTGTTGCAGGTGGAATCATTGCTCTTAATGCAACAAAAAATATTTTAAATCAAAATAGTATTCTATCCTCAAAAGGAGATATGATACTAAAAGCTCAAAAATTAAAAAATCTTACGACAAGTGAAATTGCTTCTTTTACCGTAAATTCACAAAGAATAAAAATAAAAAGAAAAAAGTGGAAAATTGGTAAACACCATGAAAATAAATCTGAAATATCAAAAAAGCGTATTTATAATAAGCAAAGAGCAACAATCCTTTCTGGTGGAACTTTATCAATCAAGACAGATAGCCAAATAGAAAATGATCAAGACGTTAATCCAAACGGAGATATCGTTGCCACACTTTCCAATAAATCAATAGAAAAACAACATGTTTCAATAGATATACAACTTCCTGTTGAAAACAATGGATTATTTAAAATTTCTGAAGGTGGGAAATATCTTATTGAAAATAATGTTCCATTTATAAATGTAGAAAATTATATTGGAAGTGGTTATTTTTTTGAAGGTCTTGGTAATTTTTTGGATGGTATAGATACCGTTAAAATACTTGGAGATCCTGCTTATGAAACAAAGATAATCATGGATGCAATAGTAAAATCTACACAACAGCATTATCTTGCTAATGATGGAAGTATTGGTAGCGATGCCGATCAAATGAAACAACTTTATGATAATGCATTAGAAGTTCGAGAAGAATTAGGTTTAAAAGTCGGTATTGCATTAAACAAAAGTCAGATTACAAACCTTAAAAAAGATATTATTTGGTATGTGACAAAGGAAGTGAATGGAGAAAAGGTTCTTGTTCCAGAATTGTATTTATCACAAGCAACCCTGGATGCAATAGATAATAATAATGGATCAAAAATTAGTGGATTTAATGTAGGAATTGAATCTGATTATGTATCTAACTATGGAAATATTACATCAAACAATATTCTCTCAGTAAAATCTAATAGTCTTGTAAATGAAAGCAATGATGATCAAGTTGCAACCCTTAAATCAAATGGATTAACAACAATAAATGCAAAGAATATTACAAACCTATCAGGTAATATAGAGGGCAAAATAATCCAAATAAAGTCTGATAATCTTGTAAATCAAACAAAAGTATTAAGTTCAGATTATGATGATAAATATGAACTTAAGAAACATACTGAAATAGCAGCTAATACAGCAACTATCAGTGGGGTAAATGGTGTATCACTGGATATTGATAATGCTTTAGTTAATGGTGGAGCAAAAATAGAAAGTAAAGATGGTGATGTAAATATAAAGGCAGGAACTGCAACATTTAATACAATAGAACTTCATAACAGAACAGAAACCAAAAAGATTAGTGATAATCTAGTTTCTAAAAAAACAAAAATATCAATCAAAGATACAATTGAAAATAAGGAAAGTGAGATAAATGCTGGTGGTAATTTTATACTTACAACTTCTGGCGATGCAAATTTTGCAGGAGCAAATGTAAATGTTGGTGGTGATGCTTTACTTGATATAGGTGGCAATATAAATATTACAGCAGTAAAAGATAGAGATTATAATTATAGTCATAGTTCAAAATCTTATCTTGGAGGTATTTATTCTAAGAAGGATACAGTAATAGATGATAATGAAATGCTTAAAAGTTCGAATGTAACGGTTAAGGATGGTTTAAATATAGTATCAAATAAAGATGTAAATATTATTGCAAGTGATATAGATGTTGGTGGTGATGCAAACCTACTTGCTGGTTATAAATTTACAGAAAGTGGTGTAGAAAAAACAGAAAACAAAGCTAATGTTAATATTATAAATGATATTGAAACTTCTTCTTATTATGAAAAACATGAAAAAACAAATGCATTAAATGCTATTGTAAATGCAGGGTTACAACTTACTGCATTATCTATGGGTGTTCCAGTTGGTTTAGATGTAGATGTAAAAAATGCTAAAGTAAGTGCAAATGTAGATATTGCAAAAAAGAGTTCTTCTGAAGAGAATAAAACAGAAAATAAAGTTGTATCTTCAAACCTTAATGTTGAAGGCAATCTAACAATTGGAGCAACAAAAGATATTAATATAAAGGCATCAAATCTTAATTCTAATCAAGATATAACTTTAAAGTCAGGTAATGACATAAATATTTTGAATGATTATGATACTGTAAGCAAAGAAAATATAAGAAAAGATATAACTGTTTCTGCAGGAGCAAATGTTGGAAATAGTTATGTTGATACCGTTAATGCAACAAAAGATTTTTATAATGCAACTAAAGCTGTAAGTGATGCTAAAGAAAATCTTAACAAAATAAAAGATGCTCAAAATAATGGAAAAGCAAGTAATGAATCTGTTAAAGATGCAGAATATAATTTATCATTAGCATTGATTAACTTGACAAATGCAGAAATTGGATTAGCATCAAGTGTTTCAGGTGCTGCGACAGCTGCTGCTTCAAGTTTTGGAACAGGCATGTATGCATCTGTTTCATCAAATAATAATATAAATAAGCATACAGAAAATTATACATCTATGCAAAGTGTTGCAAGTAATATTTCAGGAGAAAATATTCATAATTCTTCAGATAATGACTTAAATCAAATTGGTTCAAACATTACTGCAAATGATACAGTATCTTATAATGTATTAAATAAATTAAAGGTATTAGCGGGAGAAAATACATACTCATCTTCATCATCTGATGAACATATTGTCGCTGGTGCATCATATGGAAATAATGCTGTTCAGTTGAATGCAGGTTATGATAAGTCAACCAATCGTGCCCATGGAACAAATTATACAAGCTCAAATACAAATGCAAATAATATTTTAATTGCAACAGGTAGTGATGCAGAATTTAGTGGTGCCAACGTAAATGCAAACGAAACTCTTATTGCTTCAATTGGTGAAAATTTATCTCTTGAGTCAAAACAAGATACTGATTATGTAAAAGGTAAAAGTTTTGGATTTAACACCTCTGGTGGTATTGGTGTAGAAGGTGATGCAAAGGGTAAAAATTCTTCTGGATTAGGGGTAAATTCTACTTCATCATATCATGACAGTGCTTGGGTCAACGATATGACTGAATTGACTGGAAAGAATGTTGATATAAATGTAGCGGGAAAAACCTCAATTACTGGTGCAATGATTGATGGAAGTGAAAGTCTCCACCTTGCAACAAACAAACTTGAATACAAAGATTTACAGGATTTTGATCGTTCAAATGATAAAGGATATGGTGTAAATACAGGTGTTGGTATCTCAACGAATAAAGGAGAAACAAACCTTCATCCAAACGGAGAAACATCACTTACTTTAAAGGATACAGGTAATGATAAAGAACAAATTACCCACGCAACAATAGGTGAAGGTGTAATTGAGGTTGCCCAAGGTTCTGATTTGACTGGCCTTAATCGTGACACCTCAAAAGCCCAAGAAATTACAAAAAATATGACAACCGGAACCCTTGATGCCAGTGCATCCATTGATAACCGAGTATTTACAAGCGAGGGCCGTGCGAATATTGTAGAACAGCACGAAAAACTTGGTGAAAATTTATCTCAAATTGGTAATGGATTAAGAAATAATATAATTACTAAATCAATTGAAAATACAATAAAAGGAGATAAAAGCCTTTCTGAAAATTTCTATGACTATGTTGAACAAGATAGGCAAATGACTGAGTTAAAGGAAAATAGAAAAGATTTGATGCTTGCATTAAATGGAATGACAAACTTTGATTCAGAAGAAGCAAAAAATATATTGCAACAGATAGCTGATTTAACAGCAGGAGAAAATGGATTTAGTGGAAAATTACAACTTGCAAATGTAGAGGGTAATGTTGCAGGCTTCTCATACCAAAGCAATGATGAGGAAATAAAGAATATTACAATAAACCTTGCAAATGTAGACTTAACAAAACCAAACGACTTGATGAATGTAATTTATCACGAAACAACAAATTTTGAAGAACATAATAGAAAAGAGCAAAATGCAATAAATAGAGGAGAAACCGGAGCCGGAATATTCAGTTTAAAGAATTTCGGAAACGAAAATACTAATGGTATGAATAAAACTGAGTGGATGAAAGAAAATAACCTTACAATAGGAAGTACAGGTAGTCTAAGTTTATTAAATGATGTTAATAATAGTCAAATAGGAAATGGTGAAGGAAATCCACAAGTTGCAACAGCTACTGGTTGTAGTTTAGGTCCTATAGGATGTGTTGCTGGTGCAGGTATAGATTGGATTGTAGCTGGAACGGTAGCAACAAGTGTTGCCACAGCAGGATTAATGTTATATAATTCAAGTAATGACAATTCTTCTGGACAAGAACCAGAAAATATGAATAATAATGATAATAATGGTGGAGATAAAGATCCGAACAGTTGGTGTGCTAAACATCCTAAATTATGTTTAGATTTTAGTAAATCTACATCTGTAAATCAAATGCAAAAACAAGTTCAGAAAGGTAAAGCTCCTAAAGAAATAAAGAGAGTTGATAAAGGAAAAATAAAGGGAGAGCAGGATCATATTCACTTAAATGATGGACGAGCAATAAATAGAGATGGAAGTTTTAAACATAATCCATCAGGAAATATAGAAGTACCTAAATCAGTAAAGGAGTGGGCAAATAAAAATGGTTGGAAATTGTAATTATCTTGAAGAAAAACTTAATGTTTGGATTAAAAATCAAAATGTAAATTATTCACCTAGTGGTCATTTGGATGATATTTTTGAAGTTTCCACAATAGATTTGGATATAATTGAATCTTCATTGAAATTTTTATCAGAATGTAATACAAAATCTGAGTCAGATAAGATATTAACTTTATGTATATACTTGAAGGAAAGAAAAAATAGTCTTGCGAATATTACTCAACTAAAGATGAATATGTTATCGGAAGAACCTCCTGAATTTGTTTTCCAAAAAAATAAAGATATTCCTACAAAAGAAATTTTCATTAGAAACTTTCCTGTCAATTTAAAATACTATTTAGGAGAGGTATTTGATAGTGATGGTAATTTATACTATCCATATATAGTTGCGAAGAGGTAAATAATGTATAAAAAAATTTTTATTGATAATATAAAAAGATTAAAAGATTTATCTAACGAACCAACTTTAGCAATAGTTTGTACAAAAGAAAATTTAATAAAAGAATTATTAAATATAGGAGCTACTTGGTTTTATTTTTGGAATAAATATGCTGAAGAATCAGAAAATTTTGCGGATGAAATTATTGAAAGTTTAGACAAATTAGAAATTGTTACAATTTCTAATTTAGTAGATGATATAGAAATAGTAAAGAATGAAGTTAACAATTTACAAATTAATACTAGACATCTTTTTATAAATGACTAAATTACTAACTTATATTTTTATATTTCTCTTCACATTTACATCTTCCGTAAATGCAGGATATTCTGATTCAATAAATAGAGGAGAAACCGGAGCCGGAATATTCAGTTTGAAGAATTTTGGAAACGAAAATACTAATGGTATGAGTAAAACCGAGTGGATGAAAGAAAATAATCTTACAATAGGAAGTGCAGGCAGTCTAAGTTTATTAAATGATTATAATAGTAGTCAGGCAGGAAATGGTGAAGGAAATACAAGTATTATAGGAACAGCTTTTGCTATAGGAAAGGTTGGACTTTGGGCTTGGTCCACATATATTGCTGGAAAAAGTGCTGAAAGTATAGGATCAAATGTTGCAAGTTGGAAAAATGGTCCTGATGAGAATGGATTATATATGACAGAGTATGGTAGTAAAGTTAGTGGAAATGCTTTATTATATTCGACTTCAAAAAATTCATTAGGATTGATTACATCAATTGGTACTGCTGGTGGAAGTAATTTAATTTCTGGGCTTGGTTTTACATCAATCGGAGCAACAGGTTTAATGGAAGATGGTTTTATTTATTCTCAAGGTAAAAATAGTGCCGGATATTATGAAAATCTTTCAGGTATGTATATGACAGGAACAGATTTAGCAATAGATTCAGCATCTAATATGATAAGTTTCGGTTTGGGAGTATATCAAGTTAATAAATCAATAAATGAATCTATAAATAAAACTTTTGATAGTGGTTTTATAGATTTTGGAGATACTCTTCCTAAAAGTACAGTAGATAATATAAAAAGTTTACCAAAAACAGGAACTGATTTCTTTGTTGATTCATCAGGGCAAGTTTTTCCAGCACCTAAAAATTATATTTCAGAACCAACATATAATCAGAAGGGTGCTGTTTTGAAAGGTAGTTTAAGTGAAAAAAATATTGAAATGAGAATTATGGATTCTGTTGGAAGTAAAAATTACGGGAATATTCCTGCTTATCCAAATGGGTATGTGAAGTATACTTTACCAGAAAGTAATGCAGGATTAAATCCTTATACACTAAAACAAATAGATACAGAAATGAAAGGACATTTCCCTATAAAAAAAGGAGAGTAATATGTTGGAAATAGAAAAATATTTAAATGAAATTATATTAAATAGAAAATTAACTTATATAAAAGATAATATTTCTGTTTACGATTTAAAATTTGATAATGAAATTTGCTTATCAGTTAATAATAAATGTTATTTTTCTACAGATATTAATAGATATATAAATCATAATATTGTAAAAATAGATGTTATATTAGATAAAGAAATTAGATTTACTTTGGATAACTCTTTAACTTTTTCCATAGGTTTAGATGAAAATTCTATAGATACTCCCGAAGCATTTCTTTTATGTTCTAACAAATTAAATATAAATTTAATTTATAATAATTTTAATGAAATTTTGTAATTTAGAAAGAGAATTAAAATGAAAAAATATGTTATATTACTTTTGTTAAATATGTTTACATTATCATGTTTGGCAGATACAAGTATTAATGAAGAAAAATATTTAATTATAAAATAATAACAGCTTTCGGAAAGGCTAGAAACAAATGATTATAAATTTAAAAAAAAAATATATAATTGAAAAATATTTAAAAGGTTATTCTTATAAAATAGAAGTAATTTCAGATAAAAAATTTGATTTTCAGTTTGAAGATTTAGATAAGATTATAGATTTACTAACAGATATTTTTATAAATTATGGTTTACAAAAAAATGATGAACCAAATGAAGATGGTTTAATTTTAGATGATTTAATAGGAAAATTATGGCAATTAAAGTTAATAGATGATGACTAAATTACTAACTTATATTTTTATATTTCTCTTCACATTTACTTCCTCAGTAAAGGCGCAGGTTTCGTCACAAATTCAGCGTCAGCAACAGCAGTTAATTGATGCTGGATTTCAAAAGCAAGAGCTTGATCGTGCGATAAGGAAATTTCCTACCTCAATACTTAAATATGCTGAACCAAAAACTCAAAAACCAAAATCTTCAAAATGTGTTGATATAAAAACAGTTGAATTTGATGGTAATACAAAACTTTCTAATTTTAGGATTAACCGAATTGTAAAACCATATCTTAATAAATGTTTGAGTGTTGATGATATAAACAAAATTTTAAATACTGTCACAAATGCCTATATTGATGCAGGATATATTACAAGTGGTGCATATTTGATTAATCCTCAAACAAAACTTAAAGATGGTATTTTGCAGGTAAAAATTGTTGAAGGGACAATAACTAAATTTACTGGAATAACAGAGGTAGAACGTAAAACTGCTTTTCCTTGGGTTTTGGGTTCTATCTTAAACCTTCGTGATATAGAGCAAGGTTTGGATCAGATGAACAGACTTTCTTCTAATCATGCAAAAATGGAAATAAAGGCAAACGAGGACGCAAATGGTACAAGTCAGGTTGTAATCACTAATGAACCAGAAAGTCCCACAAGTTATTCTGTTTATACTGATAATCTTGGCTCAAAATCAACAGGAGAATATAGATTAGGCCTAAGTTTAGTAGAAGATAATTTGTTTGGTATAAATGATCAACTTAATCTTGGTTATACAAACAGTTTGACCTCTGAGTTAAATGAAAAATATTCAAGAGCTCTAAGTTTGGGCTATTCTATTCCTTTTGGATATTGGACTTTTACAAACAATGCATCATTTTCGGAATACCAGACTTATATGAAACTACCAGTAAGTGGAGAAAGACTTTATTCGTTTGGTGATAATTTCAGTGAAAGTTTTATTATTGATAGAGTTCTTTCACGTGGGCAAAGATACAAACTTTCTGCATCATTAAGTATCAATTATAAAAAGCCAAATAATTATACAAAAGTGCTTGATATAAAAACACAAAATGCTTCATCAAGCCGAGGAGTTTCTTTCTTTGAATATGCTTTGCCTATGACATTTTATTTTGATAGAGGAATTATTTTTGTAAAACCATCCTATATTGAGGGTAAAAATTGGTTTGGAGTAGATGAAGATGATGAAACTTATCCACAAAAGGCACAATTTGATGCATATAAATTGTATTTATATTCTAACTGGAATTTTGGATATGTAAGCTACACTATGGCATTTGATGGGCAATATACAGAAGATGAAGTTCTTTCCTCGGAAACAGTTTATGTAGGAGGAGAAACTTCTGTTCGTGGATTTAAAGATGGTGTAAGTGGTGATAGTGGTTTTTATGTAAGGAATGATTTAAGTTTTAATTTGCCTTATATTTTAAAAACTGAATCTTTATGGGCAAAAGCAATTACTCCAAGTTTATTTTTTGACTATGGTTTAGTAAAATCAAACGTTGATGATAGTAAGGTAGAACTTTCTGGAAGTGGGATGAAAATAGCACTAGAATATGGCTTTTTTGATACATCAATTTCTTATGCCGTTCCAATAAAAAAAGAAGATAATATGACATCAAAGGGATATACATCTGTTTATGTTGGTATCAAAGGAAGAATTTAAAAAATCCACTTAAAAATTACATTTTAGACACTCCGTTTTTCCCAAGAATTTTTTTATTGTCTAAAATCTCTGTAGAGGTATATTTTCTGCGATTTTACAACCTATGGGTCAGTTCGAGAAAGATACCTCTAAGGGTCACCAAAAGTTCAAAAGCCGTCCGTTGGGCGGTTTTTTTTAAGTTAAAGGGGTATGTTTTGTCTTGGAAAGAGTTTAAAATCATTGCATTGTAAAAAATACTATAATACAATTTGAGCTTGTTTATGATTTTTGTATTTAAGGAGAAAGTATGATAAAAGTTTTGTTTGTATGTCTTGGTAATATATGTCGTTCACCTATGGCTCAGTTTGTGTTGCAACAAATGGTTGATAAAGAAGGGCTTACCGAATTATTTGAGATAGATTCAGCGGGTACCCATGATCATAATGAAAAAGATCATGTCGGAATATATTATAGGACAAAAGATATATTGACGGAGATGAAAGTTCCTTTTTCAGAACATTATTCAAAACAAATTCGTAAATCTGATTATCAAAACTTTGACTATATATTGACAATGGATGAGGGCAATATTGAAGATTTGAAGACTCTGTTGGGTGAAGATAAAAGTAAAAAAATCTATAAATTATTGGATTTTACATCTAATCCTAGGAATATCAAAGATCCGTGGTATACTGGTAATTTTGATGAGACTTATTGGGATGTTGTTGAAGGATGTCAATCTTTTTTGAAATGGTTAAAAGATAACAAGAAAATATAATAAGGTATCTAAATGAAAATGTGGATTGCTATTTTAGGGGTATCGTTGTTTTTATGGGGAATCTCGTTTTTATTTATTTGTTTTAGGTTTACAAGATTTTTTAATAATAGATATAACAGGAAAAAACAACTTTTGCTTGGTTTTAGTTCGGGGTTGTTATTTGTAGGAGGTATTACATTATTTTTCAGTTTTGTAAATGCGGTTGTTTGTACTATTTACCTTGCTATGATTTGGGCAATTTGTGATATGATCTTCGCATTTATGCAAAAGTTTTTAAATTTTAATTATAAATATTATTACGCCGGAATTATGGCAATAACTTTAACAAGTTTGTTTTTTGCTTTTGGTTGGTATTTTAATCATAATGTTTGGAAAACAGAATACAACTTGACTACAATAAAAGGCATTAGTGGGTTAAAGATTGTTATGTTTTCCGATGCTCATGTTGGAACGACTTTTGATGGGAAGAAATTTAAAAAATATGTGAAGATGATGCAAAATGAAAAACCTGATATTGTTTTTGTTGTTGGGGATTATGTTGATGATTCTACATCTAAACAAGATATGATAGATGCAACAAAAGCCTTGGGTGAGATGAAAACGAAATATGGTATATATTTTGTTAGTGGTAATCATGACAAGGGGTATTATGGTTCTGATTATAGGGGATTTAGTGCTGATGATTTATCAAAGGAACTAATGAAAAATAATATAAAAGTATTACGGGATGAAGTGTTATTTTTTAATAATTCTTTTTATGTGATTGGAAGAAAAGATTATTCCGAGGATATGAAATTATTGGGGAATAGAAAATCTATTTTTGAACTGACAAAGAGTTTGGATAAAAGTAAGTATCTTATTGTTTTGGACCACCAGCCAGTTGATTTTGACAATCAAAGGTTGGCACAGGTAGATTTGGTTTTAAGTGGACATACACATGGGGGACAAATGTTCCCTTTTAATCAGGTTGGAAAATGGATTGGGGCAAATGATTTAGTTTATGGTTATCAAAGGTTAGATGGAACGGATTTTATTGTGTCATCTGGAATTTCCGATTGGGAAATTAAATTTAAAACCGGTACAAAATCTGAATTTGTTGTGGTCAATGTAAAGTAAATGTATATTTTAATCCTTTTGAAAAGTAAAGGGTATTGTTTTTTTGTCTTCTTTCATAAAAAATATGAATAAATTGCATTTTTTTATTGAGGATATTTAAAATTATGTTATCCTTTTCGTATGGAAAGATTATGTGCTAAATATATTTGTGAAAATGTGGATAAGGAAACTCCGACTTGTGATTTTTCTTTTAATGCATTGCTTACATTTCCGGCTTCGGGGATTGTTCCTAAACATCATAAAAAGATAGCTTTGTTTTTGTTGGATAGAAAATTAAGTGATAAAAAGTTAAATTCAATTTATAATAAAATTAAAAAGCACCCTTTGAAACTGGAAAAATATAATCAGGTTATGCCAGAAGTTGAAAAAGCTAGAAAAATTGCGGAAAAGGTGGGTATGGAAAATATTTTTGCTTCGTGTTGTTTGGATAGAGGTTATTATTGCCCAGTATGTCATACTTTTCAAATGCAAATTGAATTTTTTATGTCATGGAAGGACGAACATGGAAATGTTCAGGTGTTTACCTTTGAACATAGATGTAAAAAATGTTCTTCTCAGTTATTAAAATTAACAGGATCATTAAAACAAACGGAAAAGTTGAAATGTCCAAAATGTGGTGGAAATGTGAAAATTGATGATTCTTCTGTTATAAATGTAGTAACTAGATATTCATAAAATGGAAAGATTATTTGTAAGTTATACATGTGAAAATTCCAAAAAGAAAGATATGTCTTGTGATTTTTCTTTTGGTGCTTTGTTGACATTTCCTTTTTCAAATTTGCTTCCTAAAAAACATCAAAAAATTGCGAAAGATATTCTTTTATCTTCTGATACAGAAGTGGCAAAAAAATTAAAAAATCATCCATCTAAGTTAAAAAGTTATTTAAAAGATAAAGATAAGATAGAAAAAGCCAAAAAAATTGCATTGAAAGTTGGAATTGATAATGTCTTTGTTTCAGTTTCGTTGGAACGAGGATATTATTGTCCAGTTTGTCATTCGTTTGAATTACAATTTGATATGATTTTGTCCTGGAAAGAAAATGGTTTGGATAAATGTTATAGATTTTCTCATAATTGTTCTAAATGTGGAAATTCTTTGATTAAATTAAATGGAAAAGAAGAGCAATGTAAAATATTAAAATGTCCTAAATGTGGTGGAAATATAGAATTGGATAAATCTTCATTTTTAAATGTAAATACTAAATAAATTTGACTTTTTTGTATTGAAACTTCTTTTTTATATAAAAACATCTTTTTGGAATAGGTATTTTTTATTTATAAGTATTGTTTCAAAATATTTCAAAATATTGAATTGTAAAGATTTTGCTAAAATGTTAGGATAAAATACATATTTACAAAAATGAAAGGATTTTTTGTTATGTGTGGCATAGTTGGTTATATAGGGGACAATAATGTTTCTGAAATTTTATTAAAGGGGTTAGATAATCTTAAATATCGTGGGTATGATTCCGCTGGGATTGCTTTGTTTAATAATAATCAGATTGAAATTTATAAGTCAGTAGGGAAATTAGAAAACCTTAAAAATAAAATGTCAAAGATTGTATCAGAAACAAAAGATTCATTGTTTGGTATAGGTCATATCAGATGGGCTACACATGGGGTGGCGAATGAAGTTAATGCTCATCCTCATATATCAAGTAATAAAGATATTGTCGTTGTGCATAATGGAATTATTGAAAATTATAAAGAGTTAAAGGAAAATCTTATAGAAAAGGGATATTCCTTTGCATCTCAGACAGATACAGAAGTTATTGCTAATCTGATATCCGACGAATATAAATATGCCTTGAATTTAAAAGATGCGGTTAGAAATGCCTTGCCTAAATTAAAGGGAGCTTATGCAATATGTGTTATGTGTAAAAACGAATCCGATAAATTTGTGGTAGCAAGGAAGCATGCTCCGCTTATTATAGGGGTTGGGAATAATGAAAACATTGTTGCAAGTGATTTGCCTGCGATTATTGCAATTACATCTGATGTTATTTATCTTAATGATGAAGAAATTGCTGTTATCAAAAAGGATTCCGTGGAAATAGAAAGTGTTGATGGAAGTCTTATCCCTTTGAAGATTGTGAAGATCTCTATGGAGGTAGATGCGGTTTCCAAAATGGGGTATAAGCATTATATGTTAAAGGAAATAAACGAACAACCTAATATTGTTAGAAATTTACTTAATGGAAGAATTTCTGATGTAAATGCCAAAATAAAACTTGATGAAATAAAGATACCTTTGGATATTTTGAGAAATTTATCAAAAATACAAATTATTGCATGTGGAACTTCGTTGCATGCAGGGTTGGTTGGAAAATATCTTATTGAGGATTTAGCTTCTGTTCCGGTGGAGGTGGAGCCTGCCAGTGAATATATTTACAGGAATAATACAACTGATGCTAATAGTTTAGTTATTGCAATTTCCCAAAGTGGTGAAACCGCGGATACATTGACTGCGGTTCGTCAAGCAAGGGAAAAAGGTGCATATATAGTTGTTATTACAAATAGACCTGATTCCAATATCACAAGATATTCTGATAGTATATTGAATGTTAATGCAGGGATAGAGGTTAGTGTGGCTGCGACAAAATCATATACTGCACAATTATTGATGCTTTACCTATTTGCGATTTATTTCGCCGAAGTTAAGGGTAAAAGTGATGATAGAATATCTCTTATAAAGGAAGAATTGCTTTCTATCCCTACAAAGATGGAAGAAATTTTAAGTGATGATAGTAATATTGAAAGTGTTGCTGATAAACTATCAAAATTTAAAAACTTCATATATATTGGTAGGGGGGTAAATCTTCCTACTGCTATGGAGGGTGCATTGAAACTGAAAGAAGTAAGTTATATCAATGCAAATGCTTATCCCGCAGGTGAATTAAAGCATGGACCTATTGCATTATTAGATGAAGATGTTCCTATTGTATCTGTTTTAATCCCAGGTTATATTACCTATGATAAAATAATTGCTAATTGTGAAGAAGCAAAGGCAAGAAATGCAAAATTGATTACGGTAACATCTTCTGAGGATGAAAAGTTGAAGAATTTATTTGATGTAATAGTGAAAATTCCTTCGGTTTCAGATTTGTTATCTCCGTTATTAAGTGTTATTCCATTTCAACTTTTTGCTTATCATATTAGTAATTTTTTAGGAAAAGATGTGGACCAGCCACGAAATTTGGCAAAGTCCGTAACTGTTGAATAAAAAATTAAAGGATTTTATATGATAAACAATTATAAACCTGGGGACAAGGATAAACGTCCGTGGGGAAGTTGGGAAGTAATTGCCGTAAGCAATAATTATTGTGTAAAAAGAATTACGGTTAGTGCAGGGCAAATACTTTCTTTGCAATCTCATAATTTCAGAGAAGAAAATTGGATTATTGCCAGTGGTGAAGCAAATATCTTTTTAGGTGATAAAAATATTGTCAGACGGGCAGGTGAAAGTGTTTATATCCCCGTCGGTATAAAACACAGAATCCAAAATAATACTGATAAACCGCTGGTATTTATTGAAATACAAACAGGTAGAAAACTTGATGAATTGGATATAATTCGTTACGAAGATAGGTATGGTAGATAATTAGGTTGCATAAATCTTTAATATTTAAAAAAATTTCTTTTATTTAATTATTAAAAAAAACACCCTGTATATACAGGGTGTTGAATTTTTGGAGCGGGCAATGGGGCTCGAACCCACGACCTCAACCTTGGCAAGGTTGCGCTCTAGCCAACTGAGCTACGCCCGCTTTGATAATAGGTGATTATATATATTATTTTTTATAAAATCAAGGAAATTTTTATTGTTTTTTATTTTTAGAACATATATTTCAACTTAACACCATATTGTTGGAATAACATATCGCCAGATTCTTCCCTTCGTTGTTCTAAGGTTGTAATACCACTATTAGAATAGGAATTATTTGCAACACAGATGTAATAGGTTCCATCTGCTCCATTGTAATATCCAGTATAACCTTCGTCACATGATAGGGTGCCAAGAGGTGCAATATAGAAATCTGTTGTAGTTTCATCGTATGTGCTTATCACATTACCAGAGGTTTTTACCTTTCCGAATGTGTTCATTTTATAGAAGAAATCAAGTTCTATTGAACTATCCAATTCAAGTGTAAGTCCAAGTTCCAAACCGGCACCAAAGGTTTTTGTTGTTTTACCAATAAAGGTTATAGTTCCATTACTATATGCATAATCAGTGTAATTTTGATTATCTATGAGGCCTTTGGCTGCGATATCTTCATCACTAAGTGTTAATAAATCATTTACATTGGGCCCGTCAATATATCCGTATGGATCGGAAAATGTGTAATCGGAGATAGTGTTTTGTGCGATTCCAAGTTGGAAACCAAAGTAAGGTTTTAATCGTCCACCCAACATACCAAATACATTATCAAGGTTATATCTTAACCCGATACCTATGAAATCAGATGAGATATCACCACCATCTATTACCTCGTATGTAAAATCGTTGATAATAGGTTCATAATAATAACCTTCTTCATCTTCAATTTCGTTATAATCTTGTAATTTTGCAAAATTGCCATATTCCATTCCGTTATAGGAGGAATATAAAAATTCCACACTTAAAGTATCAGACATCACACGTCCGAATCCAAGTGTTAAACCATTTGCGGTTCCCATATCGGTATTAGAATCGCTTCCTCCCATATATGTGCCCCAATATGGACCATCACTTTCCATTGTTACATATCCAGTACCTTTTTCAGAGTTTACACCATTATTATTAGATCCGGTTGAAAATGCGGCAAACATATATAGTCCACTTCCTGCGAAAAGACCTTCGTCCTTTTTAGGTTGGTTATAGAAATATACATTTTTGTTTTTTCCATATAGTGGAATTTCATTTACCCGTTTCATAGGTGTTGCATATACGGAATTTATTTGAGGTGCAACCTTAGTCGTTTTTGTATTAGGAGTTATAGTTCGGTTTTGTCCTATGTATTGTTGCGATCCAACATATTGCATTCCAACAGGTGTGGCAGTTTGTGCAAAAACTGGCCCTGCCATTGTTAAAATGGAGCCTGTTAAAATAATATTTTGTAATCGTTTTAAATACATTTTTTTATACCTTAGAATATTAATCTAAGTTTTACTCCTATCTCTGTTGTTTCTATTGTTCCCTTTTCCTTTGCATCGGAAATAGTTCCTTCGGTCAAATATGGGGAAGATTCACACCAACCGCTTTCTTCAATATATATATATCCTTCGTTTAGTGCATCGTCGGTACAGGTCCAACCACCACTGCTGTCTTGGATTGGATCTACTATATAAACGGTTTCATAAGAATAGTATATGGAATCGTGGCTTTCTACCTTTCCATAATTTCCCATTTGATAATATAAATCTAGGAATGTCTTTTTATCAAGGTTGAATGAAAGTCCAGCCCTTACATTCCAGGCAATATTATTTGTTGTGGCACCAAAATGGGTGATTGTTCCATTATAATCAAACCAACCACCAGTGAAATTACCATCGCTGTCAAATGGATTTCCGTCAGTGGTTGCAGGTATTTCGGCATCGCCGTATTCATCGTATACAGAATAATCACTTAATGTATTAAATGATATACCAACACCACCACCAATATATGGGGTGACGAATCCATCAAAAATTGTTCCGATTAAATCGGTTAGGGGAACTTCAACATTCAACATTAAGGCATTAGAACTTATCCCACCACCTGAAACAGGTAATAATTCGGCACAATCATAAAAAAATCCATCATAATCCCATGGTCCGCACCATTGATTTGTGGCATAGGCATTATCTTCGTAATGTAGGCCAGAAATGTTTGTATAGTTCAATTCAATTCTTACATTTCGGTTTTGTTGTATTCCGAATCCAACAGATAATAGTTTTGGATCACCTAAACCTTCGGAAATTTCGTTCATAGGTGGGTAAACAATACTATCGTTTTCAAGTCCAGTTCCGTCAAATGAGCCAAATCCGTATGATAATGACAAATAGTATTCAGAGTCGTATTCAACAGGAATATTTTTTTGCTCATTTATCCTTTTCATATTTGCATTTTGTAAAGAATAGCGGTTAGGTGTTTTATACCCATTGACATTTTCATATATGGTTCGGTTCATTGTTGGTTGTTTGCTGTAATCAACAACAGGTTTACGTTGCTGTCCCATCATATATGGGTTATATGCAGTATTAGGTGTAGTGGGAAATCGTTGAGGTTGATAAACACCAACCTGATTAGGGAGTTGCATGGTATTATTTTTAGAATTTATAGCATAACTTCCCACCTGATTAGGTAGAACCATATTTGTACTTTGAGAATAGGCATTATTAGGCAATAACAAGCCTGCCATCAGCATGATATAAATTCTGTTTTTTAATAATACCATTTCCTCTCCATAAGAATATGTTTTTATTATAATATAAATATCTAAAAAGTCTAGTATATTTTGATAAAATATTTATAGAAAATTAAACGTTTTTGGAAATTATCTCTTCTAAATCATCAGATATTATATTGATTGATTTTTCAATTTCTTCCTTTTCCGTTGGGGAAAAACGTCCTAAAACATAATCGGAAACTTCTATTTTTTGTGAAAGATTTCGTGGGTGATTTATGCCTATGCGGATTCTGTGGTAATTGGGACCTATTGCCTTATCAATACTTTTTAAACCATTATGTCCGCCGTTGCCACCACCTTGTTTAATTTTTATTCTGCCTGTTTCTAAATCCAAATCATCGTGGATTACAATTACATTTGATGATGGAACTTTGTAAAAAGTGCAGATGGAAAGTAGTGCTTCACCTGATAAATTCATATATGTTGTTGGTTTTATAAGCACTACTTCGGTTCCATTTATTGTTTTTTTTGTATATAGGTATTTAGGTTTTTCTTTGAAATCGGGAAAATTGTAATCCTGCTTTATCTTATCTACACACATAAAGCCTATATTATGGCGGGTGTTTGTGTATTCGTTTCCTATGTTGCCTAAGCCTGCTATTACAATCATTTAAAATTCCTTTTGTATTAAGTTTGTTGAAACATACATATTATTTTCAAATCCATTATATGCATTATTTGCTATTAAAATTTCCTCCATAATTTCGGGGGATATTTTGGCCTTTGCAGTTTCTATCATCTTTGATATATTTTCATAGTCGTCAAAACCTTTGTTGTTTAGTTTTTTTAGCACTTTTTCTATGGATATATCTTGGCTTTTATTATTATTGGTTTGGGATAGATAAAGTCCCTTTTTGGTATAGTTTTCCAAACATGGTATCATATCTTTTAAACATTCAAAAATTAAATTTGTGTCCCATACTCCGGTATCCATTACTATATAAGATTTACAGATTGCATCAAGTTCTGATAAGGTATAAACAATACTAGAATCTAATGGGGATAGATGTTCACAATCTTTGAATATTCCCTTTTTATCCTGAAGCATATGAATAGTTTCATGGATTATTGCCTTTTGCAAAGAGTATGTGTGGGATAATTTATCCTTTGATGTAAGGGTGTTTTCTATTACATTTTTTGGAATATATATCTTGTTTGAACCTATTACATAATAACCATTAGATATATCATTCGTTTCAGAAATTTCTATGGTAGTATTATTTTCTTCAAGAGATTTTATTATTATCTTGCTTATATCATTATGA
The DNA here is from genome assembly GCA_944392955.1 of uncultured Alphaproteobacteria bacterium. Taxonomy (GTDB): domain Bacteria; phylum Pseudomonadota; class Alphaproteobacteria; order Rs-D84; family CACZYB01; genus CACZYB01. Next base: position 10,181 of record CALXYK010000015.1, on the reverse strand, counting down.
TTATTCAAATCCAGAATAATATTCTTTAATTGTAGTGCGAGGTATTTTTCGTCAGCATTGCAATTTATTTGTATTTTTGTATCTTTTATTGTGGTTCCAATTGGTGTGGGAGATGGTGTTTCTTCGGCTATTAAATCGGGAGTTAACCTTGCATTAGTTAATAATAAACTTGCAAAAATAATAGTTTTTATGAAGTTATTATTTTTGATTTTTTTTGTTGCTTTGTTGAAAATTTTTTCTTTCATTTTGATTGTTCCTTTGTTATCTTTTTATAACATATTTTATCCTGTATTACCATAATTATTTTTTTTTTTTTTTTGATTGTTTATGTTTTTAACTTATGCTACAATGATTTTTGTATGTAATAAGATTAAGAGGTGATTATGAAAAAAGTTTTATTGTCCGTTGCTTTACTTTTTACAAGTTCTGTTGCTAATGCCGCTGGTTTATATTTAAGTGCAGGTTATGGTGTTGGTGATCCGGATATGAGTTATTCTACTACTACATGTGCATCTGATGATGTTAATTGTTATGGTGATGCAATTACTTTGCTTCCTGGATGGCCTGCTGGAACACCAAATGCTCAAGGTTATGAGGCTTCTGCATGGGCTGCAGGGTTAAAGGAAGAGTATTTTTATAATACAGAAGATACTTCTACCACATCTTTTGCTATTGGTTGGGCAATTCCTAAAAATCCGTTCAGATTTGAAGCAGAATATCAAAAAACAAAGTTTAAATCCCCTAATTATGTTATGAGGATAAATGATCCAAATGGTAAGTGGTGTGAGTCGGGAAGTGATGTTTGTGTAAGTACACCTTATTATGATTTTGATGTAAATTTCTATCAACCGACTGATATTAGTGTTGATTCTTATATGGCAAATGTTTACTTTGAAATTCCTGGACTTGGTGCATTGGATCCTTATATAGGTTATGGTATCGGTATGTCAAAAGTTGATTTTACATTTTATGATGCTGCGGGACAATCTATAACTGGAGGTTCTGATGGAAATGTTTCTTCACATCAATTTATTGCAGGTTTAGAGTATAGACTTACAGATACACCTTTTATAATTGGTGCAGAATATAGACAATTCAAAGTTGATTTTGATGAAAGAGATGATAAAGTTCCTTATGAATTAGAACATAATTATTTTATGCTTAAATTAAAATATGATTTTGTTTCTGATGTATTCTAGTTTTATGGTTTTAAATGAAAACTCCCTATGTTAAGGGAGTTTTTATTTTTGTATTTTTTATTGTCCAACGGTATTGAACCTTCCTATATTACCAAATAGTTCTTGGAAAAAGTTTAGTTGAATATCTGATGGTAAGGTCGTTTTTACATCTGTATTAAAGGCTATATCTTTATTCTTTAAATCTCGCAATACTATACTTTTTATATTATCATTGTTGTCAAAGCCGATACTTAAAATTTCGTATTTAGAAAATTTGGGATCTAGAAATGCAAAAATTTCACCTTCGGATGTATAGTAAAACCATTTTTCTTCGCCGACAAAATTTTGTGCAGCAGGTGAACCTAAAATATTATATACTTCCTGTTTTGTTTTTGCCTTTTGTATTTCTTCGTATTGATGGGGACGAATTGGAACACCATTTTTATATTGCTTTGTAATACAACTGCACAAAAGTAAAACTAAAATACATAATATGTTTTTTTTCATTGTGAATTTCTCCCTTAAATCTTTTTTTGATTATATCAATAAATTTTAAGATGTCTATTTTTTTATTGAGAAAGTTTTTTTAATGTTTTATAATTTTTCTATATATGTTTTGTGGAGAGAGAAATTGAAAAAATTTTTAATTTGTTTTTTATCCGTTATTGGTGTTTCAAGTTTAGTTATGGGGGCAAGGACTACTCAGAGATCTGTTTCATCTACTAGGGGGACTAGAACTACTTCTAGTTCAAATGTGTCTTATCCTGCTCCGACACAAGATGAGTGTAATGTAGATATTGATTATTGTTTTAATAGATATTGTTTTGATAAGAAAACTTTGAATGAAGGAGTGTATTCAAAGTGTGGTGCGGAACCAGCCTCTAAAATACTTTTGAATGTAGAGGATTGTTTACAGACTAGGGCTGTTATAAAACAATTGGATTTAAAAGATGGTTGTAAATCATATTCTTATGACAGAGTTGTAAGTTTGCTTGAAAACAAAGATGTGATAGAAACAGGTTTGAAAAGAAATTCAGAAGAATGTCAAAAAGCAACAAAGGCATTACAAGCAGCGAAAAATTGTTATGCATTGATGATTTCATCTGACGGAGTTTCTTCGTTGGATTTATATAATAAATTAGATGAACTTTGTGGTTTTAATGTAAGTGGTGATAGTTATATGCTTAATCGCTTTTTCGAAGCGGGAGATTATGGCGAATCTAATATTGGTGCATTAAATGATTTAAAGGCAACTAATCAAAATACCAAAAAACGGGAAAATTGGCGACAAATCGTTGATGCAACCTTAGCAGGGTATACGGAAATTGCCGAACTTGCATGTGGAGCGGAGGATTATCAAATTACAAAGGTTAATCAATATGCGTTGGATAGTCATGAAAATTCTCAGATGGTTATGTTAAAGGCTCAGGCTTCGGAGATAGGAAAACAAACAGCAAATAGGATTGTTAATTCTTGGTTCAGACAAACTGATTGTGTAAATTCTCCTTTGCCTGTTGGTGGACTTTATTGGGAATACAAAGAGGGTGGAAATCCAGATTGTAAATTGGTTTGTAAGGAAGGTTATACAATTGGCAAAAATTCCAGCGAATGTGTTGAAAAGGAAAATGAATTTTTGTCTTCCTCCTCTGCTTTCTTAGGTTTAAATATTGCAGTAGGAAATAATGTAGTAGCAACTCAGCCTACCACAACAACTAATACTGCGGTAACTTATACTAACACAACACCATCTGTTTCTAGTGGTGCTAATACTACAACGGCAGTAAATACAGCACCTGTTAATTTTGTATGTTCAAAGAATTTGGAAAGGAAGTTGTGGTCGCCTTCTAAGAAAGGAGAAGGTGTTTGTGAAGTATTTTACCCTAATTGTAAACAGGCATATTATTATAGAAATACCGATTTGGGTGTGGGTGATGATAAGGAATTTTTCTGTATCGGAAATTCAAAGGGAAATTATCAGACATGGTATAATATGACATTGGCTGATTTGAATTCTATCTTTGGAACTTCTTATAACCAAATGGGTGATAATTATGCATCCAATATGTCAAAACATATAAAAGAGTATTGTGAGGATTATTGCAGTTCTGGAAAACAAATTTCTTCGAAGGTAGAAGTGAATACAACTTCTGTAAAGTCTAATTGTGAAGAAGTTTCAAAATTGTCCGTTTCTGTGCAATATGAAGATTTGAAAAAGTGGGAAAACTTTATGAATTCATACAATGGTAATTGTGATGAAAAAACTAGATTTTTTGATACACTATCAGAGATGACCAGAGTTCAAAATTCCCAGTATGGACAGGAACGCAATATGATATCTTCTGTATATAAGGCATTGGAATCTATTATGGAGCAGGCACAGGAATGTATTTGTGAAGAGGAGAAATCCGTTAGCCATGATTATAATTATGAAGAACTTGTTGAACAAAAATGTAATGCTTCTCTTAAATATGCGACGTATACAAAAGATTCAAAAATACAACATTGTATAAATATTACACCAAAATATTGTCCTAAATCATTATCTTATGAAAATATTGAAAAATGTTTAAGTGTATTGTTTGATAAACCTAATATGTTTATGTGGTGTACTTATTCTAGTTATTTTGGGAATAAATGTTTATGGTCAAGGAATTATGATACGGTTCAATTTGGAGGAACATCAGGTAATGATTATAAGGGGGCTTATGTCGATCTTTGGAATTATAGAAGATATTTTAATGATGCTTATGAAACTCTTCCATTTGAAGATTGGGGTGCAAAATTTCCTAAATAATTTCTGTTATTAGATTAAAATTAAGGCTCCTGATGGGGCTTTTTATTTTGCATGGGGGTGGGCTTTTTTATAATTTTCAATTATTTGCCCCATATCAACCTTTGTATAAAGTTGAGTAGTGGAAAGGGAACTATGTCCCAATAATTCCTGTATAGTTCTTAAATCTGTGCCGTTTGCTAATAAATGTGTTGCGAAACTATGCCTTAAACTATGTGGTGTTGTGGTTTTAGGAAGACCTATATAATTTCGGGCGGTTTCTATATCACGTTCGGCAACTCTGGCGGTTAGTCGTGCTCCACGACTGCCTCGGAAAAGTGGGTCGTGGGTTCTGAAATTAAATGGTGCAATTTTTAGATAATCATTTATTTTTTCTTTTATAATTGGAAGTATGGGAACTATTCTTTCCTTGTTTCCCTTTCCTTTTATTTTTATTACATCATCATTGTCATTTATATCTGTATAGTTTAGGCTTAATGCTTCGGATATACGAAGTCCACATCCATATATCAGTGTGAATAAGGCGATATCCCTTTTTGCCTGCCACTTATCCTTTATTATTTCATTAAAGCAATCCAATAATTTCATTATATCTATACTATTTATAGATTTAGAAAGTTTTTTGGGGATTTTAGGTGAATGTAAAATTTGAATAGATTGGTTATTTGCAATTTCATTTTGTTGCATAAATTTGAAGAAGTTTTTTAATGCTGAAATATTTCTTGCGATGGAAACATTACTTTTGTTTTGTCGGGCAAGGGTTGTTATGAAACTGCGGAATGTAGAAATATCTATTGTTTCTAATGTGTTGGAATTTATTTCCTTTATATTTGCAGTATTTTTAAGAAAGTGTAGGAAAATATCAATATCTCTTTCATAACTTTCAATAGTATTGTTTGAAACACGGCGTTCGGATTTTAAAAATTCAATCCATTTTTGTTTTATTTCATTTATATGCATTTCTTCTTGTATATCCTTTTTACATTTTTTATAATAGCACAAGTTAATTAAAATGAAAAGGAGTTTAAAATGCAGTGGGACGAATATTTTCTAAATATTGCAGAGCAGGTTGCCTTAAAATCAAAAGATCCTTCTACTAAAACTGGTTGTGTTATAGTGGACGAGCAATATAGACCTGTGTCATTTGGCTATAATGGTTTTATTGCAGGTTGTAATGAAAGTAAAATGTCCCAGGAAAGACCTTTGAAATATCATCTTGTATTGCATGCTGAGATGAATGCAATTTTGTTTTCAAGGCGAGATTTAAGAAATTGTATTTTATACACTTTGTATGCACCTTGTGAAAACTGCCTTAAACACATTTTACAAGTTGGGATAAAGAAAATTGTTTATAAATATCCTGTTGTAAAAAGTAAACAAGCTGGTAATTGTAAGACTATGACAACGGATACCTCAATAGAAGCGATTACAAGAATCCTTCAATCAATGCCAGATGTGGAATGTAAAAATATAAATGGAAATTCATATTTAAAAGATTTATGGGGTGATTGTGAAATTCCAGATTTTAAATAATAATTTGTATTGAAATTTAATATGTTTGGTTGTTTTCATCATAGATAGGTTCATCGTCATAATATTCTATTTCGCCTTCTTCTATATGATTTTGCATATCGTATAGTTGTTGGTTTGAATAAACAGGAGGTAGGACATGTCTGTCAGGTTCTGTTTGAACATTAAATCGTGCATCTGATAAATCATCAGGGTTAAGGTAAAAAGGAATTTCGGGATACTCATTTATTCCCATCATTCCACTTTCATTAAATATCAATGTTTGTTCACTAAGAATAGGAGAACCATATTCATCAACATTATATGTGAATCCACCCAATCTGGCAACCTTAGCCAATGAGATAGTTGGAAAAGCAAAAGATAATACTATAACTATTTTTATAAAAGTTTTCATATTGCTATGATAACATATTCTTATTGATTTTTAAAGTATAAAAGTTTACTATTTTGTATAGGACAGTCAGAGAACTGCTGTGTATCGTTTGGTATATAGAGGAAAGTCCGGACACCTCAAGAGAAGATAACGGGTAATACCCGTCCAGAGTAATCTGAGGATAAGAGCCACAGAGACGAGCCTGTTAAGTCAGGAGTGAAACGAGGCAATCTCTATCTGGTGCAAGACTAAATAAAAAGGCGTTGAGTACTCTTGGGAGCCTTTGGGTAAGTTGCAAAGAAATGTGTAGTAATATACATTCAAGATGAATAGTTCTTTAAACAGAATCCGGCTTATAGACTGTCCTTTCTCACTTGCCACAAATGGCTTGTTCTTGTAATGGAAAATAAAAAAGTTTTGTTGTCTTATTTATTGGTTGTATTGGCGGGGTGTTTATATGCCAATGTGGTTTTTGGTGTAAAAATCCTTGCTAATATGGGAATGTCTGTATCAGAATTATTGATACTGCCTAATATAATTATTGTTTTTTTATTATGGCCGTTTATTTTGAAAAAGTATGATACTTTTTTCTTGATACCTAAATCCTTTATTTATTTGTTTTGTATTACTTCGGTTTTTACTCAGATAGGGCAATATGTACCATTGTTTTTAGGTTTATCTGTTTCCTTAGTAGAATTGCTTATTTATACACAGCCACTATGGACTATTATATTTTCCATTGCTTTTTTTAAAAATAAACTTAAAAAGCAAGATGTTTTGATTTGTTTTTTGGTAATTATGGGGTTGATTATACTTATCAATCCATTTGATGATATGAAATTTTCGGTTTCGGGTATTGTGTTGGCATTGTTGGCAGGTATTGGATTGTCATCGTTTGTTTTATTTAATACTTATGCTTCTAAAAAAGGAGTAAGTTCTTTGGTGTTTGTATTTTTTTCAAATGTATTTTTATCAATTCCTTTTTTATTTAGTTATCCCTTTATAAATAAAGTTTTCTATTCAAAAAATTTTATGAGATTTGAATTAGATTTTCCAATTCAAACCTGGGTTGTATTGTTTGTGTATTCTATATCTTGTTATATTTTGGCACCAGTTTTATTCTTTTTTGGAAGTAAACATATACCTGTTGTCCATTCTGGATTATTGTTATTGTTGGAACCTGTTGTTGCAGTTATTTTAGATATAATCTTTTTGCATTTTAATTTGACTTGGAATATAATGATAGGAGGAACACTTATCATATTGGCAAATGTCTATATTGTGTTAAGTGGTGTTTTAAATAGAAAAAAGGTTAGATTATACAGAGAAGGAATTTGTTATGGTTGTAGCAAAAAGTAGAGTAAAAGTCAGAGTTAAAACTGCGAAATATAGAAAAAAATCTTCTACTAAATGGCTTTTGAGGCAGTTAAATGATCCATTTGTGAAAAAGGCTCATGAAATGGGGTATAGGTCAAGGGCCACATTTAAAATTATGGAAATAGATGAAAAATTCCATATTTTTAAACAAGGTAAAAAAGTTGTGGATATTGGTGCTGCACCAGGTGGGTGGAGTGATGTTGCTGTAAAAAAAGTTGGTAAGGGAAATGTTGTTGCAATTGATATTTTAGAGATGAAACCTATTGATGGTGTTGTATTTAAGCAAATTGATTTCAATTTAGACGAGGCGAAAACTTTTTTAATTGATGCATTAGGTGGCAAAGCGGATGTAGTAATGTCTGATATTGCTCCGAATACTACGGGAAATGCATCGGTAGATCATTTGCAAATTATGGCTTTGGTGGAACAGGCGTATTATTTTGCGATTGATGTTTTAAAAACAGATGGCGTTTTTGTTGCAAAGGTAAGGCAGGGGGGAACAGAATCAAACCTTTTATCAGAGATGAAAAAACATTTTACGAGTGTAAAACATTTTAAACCAGATTCTTCTAGAAAAGAAAGTGCCGAAACTTATGTTATTGCACAGGGATTTAAAGGTTAGTTTAAATCCTTTTTTTTATTCAACTCTTTCAACAGGTGGTCTTATACAATACACACAAGTTCTTTGTTCATTATATACCATCCAGCTTGCCGTTTCAGGACACGAATTTACGGTTGGAAGGTTTACTTCGGCATTTTCTGGTAAGATGGATCTGTTGCACCATTTTGTATAGCATTCTCCATCAATTTGAACTTGGTATTCCGTAGAACATTCATAAGGAGAACATTTTCCCTGTGATGTTTGATTGGTGCATGCGGATTCAAGACACTCAACCTTTTTATTTTTCTTGTCGCAGTTGCATTGATTGTTAAATGTATCACCCTTTTGACAAGTGAAACAGGTCCACATTCTGGTGTTGGAGTCATATCTTAAGCCCCAATATGGTCCATTCCTTTTTCCTTGTTTAATTGCTGCTATCATAGATTCATCGCAACCAGAAAAACATCCCTTTAATCCCTTTGCATTATAGGTTGAGGAAACGGTTCCCCTAAGTTTATCTATTAATGCAGAGTTTCCCTTTATATCGTTCCAGGTTTTCGCTTGACATTTCCATTGATTGTTTAAAGTGTCAAATACAACTTCTTCGCATACGGAACAATTTTCAACAGCCTTTGAATTGCTTTTTGCAGAAAGTCTACAAATAGGAGTGTTTCCTGCTTGGTTTATATTTGTATATGTTATAGATTTAGAAAGATTTTCCACACCTAAGAAAGCATAATCAGATGATATTTGTTCCTTACATTTAGTAGTGAACAAATCAGCCTTTGGATTGCAAACAAAAGTTTTTAAACTTTCATCATATTGAGGTGTAAATGCATTTTCAATAGTCTGAGTAGATATAGGATTTCCGTTATCGTCTTGGACTAACATAGTTCCGTTTTCAGTGCAATATTCTTCACCAGAAGAACACATCCAGAATCGTAGTGTAGGTTTCCAAACAGGACTTTTGCCTGCTGGACATTCAATAGGAGCATTAGGACAACAATAACGTCCAGATATTAACTGGGTGCAACAAAGTCCACTTGACGAAGCAGAACAATTATCATATTTCGCAGAAGAAACTTCGGTTTCATGAGAAGTGCAAGGAGAAATATCAGCAATAGCCTCACAAACAATAGTTCCATTTTCCTTTTGAACGGCATAGGTTCCTTCTTCACATTCGCTTCCCAACATTTTATTTTGCAGACTTAGTTTTTCTGCATCAATACAACTGATTAAACCTATTGCAGTATTGGTTTTATTTTGTTCCTGTTCAGGTGCAGGATCCAGTTGAACATGTTTATTTTTGATTTTTCCATTTGATATTATGGAAACACCAGATTTTAATATCTGAGTAATTAAATATTTATCCTCGTTAGAAAAAGTTTTCCATTTAGTAGTGGATACACAATGTTCCTTTACATTTACAGTATCACTACAATCAATTTTTGTGCCAACAGAGTTTATACAATATTTTTGAGAATTGATAGTGTCGGCTCCGGTACAAGTGTAATTTGCCTGTCCGACAGCGGTTCCTTTGAAGGAGATTACCTCGGCCTTTTCCGCCTCATTTCTTGATGCTGCAAAGTCGTGATATTGCTTCATACAGGTAAGTTCGGCCTGTAATCTAAGTTCGTCCTTATTCAAAACAACATCCGAAGATCGTTTTGTAGTAAAATATTGATAAGTTGCAAGCATAACCCCCATAATAAGAATTACAAAAATATTCATATTTCCTCCTAATATCTCTGCTAAAAATTTTTATAAGAAAAAATAAAAAAAATCAATAGTTTTATTTGCGAAAAAATACAGAAAGTTCTTGAAATATTATCTATAAAGTGTTATTATTTGAGTATGAATATATAGAAGAAGGAGACTTAAATGTTTGTTTTAAAGCGAATTTTTGTGTTTGTTATGGCGTTTTTCTTTTCGTTTCAAACTATATTTATAGAACATGTTTTTGCTGCGGCACAGCGAAAAACAGCTTCTACTGCAAGATCAGGTAGTTCAAGAACTTCAAGTGCGAAAAAAAAGACAACGGCGAAAAAAGCAACTTCTTCAAGAACAAGTAGTGCCTCTAAAACAACAGCACGTTCTGGTTCTTCGGCACGAAAAACAACAACTCGTTCATCAACAGCTCGTTCTTCAACAAGAAATTCTGGCGCTACTACTTCGTTAAGATCTTCTCAGACTGCGGATATTTCTACAAATACAAATGATGCAACTGCGAATGCACGTGGAACAGCATGCCGAAATGCTTATGTTGAATGTATGGATATACAGATAGAGGGACTATTAACTAAATATTCGTATTTGGCAGATGATGATGCA
>CALXYK010000014.1 GCA_944392955.1 uncultured Alphaproteobacteria bacterium | reverse complement strand
TTCAAAAAATTGTGTGCATTTTTATAGTTTCAAATTATAATAAAAAAGTGTGATGCAAAGTGTGATGCATTAGGTAAATATAAATAGTAAAAATGACCGAAAATTAGGGTTTTTATAGATATAAATGACGCAAGTCCAGATTCCGTGTGCCGGCACCATTTAAAGATTTTCAAATATCAATAAGTTATAATGAACCGCCTTGTGTGGATTTTTTATTTTTTTCCGTTGCTTAATTTTTGTTGCACAGCAAGTATATATTTTCACACGAAATGTTTTTGAATATAAAGCTAATAGATTTAAAAATTCGTATAAATTCTCAAGATAAAGATTTAATGAATATTGCAAATAAGATATTTAATCCTCAGATGTTAGAAGTTAATATTATGCTATTGAATTATTATAGATATAAATTGGGAGTTGACGGAGTTTGCGGAAGAAACCTTAACTTTACATTAAAAATTTGGGAAAAGGTACATTTTAATATTTATTCAGATAATTTTATGTAATTTTTTATTCGTTCCGGTAAAATATTAAAATGTGTCTTAGCAAAAGATAATAATTTATTTATTTTTATTGTTTTAACATTTTCACCCTTGATATTATAATTATCATCACTAATAGTAGAAATAAAAATTGTATAATCTTTGAATTTTTCTTCATTAAAAAGTTTATTATCAACAGTAGAGTTACCAATTTTACATTGAACGCACGCCTTATTCCCTTTTTTATCTCTTAATTCATACTCAATTAGTTTAGTTGATTGTTTATTTGTTGATGGTAATATATAATAACCTTTATTTTGTAAATATAGACCGAGTATATCTTCCAAATCATCATAATGTAATAGAGATTTAACATCTTGTATTTTTAAATTATTTTGTTTATTTTCATATAACCAATTACAGTAATCATAGGAAATTTTATTTATTTTTTGTAATGTACCTGTTCTTCCGCAAAAACAACTAATTACCTTACCAGGAATATCATTAAAATCTATTTTTTTCCAAATACATTTACGTCTTAAACCAATTCTTGAATTATTTGGATCTTGATGATACAAAATATCACTTTTTATTTTTCCTAATCTGTAGTCATAGGCATTAACTTGAACCCAACAAAAATCACCTACTTGCATTTCAATTATATGCTTGGAAGCTGTATTGAAACCTCTTTGATTTTTATATTGTTTTCTTGCTTTATTTATAAAATCATCTACACTATCAACATTTTTATCTATAGCCCAACCAATAGCTGCTAGATTATTTTTAAGACAATAGTCTTTATCTCCCTTATGATATTCGCCTGTAGTTGATGTAAATAACTTAAGTCTAAATACTTGCATAAAAATTCCTATTTAATAAATTATATTTTCTTTAAAAAGATTATAAATTATAATTTTTAAAAAGGAAATAAAATATCAAAAGAAATTATTTATATTTTTATAGATGATGTTATGCCTAATGTTATAAAAATGAGAATTAGAACTGATATCAAAAGAATGATGGTAAAGAATGATGAAAAAGTTGGATAAATTATTAGAGTTTTTGTTGAAATATGAAAGAGATGAAGAATATAAAACATTTGATTTTTATCATTCTCATTTAAAAGGAAGAGATGTCGAAAGATATAAAAATGGTAAAGACGTTTTATTTGTAGGATATGATTTACAAAAATTAAATGAGTATATTAAAGAAAAAAATGATAAAAAGTACAACAGCGACAAATCTACCTGTATCCATTTCATATAAAATACATTATTTTTTTTACCCAATAAAAAGAGAAAGTAATATATAGTTTTTAAAATTCTCATTCATTGCAAGAAAAAAAAGATTTTAATTCAATTTTTATCGCCGAATTATTGGCATATTTTTTATAAAAAAAGCTTAACATACATCAATTTTGATAAATTTAAAAATTTTCATTAATTTAACATATTAATTATACAATACAATAAATCAAAAATCGTGAAATAATAGGCATTATGATTTATATCATCAGTTTAGAGGTCCTAATTTCTTTGTCTGCATCACAAGTTTAAAATTCTCCTTATTGAGATTTTTTATCACAGAAATAAGAAAGTATATAGAATATATTCTTAAATATTTTAATTGAAAAACAACATTTTTTTTCATATTATGAAACCATAATTAATAAAAAAATGGAGGTAAATATGAATAAATTAACGTTATTTTTAGCAATCTTTTTAGCAAGTAGTACTGTTATGGCACAAGATAACACAACAAACAAATCTTCGTTTTTTGTTGGTGTTGATATCAACGATGTTATGGTGGATAGTGATAGTATAGATTATAGTTACAACGGTTATACTCAAAATAGAGATTTTTCACCATCTATTGATGATAGCGATATAAATTTTAGTTTAGGTTTTGGTTATAAATATTATGTTCCAGAAACACAATTTTTTGTTATGCCTCGTATAACATACGATTTTGGTAAACTAAAAGTTGATGGTGATGATGGTATAGAAACAACAACAGGTACATATCCAACCTTTACAGAAGAAGAATGGGATAGCCACTTTGATTTAGAAATAACCCCAACATACGGATTTGATGTATCCTTTGGATACCAGATAAATTCTTCAAATGAACTTTATATAGGTGTCGGTCTAAAAAATGTTGATTATAAGGGATCTTTGTATAACACATATAAAAAAGAAGAGGAAAACGAAGCAACAGATACCGAAGCAGTAATAGAGAATGAAATATTTAATATATCTGAAATATCAAAGGACAGCAAAATCATATATCCATTTAGTATAGGTTATATCTATAATTGGAAAAATATGTCATTTGATTTAGGATATTCTTATGCTTCATTTGATGTAGATGGGCTTGATATTAAGGATTCTACATTAAAACTTGGTGCAAAATATATGTTCTAAGAATGAGTTAGTAATGAAATCCCCCTTTGAATATAAGGGGGATTATTTTTTTACTCGCTGTTATATAGGTACATATTTTTATATTTTCAAGTAGTTGAAATATATATTTTTTTTGTGGTAATAAGACCTTGAAATTTATTGTAAATAATTCATATATAAATCTGTGTAAAGCAAACAAGAATATAAAAAAAGGAGATTAAAATGTCAAATATACTTATGCACAGAAATAATCATAATGTTCCATTTTTTGATGAAAATGAAAAAACTTTTAACGATTTAATGGATAGTGTTTTTGGAAATTGGATTACATTTCCATTGACTAAAAGTTTTAACCTTTCAAACAAGGTTGCGGAACCAAAAATTGAAGTAAAAGAAACTGATAAAGATATATTTATTAGGGCTGAGCTTCCTGGAATTTCAGAAAATGATATAAACCTAGAAGTTTCAGAAGATGGCTATATAACTTTGTCAGGAGAAAAGAAACAAGAAAAAGAAGAACATTTCAAAGGAAGTTATTTCTCAGAAATTTCTTACGGATCTTTTTCAAGGACTATTCCTCTACCTTTGGATTTGAAATATAAAGATGCAAAGGCTGACTTTGAAAATGGAATTTTAAAGGTTTCTATTCCAAAATCAGATATGACTGAAAGTCGAAAGAAAAAGATTCTTATAAACAAGAAGTAATTGTATATCTTTTTAAATATTCCCCCTATTTAGTAGGGGGATATTTATTTGTAGTCATTAAATAATCAAATGGTTCTTGATTTTTTGGTATAAACAGGGTATAAAATACCAAAACATACAAAGAGGCATAATATGAGTTTTATAGATAGAATTTTTCCTAATCCACTACCTTCAATAGATGATATTTTAAACAAGTATAAAAAGCGAAATTTGCCAGAAGGTTCAAAAGTTACCCGTATTGCACCAAGTCCTACTGGCTTTATGCACATAGGTGGTATATATACTGCCCTTATTTGTGAAAGGGTTGCTCATCAAAGCAATGGTGTGTTTTTTTTAAGGATAGAAGATACCGATACCAAAAGGGAGGTAGAAGGTGCCACAAAGTTAATTTGTTCATCATTATCTAACTATAATATACTACCAGATGAAGGAATAGATAGTAATGGTCAGGAATTTGGCGACTATGGTCCATATAAACAAAGTGAAAGAAAATCTATCTATCAAGCATTCATAAAATATATGTTGGAGCAGGGGAAAGCCTACCCTTGTTTCGCTACGACAGAAGAACTTGATGAACTAAGAAAAAAACAAGAGTTAAGTGGGGCCCGTCCTGGTTATTACTCTCATTGGGCTAAATACAGAAATTTATCAGAAACTCAAATACTAGAAAAACTAGATGCAGGTATTCCTTTTGTGATTCGTTTCAAAAGTGAGGGAAACTACAATAATAAAATAGTAATCCAAGACGGATTAAAGGGAAAAATAAATTTCCCAGAAAACGATTTGGATGTTGTGATTATGAAATCCGACGGACTTCCTACATACCATTTTGCCCATGTAATAGATGATACTTTGATGGGAACAACACATGTAATAAGAGGTGATGAATGGTTATCGTCTTTACCATTACATATACAATTGTTTAAGGCTTTGGGGTTTACCCCTCCTAAATATACACATATTTCACCAATTCAAAAAATGGATGGTGATTCACGAAGGAAATTAAGCAAACGCCACGATCCCGAAGCAGATGTCAGATATTATGATTCCGTTGGTTATCCAAAGGATGCAGTCATTGAATATTTGTTAAATCTTGCCAATTCTAATTTTGAATATTGGCGAAGGAATAATCCATCAAAATCATACAAAGATTTTAATTTAGAATTAAAAAAATTATCGCCAAGCGGTGCCTTATTTGACTTTGTTAAACTTAATAATATAAGTAAGGAAATAATAGCAAAAATGTCAGCCGAAGAATTATTCATCAATTCTTTTGAATGGGCAAAACAAAATGATTCTGAGTTATATTTATTGATGCAACAAAATTCAGATTATGTAAAATCTATACTTTCTATTGAAAGAACCGGTGCGAAAAATGCAAGAAAGGATATTGCAAAATATTCAGATATAAAAGAAGAAATTAAATACTTCTTTGACGACAGATTCTCAATATCTGATGATAAAATATCAGAAATCAAAGACATTCCTTCATCAAAGGAAATTGTAAAAGATTACATAGAAATTTTTAATGAAACAGATACAAACCAGGAGTGGTTTAACAAAATGTTGACTTTATCTTCTAAGTATGGCTTTGCAAAAAATGCAAAAGAATATAAGTTAAATCCTTCTAATTACAAAGGTGATGTCTCCTCAGTAGTGAAAATTTTCAGAATACTTTTAACAGGAAAAACCCAAAGCCCAGATCTAAGTGAAATACAAAAAACTATGGGTTCAACTCGTGTATTAAACAGACTAAAACAAATAGATAATATTATAAAGGATTAAAATGAAAAAAAAGATTTGTTATTTCATATCTTCTTTGTTTAATGTAGGCTTTTTGCCAAAGGCTCCTGGCACATACGGATCTTTGTTCAGTTTTATCTTTATTGTTCCAATTTCTTATTATTTTGGGGTAAGTGGTATAGTATTATTTAGTGCCTTTTGCTTTTTATTAGGTTGTTTTACCAGTAATGAGGTCCTAAAACATACAAAACATGATCCAGGTTTCATAGTCATTGATGAAACAGTTGGTCAAACAATTAGTTTTGTATTTATAGGGGAATTTTTAAAATATAATACCTCGGCATGGCTATTTTATGTGTTAGGTTTTATATTATTTAGATTTTTTGATATCACAAAACCATTTTTAATAGGGATAGCAGATAAAAAGATTCGTAATGCATTTGGTGTCATGTTAGATGATGTAATTGCCGGAATTTTTGCTGGTTTAACTTTATATTTAGTATATCTGATTTTCTAGCCTAAATTAATGTTTCCATTTTGTTCTTGACTTTTTTAAAAGAATATGTTATTATAAAAAAGTCTCAATGGGATATTTCTATCTATTTTATTCTATTGTGATACATTATTTAAAACTCAAATACCCCAATACCTACGGGGTATTTTTTTATATATATAAAAGGAGAAAAAATGTCAGATAATATAACAATAAAAAATATAAAACCAAAAATACAATACATAGGAGATGGAGAAACAACAACATATACTTTCCCATTTTCTATTTTTAAAAATAATAATATAACTATTTATTTTGGTGATACAATTCAAAACAACGGCTACTCAGTTACAATAGATGAAGAAAACGGCGGAGGGTATATTACCTTTGATACAGCCCCAGCCCAAGATGTTTTAATTACTATTGTAAGGAAAATGACAATAGAAAGAACCTCAGACTTTCAGGTAGGCGGAGCCATAAGGGCCGAAGAGTTAAATTATGAATTAGATTATCAAACAGCATGTTCTCAGCAATTAGCAGATGATCTAAGTCGTTCCATGATACTTCCACCATACATAGTTGGTGATGATATAGATTTTACAATGCCATTACCATCACCAGGAAAAACAATAGTCTGGTCAGAAGATGGTAAAAAATTGGAAAATTCAATAATAGAGGTCAACAAAATAACCTCAGAATTGGCAGAGTATAAAAATACAGCATCAACAAAGGCTCAAATCGCAGTAGAAAGTGCTGCTCAGGCCGAAGCTATGCAACAACAATGTGCAGAAATTTTAGAAGAAATTCAACCTGAAAATTTATTGAAAAAAAATCTATCTAACAACACTTTCTTATCTAATGCTATTTTACAGGCTCCAAATGGTGTAGCCAGCCTTTCTGAAAATACAATAAGTATACAAGAAGGATTAAAATTACTAATCCCTAATGGAAGAAATGCTGATGGAACATTTAATAGTATAGAATATACGCTATCCTCTACTATCAGTTCCAAAGTTTCAACTGAAAATATAAATAACGAGGAAGCTCCGATAATAGGATATTTTTGGATTAAAACAGATGGAACTATTGGAACAATTTTAAATTTCTTTGTAATGGATAAGGCACCTATATCTAACAAAACAACCGAGGAATTATATTATAATACAAAAGAAAACAAATATTACCATTATGAAACAGAAAGCCAATCATGGGTTGAAATGCCAAACATTATGGTAATAGGTAAATATACTAGTGCAAATGGAGCAATAACAAGTATAGATCCCAAAACTCCAATAGAATTAAAATCATTTAATGAAATAGGGGATTTATATGCACACAGAGCTTGTGAAAATCAAAACGGTGAAGATACTGATTTAAATAATTATAAAGAACCAGGAATTTATATATTTTCAAATTCTGGAACTATATATAATGCTCCTAGTATGACTAATGGTGTTTTAATGGTTTTTGGTAACAGAAACCTTACAAAACAAATATTTTTCCGCTGGGGTGTAATTGGTGTTAATGATAACGATACTTGTACAAGAACCTATTGGGCATCAAATAACACATGGTCAGTATGGTCTTTTATATTGGATTAAAAAAATGAGTTATTCCGAGACAGAATATCTAAATAAACTATTTGAAGCAAATAATAAAGGGGAAAAATTGTATGTTATAAACAATGAACTTGTAATAGCACCAATTGATTATTATATTTGTTTCCCCAATAGTAATGTATCAGATGGAACACTTAATCCAAGGTATAAAGAAGTGTTAAAGGAAAGGTTTAAACAACAATGTGATGAAGTAAAACGAAGAAGACAGGCAGAATACAAAAGGAAAAGCGATCCTTTAATTTTAAGGAAGTTAAGAAAGCAGTTATTATCTCAATGGAATAATTCCGAAGAAGAAAAACTAATTTCCCAACTACAAAATATTTCAACAGAAATTAAAAAGGCCTATCCATATCCAACACAGGATTAAATTTTAACTTTTATTTCATCAAGTTTAAGTATTTGTTTTATTAGTGTATTATCCAGTAAGGTTTCCTTTGCCCGTTTTGCAGTAAATATATTTTGATTTTCATCATCCATAGTAATAGGGATTATTTTAGATTTATCCAGATTATATTTTGATGCAATCAATAGTGCAAAATCATACTTTGAAATTCCAACATCGCTGGCAATGTTTACAATTTTATATTGCTTTGCATTTTTAGATTCTATTAAATCTATCAATAATGTTGAAGCAGTATCAAAATCTATAATAGATCTTAAATTATCTGTGAACATTTCTATTGTTTTGTTGGATTTTAAGGTTTCAACTATTTCATCAAAAAAATGTTTTTTACCTTTTGCAAGACTTGGTCCCATTAAAACAGGAAACCTTACGACATTATATCCATAAGTTGTTACCATTTTTTCAGCAATTACTTTGTGTTCTCCATATTTATTTGCGGGAAATAAATTATCATCTTCTTTGAACTTTATCCCATTTTTGTTTGTTCCATATACAACTTCTGTTGATGGGTAATACAAAGATTTTATATTATCCATCACATTTAAGAAATTAGCCAAAGCAATAATATTAACTTCCCATGCTAGTTTTGGATTTTGCAAAACTTTATCAGGATGATGATATGCTGCCAAATAAATAACCTTTAAATCATTCAGATTTTTTGTTTTTTGATTAAGCCTTTTTATGTCATCAAGATTTGTTATATCAAGGCTTTCCCATATCATTCTATCACTATTTTCACAGCCTTTAATATCTAAATCACAAGCAATAATATTATCATTTGTTTTTTCTATAATATTTTTAATTAAATAACTTCCTAAAAAACCTTTTGCTCCAATAATTAGATACATAATATATTCTCCTATTGTTTTATTTTTATTACAGGTATTCCCAATATATAAAACACAATTCTGGAAACAGAGGTTTTTATTTTAATAACAGGAATTTCCAGCAAATAGATTTTCTTTTTATACATTTGAGATTTATACTTTAATACCGGAATATGAAAGATACAAAATGTCCTAGTTTTATGAGGATTAAAATCAGGTTTTGTAGTATTTAATATACAACAATCTTTATTTATAAATGCCTTAATCCATTCTGATTTCCTAAGTTTGAATGCGATTTTACTTAGTTTGTTATTTTTAAGTTTGTTAAAACAATTTCCTGCATATAAAAGGTTGCATTCTTCCAATGACAATCCAAACTCTTTACCAAACAATTTATGAAAAGATTTTATAAAATCATTTTTCCATTTTTTATTTACCTCAGTATTAGACGAGGTTCCCCCCTCCCGAAATATAGATATAACAGCCGGTATATATATACTTTTATAATTATTTTTTATTAACTTCATCATCACATCAATATCAGCGACAGAATTTTTAATATCAAAACCACCTATTTGTTTCATAATATCCGTTTTAACTAATATACTTTGATGACACGGAGCACTTCCAAAAGGTATAGCATTAAGTGTGCCCTTCCACGGAAATAAATTTCCGTCTGTATCCAAATATAATGTATCACCATATCCCCAATCGGCATTTGCTCTAAGTATGTATTTTACAGATTTTTCAATTACATCATTAGCATATAAAAAATCATCAGAACCAAGATATAATATAAAATCCCCAGTTGCTTTTTTTAATGCATGATTAAAGGCATCATAAACTCCCTTATCCTTTTGAACATAAATTCTTAATAAACCTTTTTTTTCATATTCTTTCAGATATTTAATAGTTCCATCAGTTGAATTTCCATCCATGATAAGATATTCTATATTTTTATACGATTGTTTAATAACACTTTCAAAAGATTGCATAAACAATTTTTGCCTTTTATTTTTTATCAAATTAAAAGTCGCAGTTACTATTGTAATTTTGGGATTATTTTCAAGCATTTTGTACCTCATCATTTGCAGGAAAAATATCTTTTGTTCCATCGTCTTTTTCTATTGGAATATCATACATTATTACCATCAATGTATCTTTAAGGAATTTAAAGTAGTGTTTTACATTCGGTTTAATAACAAAAAAGTCATTATCTTTTACTATAATATTCTGAGTTTTTTCCTTGTCCTTCAAAGTTATATCTATTTCCCCAGTAATTATATAAAATGCCTCATTACTATTTTTATGAAAGTGTCCTCCCCTTTCCACACCAGCAATAGTCTTAGAAACATTTACTTGCTTCCACCCGTTATGACATAATTGTTTCAAAGCCCCTCTGTCATCATCAAATTCAAAATCTAATTTCATAAATTCAATCATTTTTTATTTCCTTTTAGTTTTAAGAATTATTACAGGAATACCGAAAAGATATATTTTCTTCATATTTTCAGAAATTCTTACTTTTATAAATGGAATACCAAGTAATAAAACATATTTATATATTTTTGTTTGTGGAGTTTGAGGGGCTGGAATAAATTGCTCTATAATACTAGGATTATTTTTATATAACTTAAAAAAATTGTAAAATCTGCGAATAGCATTATAAGCATTTTCTAATTTTGTTAATTTTTGTTTGTTGTGTTGTGCATCAATAGTAATAGAATTATCATGGGCCCCGAATACAACAAGTTCTTCATCTATACATGCAAATTTTTTGTATCGTAATAGGCAAATCAAAGTCATAAAATGATCTGGACCAACACCTTTATATGTTCCACCAAAATCCAAAGGTAAATCGCCTTGATACAGGGCATCTATTATATCTTTTTTCCTATATAAACAAACAGCAGGTGATAACATATAACTATGATTAAATATTTCAAATTCCAATTTATCATTATCATATATTCCCGTAGGTCCAAATTTTTGAGAAATTTCCAGGCATTTATGAAAAAATTTCCCTGTTTTTAAATTTAATAGTTTTGCATCGGAAAAGACCATGCCTATATCATCATTCATATATTCAATAGTTTTTTCTATAAATGTAGGTTCCATATAATCATCATCATAATGTATATGAACAAATTCAGACGAAGCATTCAAAACACCTTCTAACCAACAAAAATGCATTCCCAAATCTTTTTCTCTGCGGATATAGATTAGCTTATCTTTGTATTTGTTCATAATTACCGGAGTTTCATCTGAACTTCCGTGATCGCATACTATGATTTCACAAGGATAGGTCTGGGCCAATGCGCTTTCAATAGTTTTTGTTAATAAATTTGCCCTGTTAAAAGTAGGAATTACAATAGAAACCTTTTTAAAATTTTTAGGCATTTTTTTCTTCTCCCTTTTTGTATAGTTCATAAAAATCTTTAATACCTTTTTTCAAAGGGATAGCTGGACTCCACCCTAATTTTTTTATTCTATTATCATCCATCAACTTTCTAAATGTTCCATTAGGTTTAGATGTATCATATTCTATTTCCCCATCAAATCCGACAATATCTTTGACCATTTTAAATAAATCTGATAACAAAATATCGTCCCCATTTGTTATATTTACAAAATCCCCTATATCTTTAAAAGATTTAGTATTCATTAAATATATACATGCATCAGCCAAATCATCAGAGTTCATCAATTCTCTGTAAACTGATCCATCTCCCCAAAGTTTTACTTTATCTCTGAATGCTCCAATTTTATTTAATATTGTTTCAATAGATTTATTATCAGAAAAATCTATTTTATCATCTAATCCCCATCCAAGTTTATATTTTTTTAAGTCTTTTTTTATCTCTTCAAATCTATTTTCTTTCAAAAGTTTTGCTAGATGGAACCTTCGTAAAATCATAGGAAGCAAATGAGCTGTTTCCATATTGAAATTATCGCCAATTCCATATTGATTAGTAGGCATAACAGAAATAAAATCAGTCCCATATTGAATATTATAAAATTTACAAAGTTCAATAGTTGATATCTTTGCAATAGCATAAGCTTCGTTAGTTTTTTCCAACTCTCCACTTAATAAATACTCTTCTTTCATGGGTTGAGGTGCATTTTTAGGATAAATACAACTAGATCCAAGATTAAGTAATTTTTTAACATTATATTTGTATGCAGAATTTATAACATTAAGACCTATCATTAAATTAGTATATATAAATTCGGCAGGATAAGTTTGGTTTGCCATAATACCACCAACTTTTGCTGCACATAATATAACATAATCAGGCTTTTCATTTTTAAAAAAGTTTTCAACATCTAATTGTCTGGTTAAATCTAATTCATTTAATTCTTTTGTTATAATATTTGTATAACCTAGTTTTTTAAGTTTTCTAAGTATAGCGGAACCTACTAATCCCGTATGACCTGCCAAATAAATTTTATCATTTTTTTCCATTTTCAATTCCTATTTAGGTTGATATCCATTTTCTATAAGAAGTTTTTCTTTTTTCGCTTCTTTCATATCTTCTTCAATCATTTCTTTACAAAGTTGTTCAAGATTATATTTAGGCTTCCAGTTAAGTATTTTGTTTGCTTTTGCTGGATCTCCTAATAATAAATCTACTTCTGCTGGTCTGAAATATTGAGGATCAATTTCCACTAAAATTTTTCCAGTTTTTTTATCTATTCCTTTTTCATCAATACCTTTACCCTCCCATACTATTTCAATATCTACATTTTTAAATGCCATATTTATAAAGTCCCTGACACTAGTAGTAATTCCTGTCGCCAATACATAATCATCAGGTTTATCTTGTTGAAGGATTAACCACATACCTTCTACATAATCCTTTGCATGTCCCCAATCTCTTTTTGCATCAATGTTTCCTACATATAATTTTTCTTGTGTCCCAAGTTTAATTCTACATACTGCACGGGTAATTTTTCTTGTGATAAAAGTTTCACCTCTTCTAGGGCTTTCATGATTAAACAAAATCCCATTACATGCAAACATATCATAACTTTCTCGGTAATTTATGGTAATCCAATAACCATATAATTTTGCAACACCATAAGGTGATCTAGGGTAAAAAGGAGTAGTTTCTTTTTGCGGAGTTTCTCTTACTAATCCAAAAAGTTCTGATGTAGATGCCTGATAAAATTTTATTTGTTTTTCTTTTCCTAATAACCTTATTGCCTCTAATATTCTCAATGTTCCAAGTGCATCTACATTCGCTGTGTATTCAGGACTTTCAAAGGATACTTTTACATGACTCATAGCACCAAGATTATATATTTCATCAGGATTTATATCTTTTATAAGTCGGACAATATTAAGGCTGTCTGTTAAATCACCATAATGAAGGAACAAGTTATTATTTTTTGAATGTTTCCCTTTGTATAAATGATCTATTCTAGAAGTATTAAAAGACGAAGATCTTCTTTTTATTCCATGTACTTCATATCCTTTATTAAGTAAAAATTCAGTTAAATAAGAACCATCTTGTCCGGTTATTCCTGTAATCAAAGCTATTTTTTTATTATTCATTTTCCCTTCCTTTTATTTTAAAAATTGGTAAAAAATTAAGACCACACAAATAAACTTTTTTATTTTTGATTTTTGCAATAGGAAATAAATCAAAAAATTTTATATAGATTTTAGGATGTATTTGTTTAATAGAGACAATATTTATTCCTAAAAAACTTATCTTATTTTTAGTATTATAAAATTCGTTAATTTCTTGTTTGGAAAAATATTTTGTTTTAATGATTTCCCGTTCCTTATCTGTATTTACAAGGTTTGCCGAAAGTCCATCAGTATAATAATTTACAATAACCTTATTTATATATTGAAACGATGCACCAAAAGAAATAAGCTTTAAAAACTTTTCATAATCTGATGCAATTTTATATTTAAGGTCATAATTTCCATATTTTGTGAACAAGGATTTTTTAATAAATGTTGCCTGATGATTAAGTCCTCCATATATAAAAAAAGATTTAGTTATATACTTTGGTGGATATTCTATATGCTGTTTACCTTGTCCATTTATTATGTTTGCATTTCCATATATTATATCATAATTATAAGATTTATTTTTAAATATTTCTTCTAATATAGTATAATTGTAAAAGGTATCACCCGCATTCATAAATGATATATATTTACCTTTTGCATATGAAATTCCCTTATTCATTGCATCATATACACCTTTATCCTTTTCGGAAACAAATATATCTATATATTGGCGATACTCATTTATAATATTTAAGATTTTTTTATTGGACTTGCCATCAATTACAATCCATTGAAAATCTTTGAAGGTTTGATTTTTTATACTTTCACAAGTCCTTCTTATATTTTTTTCATTATAACAAATAGTAATAACACTTAGTTTCATTTTTTTCTCATATTTTGGAAATTAAACACGATATTGGATAATTGGTATTTATAACAAACCAACTTTTTAACCTATATTTTCTGTCAGCAAATTTAAGATAGTTGTATTGTTGTAAACGTTTAAAAGTATTTTTCATTTCATGATAGAAATTAAGACGCAAAGAAGGTTCAATAGTTCTAAAATTCTTAAATAAATCTTTTATCATAAATGTAATAGATAAAGATTTAAAATTTCCAAAATCAAAATTTTTTAAATCATTTATTATAATATCTTGCACCTTAAACAAATCAAATTTTCGGATATCTTTTGAATGAGTTGTGCTAAAAGAGTTTGATATTCTGTAAAAATATAATTTTTCATCTACAACAGCAATTTTTTTTGCCATTACTAAGGTTCTTAATACAGGTGCGGAATCTTCAAAAGAAAGATTTTCAGGAAAATATAAATATTTTTTAGCAATATTTTTTTTGAATAACTTATTCCAACAAACAACAAAAAAGAATGACATACGTCTGGAAGGTTGATTAACTAACTTTTTTAAATCAAAAGGCTCATCTAGTAATAATTCTGCTTCTATTTTAGATTTTCCAATTTTAACATTTTTACCTTTTGTCCTTTGATAATCACATATCACTATGTCGGCATTTGTTTGTATTGCTTTGTTATAAAGTTTTTCAGCAAAATCATTTTTTACCCAATCATCACTATCAACAAAGGTTATATATTTCCCCCTTGCAATTTCAATGCCGGTATTTCTTGCCCCACCTTGTTTTTTGTTTTTTTGATGAATTACAACTATTCTTTTATCTTTTTTGGCATAATTATCGCATATTTTTCCACTGCTATCAGATGAACCATCATCTACCAGTATTATTTCTATATTTTTTAAAGTTTGATTGATTAAAGAATTAAGACAATCACTTATATAATTTTCCACATTATAAACAGGAACAATTATTGATACAAAAGGTTGTTTCATTTATCTTAATCCTTAAAAATAGTTAGACATATAACTCAATTTATCAAGGCAAATTATATACATTTTGGAATAAAATAAGCAACAAGAACAAATTCCTAACTATTTGTTTATACAAAATAAAAATCTAATATATATCAAAGATATATATAGTAGAAAATTTTTTATGAACTTACTTATTTTCGCTTTCTATCATCCCAATTTTTTAATATCCAGGACGAAGAGTTAGGTTTTTGAGATCCAGAAATTTTTGAACCTACATTATATTTTATTGTGATACCCAGTTTATTACAGCAATCTATCTCAGGTATATTATCAGCATTTCTATCCCCACCTTTTGCAAATACAAGATTGTCATTAGGATATTTAAGTCTTGCTTTTTTCAAACCATCACATGCACTATTATCAGTATCATCAAAAGCAATTATATCAATAACACCTTTTAATGCTCCTACGACTGTGCTTCTTGTTTTGAAATTCATAAAATTTTGCCCTTTTTTTCGGCATAACCATTCATCGCTGTTAACAAGAGCAATCACACCATTTGATTCCAAAAGACTTTCTTTTATATTATCCACATGTCCTTCGTGTAAGGGATCAAATCCACCAGAAACTATGTAATAAGTAGCCATTTATAAACCTCGTAATAATAAATAACGAAATTCATAATAGAATATAAAAATACAAAAGCAATACGAAGGATTTCCTAGGATTTATTACTTTTTATTATTTTCATCAATAAGCATTAATTTTGCCATATTTAATGCAGTAGTATTATCATCGGCAAGATTAGAAATATTCATAGTCATTTCAAATGCCCTAATAGATAAAAAGTTTTTAGGTTTTGATAACAAATCTTGTTCAGAATATATATTTTCTAGTTCATTAAGTATTAGATTAAATATTTTAGATTTATCAATATTATTAGCATTATTTGAAAATATAGGTTGAGAGTTTTCAAAAACTTGTGCTGACATCATATTTCCAACACCAGTTGTTATCCATGAAATATCATATCCCATAGAAGAAAGTTTTTCCAATACAGCAAGTTTAGGTTTTGAAATACCTCTTTCATAATTTTGCCAGGTAATTTCACCCAAACCTAACAAAGAAGACATTTCTTTTTGTGTTTTTCCTAGGTTTTCCCTAATTTTTTTAAGTCTTTCTTCCAATTTTCTCTCCTTTTACATATAAAAATATGTTTTTATACTTTACAAACATAAAAATATATGTATATAATAAGTATAGTAACAATACTTAGGTATTTATATAACACTATTTTTTTTAATAGTCATCAACTTTTTTATAGGAGGTTAATATGTATACAGATATAAAACTTGTAAATCCATACGAAGAAATAGGGAAAAGAATTTATAAACAACGTATGTTAAAAAAAATTTCAAGGAAATCTTTTTCCAAAAAATTATCAATCCCTCTAAATTTACTAGAAAAGATTGAAGAAGGGCAAAGTAAAATTGGAATGGATCTACTTATTAAAGTGTCTGAAATTTTAAAGGTAGATATCACTTATTTTGTAATAGGAATAACTAATGAACGAATACAGGATGCATTCAACGAACTTGAAAAATATATAGAGGCATATAAGTTATTAAGCAATTTATCCTTTCAACAAAAACAATGTTTAAAAAATATATTTGATTCTTTCCCAACTAAAAAAAATCAGTAAATTTTTCGCACAAAATACAATCTATGATATTTATACTTGACAAAGAACGAGAACAAATGTAGAATATTTAGTGTAAGAAATATAAAAATGGAGGCTTAAAATGCTAACAAAACAACAATTAAAATTATTTATGATAATTGATGAAAGCCTTAAAAAAGATGGTGTTTGCCCTTCTTATGAAGAAATGAAGGAACTAATAGGTCTTAAATCCAAATCTGGAATACATCGTTTGATAAAAAGCCTTGAAGAAAGGGGATTTATTAGGCAAATTCCTAACAGGGCTCGTGCCCTTGAAATAACAAAGTATCCCGAAAATTATGGGGATAATGTTAAAAATCCAATTCCTGTTAATGATAATATAAAAATGGTTAGCATTCCTTTGTATGGAAAAATTGCCGCTGGAACACCTATTACTGCGATTGCCGATACTTCGGAACACATGGATATACCATCTGATATGTTAGGCAATGGTAAATATTATGCATTAAGGGTCGAAGGTGATTCTATGATAAATGCAGGTATAAATAGTGGCGATAGGGTTATAATACAAGAGGCATCTGATGCCCCTAATGGCACAATAGTAGTTGCATTAATAGATAACGAAGAAGTTACCTTAAAATATTTATATAAAAAGGATGGATCCATCGCATTAAAGCCAGCCAATCCTAATTATGAAACAAGGATTTTTGCACCAGAACGTGTAAAAATTCAAGGTAAAATCGCAATGTTGATAAGATCGTATTAAAATGATATTATTTAAAAAAAAAGTTGCAAAAATAAAAAATATATGTTAGAACATAATAAGAACAAAAGAAAAGGAGATTAGTATGTCAGACAACAAACAAAAAGCATTAGAAGCGGCACTTTCACAAATTGAAAAATCATTTGGAAAGGGATCTATAATGAAATTGGGTGAACAGGAAGGAATTGAAATCCCTTCTATTTCAACAGGTTCTTTGGGTCTTGATATTGCATTAGGTATAGGTGGACTTCCTCGTGGTCGTATAGTTGAAATTTATGGTCCAGAAAGTTCAGGAAAAACTACATTGACATTACATGTAATAGCCGAAGCTCAAAAGGTAGGTGGAACTTGTGCTTTTGTTGATGCAGAGCATGCTCTTGATCCTGCATATGCAAAAAGAATAGGTGTTGATATAGATAATCTTATAATTTCACAACCTGATTCTGGTGAACAGGCTTTGGAAATAGCTGACACTTTGGTTCGTTCCGGTGCCATAGATGTTTTGGTAGTCGATTCTGTTGCCGCTCTTGTTCCAAAGGTTGAATTAGAAGGTGATATGGGGGATCAACATGTTGGTTTACAAGCTCGCCTTATGTCTCAGGCATTAAGGAAGTTAACCGCATCTGTATCAAAATCAAATGCTCTTGTCATATTTATTAACCAGATTCGTATGAAGATAGGAATAATGTTTGGAAATCCAGAAACAACAACTGGTGGAAATGCATTAAAGTTCTATTCTTCTGTTCGTATGGATATCAGAAGAACTGGCTCTATCAAGGACAAGGAGAATGTAATAGGAAACGAAACTCGTGTAAAAATTGTTAAAAATAAGGTTGCTCCACCATTTAAAACAGTTGACTTTGATATTATGTATAACCATGGAATTTCTCGCGAAGGTGAAATTTTAGAATTGGGTGTTCAAGCTGGCATAATTGAAAAATCAGGCTCTTGGTTCTCATACAATTCTGAACGCATAGGACAAGGTAAGGAAAACGCTCGTCAATGGTTAAAGGATAATCCAAAAGTTGCAGAAGAACTTATAAAGAAAATAAAGGAAAAATCTGGCATTATAAATGAAAAAATGTTGGATATGAGCCCAAGTAGTGCAGATGATGATGCAGTTCCGGTTGTAGATTCCGATTCTTAATTTTAATTTATCCTCTTCTGACTTCTATTGTTTTATAATAACAAAGAAGCAAAAAATCCCCTTTTAAAAAGGGGATTTTTAATATAAATTAAAAAGATTTATTCAAATTCAGCATTGGTATATACTTTTTGAACATCATCATTATCTTCTAATGCTTCCACAAATCTTTCAATACGTTCAGCAGATTCTCCGTTAACATTTACAAACAAAGTAGGTTGCCAAATAATTTCAGCCTTTTCTGGTTCTCCGAATTTTTCTAATGCTTTTGAAAGATTCGCAAATTCAGAAATTTCACATGTAATCATATAATTATCATCATCTTCTTCTACATCTTTTGCACCACCTTCTAATGCAGTTTCAAAGACGGAATCAAAATCACCAACAGATTTTTTATACACAAATAAACCTATATGTTCGAAGTTAAAAGAAACAGAACCAGTTTCTCCAAGGTTCCCACCATTTTTTGAAAAAATAGATCTGATATCAGATGCGGTTCTGTTTTTATTATCTGTTAAACATTCTACTATTACAGAAATACCACCAGGTGCATAACCTTCATATCTTATTTCAGAGTAATCACCCTCACCACTTCCTGGCAAAGCTTTTTGTATAGCACGTTTAATATTATCATTTGGCATAGATTCTTTTCTTGCGGCAAGCACAGCAAGACGAAGTCGTGGGTTCATATCAGGGTTTGGATCCCCTAATTTTGCAGCCACTGTGATTTCTTTTGCTAGTTTAGTGAAAAGGTTTCCTCGTTTTCTATCTTGTAATCCTTTTCTGTGTTGTATATTTGCCCATTTTGAATGTCCTGACATTTTAAAAATCCTTTTTATATTGGTTAAATTTTATGTTTGTATGATATATTAGTAAATATTTATTGTAAATTACTTTTTGGGGTTAGGCTTTTCTTTTACCTCGGTTTTTTTAGGATTCAAAGTTTTAGGTTCCTTTGGATTAAGTTTTTCAATAGCCAATTCCAAAGTAATAGTATCTTCTGTCGCTATACTAGAAGGAACAGAAGCAAAAACACGATTATGTTGAACATAAGGTCCAAACTTTCCAGTTTTAAAATATAATACAGGTTTATTATCAACAGGATGTAGACCTAATTCCTTGGCTTTTTGTTTCGGTGTAGCACCCAAAAGCAAGTCATGAGCCATCTTAATATCCACATCAAATATAGAAGTAGATGCTGGTATATTTTTAAATAAATCACCTTTTTTAACATAAGGTCCAAATTTTCCAGTAGCAACAAATACCTCTTCATCACCATCAAAGCCAATAGATTTTGGCAAAGATAATAAGAATAAAGCCTGTTCCAAAGTTAATGTATCCACAGAAACATTTTTAGGAATAGAGGTTCTTACAGGTCCTCTTACATCACCTTTTTCAACTTCACCTAGTTGTAAATAATTTCCATAAGGACCTTTTTTAAGGTAAACATTATTCCCTTTTTCATCTTGACCTAACACTTGTCCATCACTTGTTTTAACTGCATTAGTTTCAGAATTATCAGAAACCTCATCATCATTTAAGATCAAAGGTTTGGTGTATTTACAAGTTGGATAGTTTGAACAACCAATAAATCCTCCGAATTTTCCCAGTTTAATGCCAAGCCTTCCATTTTCGCAATCCGGACACTTTCTTGGATCTGTTCCATCATTTTTTTCAGGAAAGAAATGTGCACCTAACTCTTTATCAATAGTATCCGTAATCTCGGACATAGTTAAATCATTAGATGCTTCAACAGCTTTACTAAACCCTGTCCAAAATTCGGTTAACACATCCTTATAATCCTTTAATCCATTGGATATATCATCAAGTTCATTTTCCATATATGCAGTAAAGTCATATTCTACATATTTTGAAAAATATTTTTCCAAAAAGGCAGATACAATCCTTCCTCTTTCCTGAGGAATAAATTTCTTTTTTACCAAGTCCACATAATGACGTTCCTGAATCACAGAAAGAATAGAAGCATAAGTAGAAGGTCTACCTATACCTAATTCTTCCATCTTTTTTACCAAAGAAGCCTCGGAATATCTAGGAGGAGGTTGAGTAAAATGTTGTTCAGGTTTTATTTCTTCTGATGTTAATAAATCACCTTCCTGCATAGTAGGAAGCATTTTATTTTCATCATCATCAGAAGTCGCATCATCAATATCTTCCTTATAAAGTTTCATAAACCCATCAAAAGCAATCATAGAACCATTTGCTCTGAACATTGACTTATTATCAGAGGTAAATATATCAGTTGCTACTAAATTAAGTTCTGCAGGCACCATCTGACAAGCAATAGTCCTTTTCCATATAAGTTCGTAAAGTTTAAATTGATTTGCATCCAAATACCCCTTTATAGATTGAGGGGTTTTTTGAGCATAAGTTGGTCGTATAGCCTCATGTGCTTCCTGAGCATTTTTACTTTTGTTATCATAACTAACAGGAGATTTAGGCAGATACTCGGAACCAAAATCACTTTCAATCAATTCACGAATAGATTGTACTGCTTCCTTTGACAAGTTCACAGAGTCAGTTCTCATATATGTAATAAGTCCAACTGTTTCCCCACCGACATCAACACCTTCGTAAAGTTTTTGAGCAATTTGCATAGTTTGTTTTGCTGAAAATCCTAACTTTCTAGATGCTTCTTGTTGTAAAGTAGATGTAGTAAATGGGGCAACAGGTTTTCTTTGTTGCTTTTTCCTTTCAATATTACCTACATGATAAGTTTCATTTATTAGAGAAGAGAGTATTTCATCAGCCTTTTCCTGTGAAGGAATATCAAACTTATCTAACTTAGCATTATTAAAGCTAAAAAGCTTAGCAGAAAATATCTTATCTTCATTTGTTTTGAATTTTCCTTCAATGGACCAATACTCTTTCTTTACAAAATTTTCTATTTCATTTTCACGTTCACAAACCAATCTTAATGCAACAGATTGAACTCTACCAGCAGATTTACATCCTGGTAACTTTCTCCATAAAACAGGGGAAAGTTTAAATCCAACTAAAAAGTCCAAGGCACGTCTTGCCAAATAAGCATTTACTAACTTATCATCAATTTCCCTTGGTTCTTTCAATGCATTATTAACAGCAGTCTTTGTAATTTCATGAAAGGCAACACGATGTATAGGTTTATTAAGTTCTCCCCTTTCTTTTAATATATCAACTATATGCCACGAAATAGCCTCTCCTTCACGATCAGGGTCGGTTGCCAAATAAACAGCTTCGGACTTTTTCATATATTTTTCAATTTCTTTTATCTGCTTTTCCTTATCTTTCATGATAAGCCATTTCATTTTAAAGCCATTATCAACATCAACAGCCCCATCATGTGGATCCAAATCTCTGACATGACCTACCGAAGGAACAACCACAAAGTCATTTCCTAAATATTTAGAAATAGTTTTAGATTTTGCAGGAGACTCTACTACTAAAAGTTTCATTTTTTCCCTTTTGAAATTTAAATTATACTCATATATAAGACTTCATTTTCATAACAAAAGTCAAGGACTAAATTTTTATATATTACATATATAATAATGCTTTAATTATTTCAACCTTGATTATTTTTAATTGATTTTATATAATATATAAGCATATTAAGAATACAGGGAAAAAAAATGTTAGATATAAAATTTATAAGAGATAATGTAGATCTCGTTAAAAAAACAATACAGGATAAAAATATAGATTTGGATTTGGATGCAATGCTTTCTCTTGATAAGGAAGTTTTTGCCCTAAACCAAAAATTACAGGATTTAAGGGAGGAAAAAAACGCATTAACCTCTAAAATCCCAACATTATCAGAAGATTTAAAACAGGAAACAATCGCAAAATCAAAGGAAATTTCGGACAAGATAAAAATATACGAAACAGAATTGTCTACTAAACAACCTGAATTTAATGAAATGATGTTATTGGTTCCAAACATTCCTGCAAAGGATACGCCTATTGGCAAAGATGATAGCGAAAATGTAATACTTCGTCGTGAGGGAACTCCACGAAAGTTTGATTTTGAGCCAAGGGATCATTACGACATTTTGGAAATGAACGATTGGGCTGATTTCAAAAGGGTTGCAAAGGTATGTGGCTCTCGTTCTTATACATTAAAAGGTGCTGCTTCAAGGTTAGAAATTGCATTACATATGTTTATTATGGATAAACTAACAGCAAAAGGTTTCACAATGATAACCGTTCCATCTATGGTAAAGGAAGAAGCCCTATATGGAACAGGACATTTCCCAACAGGTAAAGATGATGTTTATTACTTACCAAAGGAAAATCTATATTTATCAGGAACCGCAGAAATAGTTCTAACCTCACTTCACAGCGATGAAATTTTAGATGAATCACAATTACCAATACTTTATGCTGGATACTCTCCTTGTTTCCGAAGTGAAGCTGGATCCGCTGGTAAGGATGTAAGGGGACTAATCAGAGTTCATCAATTTATGAAGGTTGAACAATATGTTATCTGTAAGGCTGATATTGCAGAAAGTGAAAAATGGTATAATACTTTATTAGAAACAGCCGAAGAATTACTAAAAGATTTGGAATTACCTTATCAAGTTATTGCGTGTTGCACAGGTGATATGGGTGCAGGAAAATACAAAATGTATGATTTAGAGGCATGGACCCCATCTCAAAATAAATACCGCGAAACTCATAGTTGTTCAAATTTAACCGATTGGCAAGCACGAAGGGCAAACCTTCGCTATCGTGAAAATGGAACAAATAAAGTAAAGTATTGTTATACATTAAATAATACAGGTATAGCAACTCCTCGTATCTTGGCACCATTTTTGGAAAATCATCAAACCAAGGATGGAAAGGTAAGGATACCGGAAAAACTTCGTCCATATATGAATGGTAAGGAATTTTTATAGTAAGATTTCAAATATAAAAGTATGTAGGACAGATAAAACTTTCCTATGATATTTTACAATATGAATTAAAAAGAAAGGAAAAAATTAAAATGCGTGCTTTTTTATTCCCAGGGCAGGGATCACAAAAATTAAAAATGGGTTATGACCTTTATCAAAATTATCAAGAAGCAAAAGATGTATTTGAAGAGGTTGATTCTGCACTTTCCCAAAATTTATCATCAATTATTTTTGGCGATGATGCAGATTTATTGAATAAAACTGAAAATACTCAGCCTGCATTATTTGCAATGAGTATGGCTGTATTAAAGGTAATAGAAACTCAAAGTGGTAAAAATATAAACGAACTTTGTGATATGGTTGCAGGGCATTCATTGGGTGAATATTCAGCATTAACAGCAGTAGAAACTATGCCAATTTCCACAGGTGCTAGATTACTTAAAACAAGAGCAAAGGCAATGGCCGAAGCAGTTCCTGCGGGAATAGGTGCTATGATGGCAATAATAGGATTGAATATAGATGATGTTGCAAAAGTTTGCGAGAAGGCTTCCAATGGTGAGATAGTATGTAGTGTTGCCAACGATAATTGTCCTGGTCAAATAGTAATAAGTGGGTATAAAGAGGCAATAGAAAATGCACAAAATATAGCAAAGGAAATGGGTGCAAAAAAATGTGTAATACTTCCAGTTTCTGTTCCTGCACATTGTCCGTTGATGGCACCTGCAAAGGATATAGTAGAATCTGCATTATCAGAAATTACTATACAGGATCCAATTGTTCCATTCGTATCAAACAGAACTGCAAAATTTACAACAGATACAAAGGAAATAAAAGAAAATTTAACTGCACAAATGGTAAACGGAGTTCGTTTCAGAGAGTCAGTTGACTTTATGGTTTCAAAGGGAGTTTCTGAATTCATAGAAATAGGAAGTGGAAATGTTCTATCAGGTCTTGTAAAAAGGACAACTGACAAGGCGACATCTACACCACTTTCTTCTATTGAAAGTATTACCGAATTTTTGAAAGGTTTATAATGGATACAACTGGCAAAAAAAATATAAACGAATGTGAAAATAAAAGTATAAAGGATACACAATCCTATGACTATACAAATGACTTAATAACTTCTATAAAAGATGCTTATTTAGCCAAACTTGAACTAATTAACAATACTATTAAAAACAAGGAGAAATAATATGTTTGATTTAACAGGTAAAACAGCTCTTATTACTGGTGCAACAGGTGGCATAGGCGAAGAAATCGCAACAACATTTTATAACCAGGGTGCAAATGTTATTTTAACCGGAAGAAAACAAGAGGTTTTAGAGTCCCTTAAATCCAAACTTGGGGATAGGGCATTTATAATCGCAACAGATTTATCAAAAGATGGTGCAATAAAACAACTCGTAGAAGAAGCATTAAAGGTAAATGGTAAAATAGATATCTTGGTAAACAATGCAGGCATGACAAAAGATACTTTGATGATGAGGATGAAGGACGAAGATTGGCAATCCGTAATAGATGTCAATTTAACTGCATCATTTAAACTTACTCGTGAAGTATTAACACCTATGATGAAAAATCGTTTCGGAAGAATAATAAATATAACCTCAGTTGTTGGCTGGATGGGAAATGCAGGACAGGCAAACTATTGTGCTACAAAAGCGGGACTTACAGGTATGAGTAAGGCTTTATCAGTAGAAGTAGCAAGCAGAGGTATCACAGTTAATTGTATCGCTCCTGGATTTATTTCTACTGCTATGACAGATGTTTTATCAGAAGATATTAAATCAAAAATGATGGAACAAATACCTGTTAAAAGATTCGGAACGGTAAAAGATATCGCAAATACAGCAGTATTTTTAGCAAGTGATGAATCTTCATACATCACAGGACAGACAATCCACGTAAATGGTGGTATGTTAAGAGTTTAAATTGCAAATCTTTAAAATAAAAAAGCCTCATATTATATGGGGCTTTTAAAATATATATTGAAAATTTATAAGTTTATTTCATTAAGCATTTTGTGATAACAAATTTGATTTCCACCTTGTGTTTTTGCCTTTTTGGCAGCCGCAGCCGCAGACTCTAATAAATCCTGAGGTGTTTCACCTGATATAGGGAAGGTTGCTACACCAATACTAATAGAAATTTTTTCAATTTCAGGATGTAATAAATAAGGTTTTGTAATTTTTTGAAAAATCTTATTTACCATTTCATCAATACTTTCTTGTGTATAAATATCTTGAATTATGACACAAAATATATCTGCCTTTAACCTTGCAACAGTATCACTTTCTTCTAAAATTTCTTTTAATGTAGAACCAAGGTTTTTAAGGATAATATCACCTGCCTGATAATTATCTTTTTTTGCTAACTCACTAAAATGATCTATATCTATATAAAGCAGTGAAAGCACAGACATATCTTTTTCTATTTTATGAATGTTGTGTTCAAGCCTATGTAAGAAAGCACTAGCATTAAATATTTTTGTTAATGGATCTATATTAGGGTTAAATGGAAGTTCGTTCATTTTTGAAACATAGGAATAAATAGATGAACAAATTCCCACATAATGATTCGCTTCACCTAATTCATTATAAATTGCGGAAAAATGTAGTTCCAAAGGTATCACAGCACCTGACTTATTTCTACCAAAGACTTGTCCTGACCAATATCCATTATTTATTAAATCTCGGATGAAATTTTTATAAGAGGAGACATCAGCCTGTCCTGCGAACAAAAAATCAGGAATTTTTCCTATCAAACTTTCTTTTTCTTCGGATAATAAATTACAAAGAGCAGGGTTTACAGAAGAAATTTTTCCAACTGCATCTAAAACTAACATAGCATCAGTTGAAAATTCAAACAAAGTTGATGCAAAAGATCCCAATTCCTTTAATGTAACAGGTAAATTATAAATTTCATTTTCAACTTTTTTTCTAATCATTTTTCCCTCTTGTATTTTTATTCCCTTTTGTTATTATATAAGGAAAAAATACAGGGTCAATTAAAATATGAAAAGTTTGTTTATAAATAGCACGGAAAAAAATTTAGTTGTTTGTTTCAAAAATAACAAAGACATAAAAAAATATGAAAGTGATGGCACAAAATCCCAAAACGAAGAAATTTTTACTGCTATTGAAAAAATTCTTGGAAACACAAAAATTTCAGAACTGGATTTTATGGTGATAATTGGTGGCCCTGGCTCTTTTACAGGTATTCGTTTGGGGCTTTCTATTGTAAAAGGTTTTGCAATAGCAACTAATGTCCCTGTAATTGTAATAAGTGCTTTTCAAGGTCTTGTTTATTCGGCAAATTCTGTATATACAGAAGATTTTTACGTTCCTATTTTTTCAACAGGCAATGATATTTTTGTATCAAAATTTGATAAAAATGGTAAAGAAATAGGTCCACAAACACTAATAAAATCAGATGATTTAACTAATTTCCAACCTCAACTGACAAATACTCAAATAATTCCAGAAAAGGTATTAGAAATGGTTGAGGTTTCTTTTTCAAAAGAAACTTTTAAACAAGAACCCATAACACCTATATACATAAAACCACACTATGCAAAACCAAAATCTAAGAATGTATAGTTTTTAATAATTTTCCAAACAACAAATCAAAAAATTTCTTTTCATCAGATATTTCCAAATCTATATCTATCATAGAAATATATTTCCTGTATTCCATGGGTATTTTCACAAAATCTTTTTGAGTCGTAAGTATAGGCAATCCATTTGAAAGTTTAATAAGTTTTACAAAATCAGCATCTGTATATTTATGATGATCCTGGAAATTTTGGGTTTTAAGAACTTTTATACCATTATCCCTTAACATATCATAAAATTTAAAGGGATTTCCAATACCTGCAAATGCAATAACCTTTTTGTTTTTAAATTTATCTAAACAAGAAGGTTTAACCTTAGTTGAAAATATAGGTAAATTAAAATTATGTAGTCTTTTTTCAAATTTTAGATTTTTAGTATTTGTTATTACAAAGGCATCTGCTTTTTTCACTCCTGATTTTATACTTTCCCTTAATGGTCCCATAGGGAATATAAATCCATTACCAATAGTTTTTTTCCCGTCAATTACTATTATTGCTTTATCCTTTTTTAATGAATAATTTTGTAGGCCGTCATCCATAATGATTACATCTACTAATTTTTCTAATACTTTTGCCCCGTTCCCTCTGTTCTTACATATACATACGGGAACTTTTCCATTAAATTTTGCATTTATCATAAACGCTTCATCTCCTACATCAATCGGAGAATGTTGTTTAATATCAATTATGATTGGATTTAATGAAGATAATTTCCCCTTATATCCTCTTGATAATACCCCTACCTTTATTTTATTTTTTCTAAGTAATTCAACAATTTTTATTACAAGCGGAGTTTTTCCAACACCACCTAAGGTTATATTTCCAACACATACAACGAATGCCTTAGATTTATAAGGGAAAGAAAAAAATTTATTTAATTTAGATAATATCCAATAAATTATGGCAAAAGGGAATAATAAAATTCCCAAAGAGATTTTTTTATCAAAATAATTTAATATATTAGAATTCATGCTTTTTATCCTTGCTTAATACAAAAGAAATTATATAATAAAACCCAAATTATTACCAGCAAAATTATAAAAAGATAAATGAATAGTACAGAATTACAGAAAAATTTTGAAATGTTTGAAGATGACGATGATAAAATCGCCTATTTATTAGAGTTGGGTAAAAACCTACCCCCTTACCCGACAGATAAAAAAACATCAGAATATAAGATATACGGATGTTCCTCTAATGTTTGGATTTACACAGAAAAAATAAATGATAAGTATCAGTTTTACTTTGATAGTGATGCTTTGATAGTAAAGGGATTATTATTTATAATTTATACACTTGTAAATGGTAAAACTCTAAGTGAAATACGCTCCCTTTCATTAGGTAAATTATTTGAAGAAATTGGCTTAAAACCACTTCTTTCTAATCAAAGACAGGTTG
Organism: uncultured Alphaproteobacteria bacterium; assembly: GCA_944392955.1. Taxonomy (GTDB): domain Bacteria; phylum Pseudomonadota; class Alphaproteobacteria; order Rs-D84; family CACZYB01; genus CACZYB01. Next base: position 80,891 of record CALXYK010000014.1, on the reverse strand, counting down.
GACTTTCGGCTATAATCTCACAAATAGAAAACTTGAATTAAGAAAAAATACTTTAAAATTTGATTTTTTATAAATACTATGTTAAAATGAAGAAATGGAACGAAAAATGAATAAAGTGCATCAAAAAATTAAAAAGTATATTTCAAAACCTCATTTCCAGGTATTTATGGTAAGTTTTTCCATGTGCCTGTTGTTTTTCTTTATAATATCAAAACAATCAGGAAGTAATATTCCACCTCGTATACAGGCGGCATTTGATCCAATAATTTCTATGGAAAACGACGTTTCAAAAAATTTGAATGGCAAACCCAATAGTATAAATAATCTGTTGGAAAATATGTTTTCTAATACAAAAGAACATACAATAGAAATAAAAAACGGGGATTCCGTTGCATCACTCCTTTCTGACTTGGGTATTTGTTATAGTGAAATATTAGAGGTTAGTAAATCTATAGCTCCATTATGTGAGTTATCAGATCTTCGTCCAGGTAGTGATAAATTGGTTGTCAGATTAAAACCAATAGAAAATTCTGACTCAAAGGTAAAGGCAGAATTAAAGGAACTTGAAATAATCAAAAGTCCTATATATAAGGTTGTTTCATTAAAAACAAAAGATGGTTTTAAAACAATAGAAAAAAAATCTAATGTTAATGTTGAGTTAGTTCGTGGTGAAGGTGTTATAGATAAAGGAACCAGCTTAACTCAGGTAGCAACAGCAAATAATATTCCTTATAATGTTATTGATAAATTTTATGAGGTATTCTCTTTTGATGTTGATTTTGAAAGGGATATTTATCCAGGCGATAGATTCCAAATAATGTATGAGCAATTATATTCTGATAATGGTGAATATTTAGGAAACGGCGAAGTTATATTTGCTTCACTTTACCTAAATTCTAGACATGAAGAACTTCGCCTTTTCAGATATGAAAACGAAAAGGGAGTTGTTGGCTACTATGATGAAAATGGTAAGGGGGCTTCTAAAACCTTAAAGAAAACACCTATAAATGGGGCAAGGATTTCTTCAAAATTCAGTAATAATAGAAAACACCCAATTCTTGGGTATTCAAGGGCTCATAAGGGGGTTGATTTCGCTGCACCTAGTGGAACTCCTATACCTGCTGCTGGTGATGGAAAGGTTGTTTTTAGAGGTTGGAAAAACGGCTATGGCAACTATATAAAGATTCGTCATAACGGAACATATTCTACTGCTTATGCTCATCTAAGTAAGTTTAAATCAGATGTAAAGGTTGGAACTCAGGTTAAACAGGGGCAAACCGTTGGATATGTTGGAAATACTGGTCTTTCGACAGGCCCACATTTACATTACGAAATTATAAAAAATGGTGTTCATGTTAATCCATTAACAATAAAATTACCATCTATACAGAATTTAACTAAGTCCGAAATTGCAAAATTTGAAACTGCAAGGGATAAGATAAATATTCAATTTGCAGTTCTAGATAAAAATTTCAGTCAATTCGCTCATTTGATAGATATAAATAAAATAGATGCAAGCAGTATAATAAAATAGTTTTAAAATAACTAAAAAAGGAGGTTAAATATGTCTGATGTTATTACAAATTCTCAAAAAAGGGCAAAGGAAACTTTTGAACGTTTAAATAAAAAAGGTGATGTAGTCAGTTCAGATGATTATTTCAATTTAGGTGCTGGACTTATGGGTATAAGCGATAGTGCAAGAGATTCAATTATTGCAATTTCTTCAATGTTGAATCGTTCAAAAAATGATAGTTTTTATATACCATATTCTTTATTAAAGGAATACGAAGATTTTCAAATTGATTGGGATGAAGACCCTGCAACAGATACATTAAGTTTTAAGCAAAAGGATAAAAAATTATCTTTTTCTGTTGAGCTTATAAAGAATTCTATGAAAAACAAGCCATTTATTGACTCTGTATATAAGATGATAAGATATGGGGAAACCGCACGTCCAGGTGATCGTGATTTAAAAATCTATGCTGATTGGATTTTTTCTCAACATCATATGAACGAAATTTTAAAAGGTGTACAAAAGGAATTTGATAATAACACCTTGTCAGAGATTATTAACACACATCAAAAATCTATTGAACGATAAAATAAAAATCCCTCATTTACGAGGGATTTATTTTTCTTCAATTTTAGTAATTTATTTATTAGGCACAACAAACATTACCATTTGTCTTCCTTCCATAGAAGGTTCTTTATCAATTTTTATAATATCGCCTAATTCTTCCTTTATTCTGTTAAGAAGTGAAAGTCCAGCATCTTGATTAGAAATTTCCCTTCCCTTAAAACGAACAGTAAATTTAACTTTGTTTCCGTCTTCTATAAAACGTCTTGCAGCCTTAACTTTTACTTGAAAATCATGCACATCAATATTAGGTCTGATTTTTAATTCTTTAATTTCTACAACCTTCTGAGCCTTTTTTGCTTCAGATAATTTTTTTTGCTCTTCGTATTTCCACTTTCCATAATCCATAATTTTACAAACAGGTGGATTAGCCAAAGGTGAAATTTCAAGAAGATCCAAACCTACCTCTCTTGCCATATCCAAGGCTTCACGAGAAGATACTATTCCAAGATTTTCACCATTTTGATTTATAAGACGAACTTCGCGAGCGCGAATTTTTTCATTTACATTTAGCGATAAGCTATTATTTTTATCAACCAAAAAAAAGACTCCCTTTAAAGTTAATATTGGAGGTCGGTACCGGATTCGAACCAGTGTCCAAGGATTTGCAGTCCTCTGCATAGCCTCTCTGCCAACCGACCACGATTACAAAATTATAAACAAGAAAATCTCAAAAAGCAATAAGTATTTTATTGAAATAAAGGATAAAATTTGTTAAAATTACCAGGTAAAATTTTTTGAAAGGTTAATAAGTAAAAATGGGAATATTTAGAAGAAACAATAATAAAAAAATTTCAGTAAGTGTTTTTTGTGGTGCAAAACTTGGTAATAAAAACATATATTCAGATACCGCAACAAAGTTAGGAAATCTTATCGCACAAAACAATATGCGACTTGTCTATGGTGCAGGTGGTAAAGGTTTAATGGGCAAGGTTGCATACGGGGTATTGGCATTAAAGGGATATATTTACGGAATTACAACAAAACTTATTGCAGATTTTGAAGAGCCGATTCCAGGAACTCACTTTAAAATAGTAAAAAATATTCAAATAAGGAAAAGAAAATTTATAGAAAATTCTGATGCTTTCATTATTCTTCCTGGGGGTTTTGGAACTTTTGATGAATTATTTGATATATTAGTAGATAAAGAAATTCATGACAAACATAGTAAACTTAAAAAAGATAATAAAACGTTTGTAAATAAAGCAATTATACTGGTAAACATTAACAATTTTTTTAAACCTTTTGAGAGTTTAATAGATTCTATGATGAAAACAGGGTTTATAGAAGCAAGTAATAAAAAATATTTTAAGATAGTGAATACACCCGACGAAGCAATTTCTTATATAAAAAAACATATAAAAAAATAATAAGAAAGTATTGCTTTTTCAAAAGAAAGGTTTTATTATTTACTTATCTGTATAACAAAGACAGGTGTTTAACTTTAACATAAGGGGTTATAAATGAGAAAACTAATAGCATTATTAACAATGGTTGTTTTGGGTGCTTGTTCATCAACATCTGAAACATTATTTGCGAGTGGTGAAACGAAACCTGCTAATGTGAAAAAGGCAGAAGGTGGTTTTGATGGAACTTTCATAAAAAATAAAATAAAGAACTTTGGTTCTGAACAGGCTCAATTGAAAAGTCTTGTTGATAGCAGAAAGACAACTTTGCAATCAATGAGAAATGAAACAAATACCGCAGTTTCAGATTACAGAAGTGCAGTTGCACAAATCAATTCAAAACTTCAATTAGGCACAACTCCTGGAAATCCAGAATTGATGGATGAATGGAAAGATGCAAGGGCTAAACTTGAAAAAATTAACAACATTGCATTTGATATAAAAAGATTAGTTGCAGATGTTGAATCTGATCAGTCAATGGTTGATTATATGGTTGGTTCTATACAAGCATCATACAAGATTCGCGGTGCAACAGAAGAAGATCATAAACAATTAAAGGCTCTTGAAGAAGAAGCAAAACAAATAGGTTCAAATATTTCAATTTTTGCTCGTCAACTTAATGCCGAAGCAGATAGACAACAAGCATATGTTGATAACGAAAAATTTAACCTTAATGATGTTGCTTTAAACATCAAAAACGGAAGACTTTATGGTGCAGGCTCATCAACAGATTTCTTTGCTGATGGTGGTTCAATGTTTTCAAGTGATGAATCATACAATGCATTCCTTTCAGAAACAGAACAAGATTACGGCTATACTCCAAGGGCAAGAAGTCAAAGACAACTTCCTACAAGAAGTATAGATAACAGAGGTTTTAATAAACCTATGACATCTCCTTCTACATCAGTAGAAAGAGTTCCTGCACCGGTTGCTTCTCGTCCTCTTGTTGTTATAAAATTTGATAAGGAAAATGTTGAATTTGAAGAACCTCTTTACCAAGCATTAAGTCGTGCATTGGAAAGAAATCCTTCTGCAACATTTGAAGTATCAGGAGTTGCATCACAAACAAAACCTTCATCAATCAAAAAGAATGTAAAATCTGTTATGAATGCATTGACAGATATGGGACTTCCTGCATCTCGTGTAGCAATTACAATGCAAACAGATAATGTAAATTGTGATGAAGTAAGAGTGTATGAAAAATAACAACTTCTAAACGAACAAAAAACTCCCAAATATGGGAGTTTTTTTTATTTTTTATTTTCTTCCATAATCCCTAAAACAATACATACATTGAGTAAATTGGTTTTTGAAAGAACAAGTTCTAGTTATATTATATAAACGACATTCCTTTGCTAATTTTCTATTGTGATCTTCTACATCAATGCTAAGTCGTTTAAAATATTCTGGATCAAGGAAGGGCTGTCCATTATTTTGATTATATTCGTTTACTCCAAAGCATTTTTTGCATCCATTGACTCGTTTTCCATTACACGAAACATTTTTATAAGGGCAATTTTCTTGAAATATATCAAACGAAGAATAGGGTGCCAATATATCAGCATTAGTATTTTTTTGATTGTTAATATAATTTACCATAACAGAATTTTACCTTACTACTAACACAGCCTTATTTTTCTTTCCACTTGAAAGAAGTATCTTACCATTGTTTGCAAGCTGGCTGGCAATGATAAATTTATCATCTGTTATCTTTGTATCATTTACAGAAATAGCATTAGATTGAATCATCCTTCTTGCATCACTTTTAGATTTGCAAAGATTGGTTAAAACTAATGCATCTATAATATTCATATTTTCAGTTAATTCAAAGGTTGGTAAGTCCGAACCAATACCTTTATTTTCAAAAGTTTCAGTTGCCGTTTTCTGAGATGAAATTGCCTCCGTTTCACCACGACAAATTTTTGTTGCTTCAAATGCAAGGATTTTTTTAGCCTCGTTAATTTCGGCCCCTTGTAATTGTTCAAGTTTTTCAATTTCTGCCATAGGGAGTTCTGTAAAGATTCTAAGCAATTTTCCAACATCCCTATCGTCAACATTTCTCCAAAATTGATAATAGTCGTAAGAAGGAAGTTTATCTTCGTTTAACCAAACCGCATTACCCATAGATTTTCCAAACTTTACACCATTTGCATCTGTTAACAAAGGTGCAGTTAATGCAAAAAGTTCAAATCCCAATCTTCTACCCAAATCAACACCAGAAACTATATTCCCCCATTGATCTGCACCGCCAAATTGTAATACAGCGCCATATTGTTTGTGTATTTGCACAAAATCGTATGCCTGGAAGATGGAATAATTAAATTCTAAGAACGACAAAGGTTGCTCCCTATCTAAGCGGAGTTTGACACTTTCTCTTTTAAGCATTTCGTTAACAGAAAAATAACGACCATATTCAGTTAAAAAATCTATATATTTTATATCCTTAAACCAATCATAATTATTTACTATAATTGCATCAGTTGCGCCAGTTCCAAAAGAAAAAAACTTTTCCATAGATTTTTTTATTCCGGCTAAATTTTTATTAAAAACCTCCTCTGTCATCATAGGGCGTTCGCTTGAACGACCAGAAGGATCGCCGATTCTTCCTGTCGCACCACCTATAAGAGCGATAGGTTTATTTCCTGTTTTTTGAAACCAATGAAGCATAGTCAAAGAAACCAAATTCCCAATATGCAAACTATCAGCAGTAGGATCGCAACCCAAATAACCAATTACAGGTTCCTTTGAAGATAATTTTTTATCTAAACCTTCTAAATCACTTGCCTGATTTAAAAGACCACGTTCCTGAATTATATTTAAAAAATCTGATTTCACTTTATACATTTTTTCATCCTATGCTTAATAATGAAAATTTTACGAACAAACTTAATGAAAATCAAGCAAAAGGTATTTTAACAAAAATACACTTCTCGTAAAATAAAACAAAGTTTAGTAAGAAGTTTACAATTATTTACATAGGTAAATTAACCCCTTCTGGAAGTTGAAGTCCAGAAGTTGCTTCTTCCATAGTAGCAGTTGCTATTTCATCAGCCATTTCCTTTGCATTATTCATTGCTGCCACTATTAAATCTTCTAAATTTTCCTTTTCTTCTGCCTTTAACAAAGAAGGATCTATTTCACATTTTCTTGTTTCTTTTGTGCAAGTTATAGTCATTTTAACTAAACCATTTCCTGCTTCACCTACAACTTCTTGTTTTGCAAGTTCTGCCTGAGCAATTTTAACTTTATTTTGCATAGCCTGAGCCTGAGCAACCAATTCATTTATATTTACCATAATATCTCCTTTTTAAGTTATTGATTTTGAAATTATACTATAAATCTTCAATATTTTCAACAACAGAGTTTCTGAAACATTCCAAAATTTCCTTTAATATAGGATTCTGGGACACTTCCATCAGTTGTTGTTGGAATAAAGCTTTTTTCTTTTGTTCCAAAGTATCATCACCTTTTTCCGAAGAACGAATGACCTTTATATTGAATTTGCTTTGAATAAAAAAATCATTAAGGTTTTTAATCAATTCTTTGGGATGAAGTTCCTCTAAATTGATGGATAAAACCCCTTTATCAAAACCTACAAAACGAACATACCTTTCCACATCACGAGATAGTAAAAAAGACTTTTTTTCTTTTAATGTGTCTACCAAAGATTCTATTGTCATAGTAGAAACACTATCTGCAACTTTTGCAAGTTCTTCAAACATAGATTCAGTTTCAAAATGATTAGCTATTTTTTTTTTGAAGTTCAGAAGAATTCTGATTTTCTATTTTTTCAAGTATTTCGGCAGGCCCAGGCATCATTCCTATATAAGAGATTCTTATTAAAATCATTTCTATTGCAGAAAGTAGGTTAGGCACCTTCTTTATTTCATCAAGTCCTTTCAAAAGCATTTGCCACACTCTTGCCAATACAGAAATAGAAAGTTTATTGGCTAAATCTTTAATTCTTTCTTGTTCCTTTGGTATTAAAGGCAAAGTAGTCAAAGAATTAGGTGAAATCTTAACCCTAGTAATAAAATGAGTAATTTCCAATAAATCAGTTAATATTAAAACAGGATCTACCCCCATATTATATTGTTCATTTACTAAATTTATTGCATCAGAAATTTTTGCACCCATTATATAATCATACAAATCAAAAATAACATTTTTTGAAGCAAGTCCCAAAATTTTTGATACTTTCTCAACAGAAATATCCCCTTCACAATTAGATATTACTTGATCCAAAAAACTTAAACCATCACGGACCGATCCATCAGCCATTTTCGCAATAAGTTGTATAGAGGCTTCGTCTATATTCACATTTTCCATTTCGCAAATATGTTTAAAATGATTACAAAGCACATCCATATCCACACGAGGTAAATCAAAACGTTGACATCTAGATAAAACAGTCGCAGGAACCTTTCGTATTTCAGTAGTTGCAAATATAAATTTTACATAAGCAGGAGGTTCTTCTAATGTTTTCAAAAGGGCATTGAAGGCACTTTTTGATAACATGTGAACTTCGTCTATTATATATACTTTATATCTAGCCGAAGCAGGTTTATATTGAACGGAATCAATTATTTCACGAATATCATCAACACCAGTCCTGCTTGCCGCATCCATTTCTATAACATCAATATCCCTATCTTCTGCAATTGCACGGCAATGTTCACAAACACCACAAGGTTTAATCTGAGGTTCAGTTGCCTTCCCATCAGGACCAATACAATTTAAAGATTTTGCAAAAATTCGCGCAGTTGATGTTTTTCCCACACCTCTGATACCAGTAAACACATAGGCATGAGCCAGCCTATTAGTTTTAATGGCATTTGCAATAGTATTGACAAGGACATCCTGCCCCACCAACTCTTCCAAAGTATTAGGTCTATATTTTCTTGCTAAAACCTTATATGTCTTTTGATTATCAGTCATAAAACAAAACTTTCATAATTACTTTGACTTATTCTAGCAAAAAAAAAAACATAAGCAAGATTAAATTTTAAAATTTATGATTGCTATTATTTAAAAAAGTTAGTAATAATAGAGTCTGTAAAGAAATAAAGGAGAAAAAATTGAGAACATTTGTATTTTTTGTATTTATTATTTCATTTTTTACTAATTTAGGTGCTTTTTCTGCAACAACTCCGGACTTAAAGTCTCCATACGCAATACTTATGGATTTTGATAGTGGAAAAATACTATATGAAAAAAAGGCCGATATTGCAGTTCCGCCTTCTTCTATGAGTAAACTTATGACAATTTATCGTGTCTTTGAAAAATTAAAGGATGGTACTTATACATTAGATTCTGAATTCATAGTAGGTCCAGAAGCATGGAAAAAGGCAAAGGCAATGAATGCCAATTCAGGCTCCACAATGTTTTTGGAATATGGGGAAAAGGTAAGATTAGAAGATTTAATCAGAGGTGTAATAGTAAATAGTGGTAATGATGCAACAATTGTTATTGCAGAAAACATAAGCGGAAGTGAAGACAGATTCGTAGAGGAGTTAAACGACCTTGCTTCTCGTTTAGGCTTAAAACAAACAACTATTCAAAATGCTTCTGGTTGGTATGATAGAAACCATCTTATGTCATTAGAGGATTTAGCTACCCTTACCAGACATATAATAAAGGATTTTCCAGAGTATTATCATTACTTTGGTGAAAAGGAGTTTCTTTATAAAAAAGATTTAACAGGAAACAAAGACAACAGAAATAAATTACTTTGGATAATGCCTTCTGCTGATGGACTTAAAACTGGTCATACAACAAAAGGAGGATATGGACTTGCCTCCTCTGCAAAAAAGAATGGACGAAGACTTATCGCTGTTATAAATGGATTAAAGGGAAATAATGCCAGTTATACAAGGTTTACAGATTCTAAATATCTTTTGGAATGGGGATTCCGTGAATTTTCAAACTTAATATATTATAAACCAGGGGATAAGGTATTAGATATTCCAGTATGGTTTGGAAAGGAATCAAAGGTGCCTGTTGGTATTTCAGAAACTATCTTAGTTACAAACAAAAATGGGCAAACACCAAATGTTGAACTTCGTGCTACATATAATTCTCCTATTCCTGCACCGGTAAGCAAAGGCACCGAGGTTGGAACTTTGACATTATATGTTGATGGTAATAAGGAAAAGGATTTTAAGTTAATTACACTAGAAGATGTAAAATCTTCAAACTTTATCGGAAGAATATTTAAAAATATACAACAGATAATATTAAACATAGTAAGTTAAGAAAGGAGAATGTGATGCCAGGATATTTTATCACTTTTGAAGGTGGAGAAGGTGTCGGTAAAACAACACAACTAAAATTAGTAGCTGAAGAGTTAAGAAAAAAAGGATATGATGTCGTTGCAACCCGTGAACCTGGTGGCACAATTTTAGGTGAAAAGGTAAGAGATATTCTTTTAAAGGGATCTGTTGATAAAATGGAACCTATGACCGAGGCATTATTATTTACTGCGATTCGTGTAAATCATGTATCCTCAGTTATAAAACCAGCATTAGAGGCAGGTAAAATAGTTTTATGCGATAGATATGCAGATACTACAAATGCATACCAAGGTTTTGCACATGGCCTTGGGATAGATAATATGATAAAATTATACAAATTTGCCATAGGTGATTTTGAACCAAATCTTACTATAATCTTTGATATAGAAGCGGATAAATCTCATGGTATTTTAACAGAAATAAATAGATTCGAAAGCATGGGTAATGATTGGCTATCAAAAGGAGTTCAAGGATTCAGAGAGGTAGCAAAACTTTTTCCAGAAAGATGTGTGTTAATGAATTCTGTTGGCACCGTTCCTACAATAACAAACAGGATAATGAACATTTTGAATGAAAAATTAGGAATATAAATGGTTTCGCTTTCTTCAACCTTTGATAAAGTTTCGGATGAAAGAAGTCCTAAAAATACTTTTTGCTTGCTTGGGCATAAAGAGGCGGAAGAAGAGTTTTTACACAATTTTAATAGTGGACATTTGCATCATGCTTGGTTGATTTCAGGACCAAAAGGTATAGGAAAAGCAACATTTGCATACAGAGTGATTCGTTATATATTTTCTCTTTCCAATTCTTCGTTGATAAAGGATTTAAATATAGATTTAAACCTTGATGCATCTAATGTCAAAGAAGAGGAAATAGATTTTTCAGATGACTATTCATCTGATACCGAAGAACTTGATATTGATGATACTTTTGATTATCAATCTGTATCATCAAAAAGTATAAATCTAGGTATACAGAACAAAGATATAATAGATTCGATTGACGATTCGCCTTTGAAAATATCACCATCTAATCCTATTTGTGAAAGGCTTATCTATGGTGGTATAGCAGACCTAAAAATTATAGAGCGGGAATATTCTGATACTAATAAAACAAAATTAAGAACAGAAATTTTAGTAAAACAAATAAGGGAGTTAAAGGAATTTTTTTCTAAAACATCATCAGAAGGTGGATACAGAATCGCATTGATAGATAGTGTTGATGATTTGAATACAAATAGTGCAAATGCTCTTTTGAAAATATTAGAGGAAGCTCCTGCAAAATCATTACTTTTACTTATCTGTAATAATTATGAAAATGTGATAGATACGATAAAATCCCGTTGTCGCTTATTAAAACTAAAACCTTTAAATGATGAAAATATGAATATTTTATTAAAGGATTATATCAACGGAATACAAGATGAAGATGTCAAAACCTTAACCTACCTTTCCGATGGCAGTATAGGAAATGCACTTGAATTTTATCATAATGACGGCATCAATATTTTAAAAAGTTTTTATGATATTGTTCCAGGTGTTTTATCAAAAGATAATAAAAAATTAACAGATTTAATCTCGTTAATAGGAAATTCAGATATTCGATTTAATATATTCAAGCAAATATACATAAAGTTTTTAGATAATATTATTAAAGAAAAATCTAATATTAAAATAAGTTTTACTTCATCAAAAGAGGAAAATGTTATAAAATTATGTTCCAATGCTATTTTGAATACAGATAAAATTTTCAAAATCCGAGAAGATGCATTATCCCTTTTTGAATTAGTTTCTGTTTTAAACTTAGATTATACTGCTGTTATATTTAGTGTATTTGAAAGGCTAAAAAATGCTTATAGATAGTCATTGTCATATTGATTTTTATACTCCGGACAAACAATTAGAAATCATACAAAATGCGAAATCCGAAGGTGTTAATTATATGCTTAATGCAGGTTCTTCCCGTTCATCATTTGATAATATTTTGGGAATAGTTGCCAAATATGAAAATGTTTTTGGTGCAATAGGTCAACATCCAGACGAAGCGGAAACTAACGGTATTATTTCACAGGAGGATTTATTACAATACATTTCTAAGAATAAAAAAATAATAGCCATAGGTGAAACAGGGCTTGATTATTCAAAGGAAGGTTATAACAAAGATATACAAATAGAAAACTTTTTAAATCATATAAATGTTTCGGTTAAAACAGATCTTCCTATAATTATTCACAATCGCGATTCCAATAGTGATATGTGCGATATATTAAAATCAGAAATGAAAAGACATAAGTTTAAAGCAATTATACATTGTTTTACAGGTGATTCTAAAATGGCTGGTGAAATGTTGGAATTGGGATTTTACATTTCCGCATCTGGTATTATTACTTTTAAAAATGCCTTTGACTTACGGGAAACTTTTAAAACTATTCCTAATGACAGATTATTAGTAGAAACAGACAGCCCATATCTTGCCCCAGTTCCATATAGGGGCAGGGAAAATCAACCTGCATTTGTTGTTCAGGTTGCAAAGCAATTATCAGAAATCAAAGAAATGGACTTCTCCGAAATTGCAAATATCACAAGCAATAATTTTAAACAGTTATTTGATTTAAATATATAAGACTTTTTAATCAGAAGAACACGCCTCTTTTGCTAACTTATACCATTCGGATTCTGGATAGTTAACTTCCAAAAGGCGTGTCATATTCATAGCTTCTTCTTTTTCTCCCATAATATTATAAATTTCAACTGTTCTGAATAATGCTTCTGGAACGAACAAAGTTGTTTCAAATTTTCTTATAACAGTTTGATATCTGTTCAATGCACCTATAATATTTTGTTTTGTCATAAGAGTTTTAGCAATATACATTTCCTTTGCTGCCAAATCGTTTTTTGCAATTATGATTTTAGGTTTTAAATCTTCGGCAAATTTAGTATCTGGATATTTTTGTACCACATCACTCATTTTTATCAAAGCCATTTCTGTCATCTTTTGATCTCTTGTAATAGGGGATATTTGATCATAATAAGAAATTGCAATCATATATGCGGCATAAGGAGCCTGAGGATGATTAGGTTGGAATTTAAGTAATCGTTCAAATTGTTCAATTGCATCAGCATACTTTCCTTCAAGGTAATAAGCATACCCCATCAAATACCATGATTTTGCGACTAAGGGAGAATAGGGGTAATTATATTCTATTTGCATAAAAGAGTTAGCCGCAGAGATATTATTACCATCATTTAGTTGTTTCATCGCCAATTCAAAGATTTCAGTATCCTGTTTTTTGGAATAATCAATCACATTTTCAGTGGTACAAGCCGATAAAAACACCAAAATTGAAAGTATAAAAAGTTTTTTCATATTTCCCTTCTTTTTTATTGCCTATAATTTAGATATGATATAATATAAATTGCAATAAATAAAGGTTTTTTTTATGAGTAATAAAAGTTTGCTTAAAAATACTATAATAGTAGGAATTATAACTTTCCTAAGTAGGATTAGTGGTTTATTCAGGGATTTATTTGTAGCCAATTATTTAGGTGCTGGCAAATTATCAGATTGTTTTTTAGTTGCATTTAAGGTTCCCAATTTGTTTAGAAGTATTTTTGCAGAAGGGGCTTTTAATTCTGCATTTATTCCAATATTTTCAGAAATATTATACGAAGATTCCAAAAGCAAGGCTCAACAATTTTGCAAAAATTTATTATCTTTTCTATTTTATAGTTTGTTAATTTTTACATTGATAGCAGAGATATTTATGCCTTTTGTGATTGACATTTTTGCACCTGGTTTTTCAGAAAATGCTGAAAAATATACTCTTGCAATTACTCTTGCCAGAATAACATTCCCGTTTTTATTATTTATTGCACTTACTTCGTTTTTTGGAAGTATATTAAATACATTGGGTAATTTTAAACCTTATGCATTTACACCAATAATTTTAAATTTATGTATGATACTTGGACTTGTTTTATTCAGTAATGCTTTCCCTACATCTGCACACGCTATTGCATGGGGTGTATTTGTTTCAGGTATAATACAATTGGTTTGGCTTTGGTGGATTGCAAAAAATTATGGTTTTGGGATAATAAGTTTTAAATTAAAATTTACTCCGAAGATTAGTTTATTTTTGAAAAAAATTGCCCCTGGAATTTTAGGTGCAGGCATATATCATTTAAATGTTATGATAGGAAGTATATTTGCATCTAACACAAATGGTGCAGTCTCTTGGATTTACTATGCGGATAGATTAAATCAACTTCCATTAGGTGTAATAGGTGTTGCCCTTGCTACCGTTTTGTTGCCAAGTTTATCAAAGGAGGTAAAAAAACATAACTTTAATAAAACGAAACTATTATTTAATAATTCAATGAAGTTAGCCAGCCTTCTGGTAATCCCATCATCTTTTGGATTAATTGCGATGAGTTATCCTATTATCCAAGTATTTTTTGAAAGAGGAGCCTTTAAGGCAAGTGATACTTTTGCAACTTCCCAACTTCTGCAAATATTATGTATATCTCTTCCTGCCCTTGTTTATATAAAATTATTTTCCAATATTTTTTATGCCCGCAACGATACAAAAACACCTATGATAATAGCAGGTATTTCTATGTTATTGAATCTTGCATTTACAATATATTTGAATAAACTTTTAGGCTATACTGGGGTTGTCATTTCCATAACAATATCTAATTGGATAAATTGTGTCTTATTATATTTAATCAGTTATATAAGAGGGTTTATGGTTATGTATAAAGAAGTATTAAAGGATATTTTAAAAATAACAATAGTCAGTATATTAATGTCGTTAATAGTTTATTTTGGTGTTATGGGACTGATGGCAGATATAAGTGTTTATCCTTTCTATCTTAAACTTTTATCTTTGATATTGCTAATATCAACAGGTGGGTTATTTTATTTTGGCACATTATTTATTATAGGTGTTTTGGATATCAAAGAAATAAAAGGAATGTTAAAAAGAGAATAGATTATATATTTTCTATTCTTCTAGTTCCTATTATTTTAATTTCATATTCTAACATAATTCCGAATTTTTCATAAACCTTTAATCTTACCTTTTCAGCCAAATCTTCAATATCAGCAGATGTTGCATTATCTTCGTTAACAATAAAGTTTGCATGAACCGGGGAAACAATCGCTCCACCCAATTTTAAACCTTGACATCCTGCCTCTTTAATCAATTTCCAAGCAGGTTTTTCAGGACTAGGATTTTTAAAGGTAGATCCCGAAGTTTTTGTATAGGTCGGTTGAGCACTATCTTTTTTTTCTTTAATGTTTTGCATAGTTTGCAAGATAGATTCCTTTTTTCCAGGCTCGCCCTTTATTTCAACAGATACAAAAACCCATTCATTTCCAATTTCAGATTTTCTATAAGAAAAGCCACATTCTTTCAAGTCAAAGTTTTTAATTTCCCCTGTTTTAATATTAACTGCTTGCAAGGAAACAAAAACATCTTTTATTTCACGACCAAAACATCCAGCATTTGTTTGAATTGCTCCGCCAATAGTTCCAGGAATACCAAATAAAAATTCCATTCCTTGAATAGAATTTTCCGCCGCAAACTTTGCAATCGCAATATTAGAGGTAAATGCTCCGCATTTAAGAATATTATTTTCCATTTTTTCTATGAAAGAAAAATTACTATTTTGAAGTCGTATTGTGATTCCATTTAAAATCCCATCACGAATTAAAATATTAGAACCAAAACCAATAAGATGTATAGGCATATCCTTTGGTGCTTTTTTAAGGAAATGAGATAAATCATCAATATCATAAGGGGAAAAATAAACTTCTGCCATTCCACCAGTTTTAAATCTTGTCATAGTGGCAAGTTCGTAATTTTCAAACAATTCCCCTTTTACCTTTGGTAAATTTTTCATAATTTTCTTTCTATATTATTTTTTCAAAAGTAGTTTAGGAAGAGTATAAATTAAATTTTTAATACTTCCAGCCCCAAGTGAAACAGTTATATCACCCGATTTTGCATTTGACAATATAATCTCAGGTATTTCGTTAAAGTCATTGACTTTAAAGGAATTTTTAAAGCCATCTTTTTGTAATTGTTCATAAAAATCGTTGTGATTTTTAAAGGTTCCAGCCTTTTCCCCCGCAGAATATACAGGCATACAAATTACATAATCAGCATCATTAAAACATTTTAAAAAGTCATCAAATAAATCATCAAGTCTTGAAAATCTATGAGGTTGAAATATAGCAAATATTTTTTTATCCTTTGCAATATTTCTAGCCATTGCCAAGGTAGTAGCAATTTCTTTTGGATGATGAGCATAATCATCAAAAATCGTTATACCATCTACCTGTCCAACTTTTGAAAAACGATGTTTTGTTCCTGTGAATTGAAGTAGGGCTTCCCTTATAACTTTTTCATTTATTCCAAGGTAAAAGGCGATTGAAACCGCGACCAGGGAATTCAAAACATTATGTTTCCCAAACAAAGGAATCCTAAGGTTTTCAATGACATTCCCGTCCTTTAATTTAACAGAGAAAGAGGAACCATCAGTGTCAAACGCTATATCAAAAGCATATATATCAGCCTTTTCCGAAAAACCATAAGTTAATACTTTTTTAGAGTTTTTTGCCTCCATTGCCAGTTCAACGGCAACAGGATGTTCCGCACAAGCAACGACCAAACCATCAGATGGAACCCTGTCAATAAATTCACGAAAATAATTTTTAAGGTTTTCAAATGAATGATAAAATTCCATGTGTTCTGGATCAATATTTGTAATAACAGCAATATCAGTAGAATAATATTTTATATTTCCAAATGCTTCGCATGCTTCTGCCACTACATAATCGCCTTTTCCAACTTTGTTATTGGAACCATATCTATTCATAATTCCACCATCTATTATAGTTGGATCAAATCCTGCAACATCAAGCATAGTTCCAACAAAAGCAGTCGTAGTAGTTTTTCCATGAGTTCCAGTAATAGCAATAGATTTTTTAAGAGCAAGTATTGATTGAAGCATACTAGCCCTTTCTATAATAGGGATATTTCTTTTTTTTGCTTCTACAATTTCAACATTATCCTCAGGAATTGCAGATGAAAAAACTATATAATCGGCATTTTGAATATTCTGAGGATTATGTCCCACAAAAACCTTTGCACCAAGTTTTTGTAATTCCAACATATTTTCACCGACTACATCATTTGATCCTTGCACAACATAACCTAGTTTAAATAAAACCTCAGCAATAGAACTCATTCCTATTCCATCTGCACCAATGAAATGAAATACAGTATCTTTTTTTAAATTTTTTAAATCAACAGCTTGCAATTCAACAATCCTTATTTTTTATTAAGTATATTATCAATCAAAATTGCTATTTTTTCGCTAGCATCATTTTTAACGGAGAAAATTTTAGCTTTTTTTGCCATATTTTCAAGTAAATTCGCATCAGATACAAACTTTTTTAAGATTTTATACAAATTTTTTGCGGAAAACTGAGGCTGAGGCAAAATTTCTCCACCACCAACAGATGTAATTTGTTCAGCATTTATAAATTGTTGCCTATCCTTATGCATTATAGGAATAAATATAGCGGGTCTTCCAACACTTCCTACTTCAAGTACGGTAGATGCCCCGGATCTACCAATAAATATATTACATTTTGCAAGTAATTCTGCAGGATTTTTGAAAAAAGGCTTTATTTCAGATTTCACACCAATTTCATCATAAAACTTTTTTATATTAGTCATATCTTTTTCTACTACTTGTTGATATATGAAAAAATGTTGTCTTTGATTTGGTTCAAACATTGCAATTGCCTTTGAAATAACATTTCCAAAGATTTCTGCCCCCTGTGAGCCCCCCATAATAGTAATAACAATCTGATTCGTTTTTTTTATTGATGGATAAGGGGTATCAGCAATTTTTTTTACATCTTCTCTAAGTGGTAAGCCTGTAAATACGACATTTGCTTTTGCAGGTATTTTTTTTGTATTTTCAAAAGAAACCATGGTTACATCAGCAAACTTTGCCAATAACATATTTGCATTTCCCAATATTGAATCTGCATTATGAATAAAAGTTTTTTTTGCAAATAGTTTTCCCCATAACACAACAGGCACAGAAATATATCCTCCCATACCTATTACTGCGACAGGACGAATTTTAAGCATATAAAAAAAAGTTTGCATAAATCCAATAGATAGTTTCATAAGGCTTCTAAGGCGATAAAAAAAACTCTCACCACTCATGCCACCACCTATTATAACAGATATATTTTCAAATTTATCAGCAAATCTTTTACCTCTTTTATCTGTAATAAGGAAAACTTTATAACCTAGTTTTTCAAGAGAGTATTTTATAGCCGAAGCAGGAAACAAATGTCCGCCAGTTCCGCCAGCCCCTATAACAATTCTATTATTTTTTTTCATAAACTATCTCCGTAAATTTTGATCTTGTAATAATGATAAGATAACCCCTATTGCAAAGCAAGAAGAAATAAAAGATGAACCTCCATAGGATATAAAAGGCAAGGTCATACCCTTTGTTGGTATAATTCCCAAAGTAGAAGAAATATTTACACAAATTTGAAAAGATAGATATGCAACAATTCCAACAGATGCAAAAACCACAAAATTATTAATTTTATTTTTTAATGTAGTTATTATGTGAATTATTAAAAAGAAAAATACCAATAATAATAACGAAGAAATAAATGGACCAACTTCCTCTACAACAGCAGCAAATATAAAATCAGTATGTATATCAGGAACTTTTATTTTTAAATTATTTGTATGCCCTCCGAAAAATAGTCCTGATTCTTTTATCGCATTTAACCCCATTTGTAATTGATAGTTAAAATTAAAAAAAGATTCGATTCTAGCAGTTACATGAGGCAAAAATTTATACGCTAAAAATAATCCACAAATGGACAATCCACCCAACCCCGCGATAATCCACCATGAAATGCCCGCTACAAATATTTCTGCTGCAAAAATTATGAAAAATGTTGAAGTCATACCTATATCAGGTTGTCTTACAAGAATAAAGCATATAAGTGTAAATATTATCAACAAGGATATAATGTAATTTTTCTCTTTTTTATTTCCCCAAATTCCCTTTAAAATTTTAACTGGATTATGAGATTTAATAGATATATGTAAATCCTTTATTCTTACTAATATCATAGAAATAACAACGGCAAACAAAGGTTTCAAAAATTCCGAAGGTTGTAATCTAAACCCCGCAATTGAAATCCACCTTCTTCCACCTTTTACCTCTGGGAAAAACAAAGTTGCAACTAATAAAACAAAGAAAACAGCAAATCCTATTACAGATATATATCGTATTTCCCGTGTAGTTAAAAAAGATGTTGTAATCAGAACACAAATGCCAATTATTACATATATAATTGCCTTTTTTATAAAGGAATATTCCGGAGCCCCTATATTCCTAGCAGCATACGGAGTAGTTGCGAACATCATTAAAATACCAACTACTATTAAGGATAAAACAGAAATCAATATTGACTTATCAACATTTGTTAACCATCTTGTAAATAAATTATTTTCTGTTCTTTTTACAAACATAATTTATCCCAATTTTTTTGAATATTTTCCGACTATTTCCCTAAACAAAGATTTAAAATGATCTCCTCTTTCTTCAAAAGATTTATATTGATCAAATGATGCAGTTGCCGGTGATAATAGTATTACGGGATTTTTAACTTTTCCTTTTTTCAAATCTTTTAATGCTAACTTAAATGCTTTGTATACAGCCTTTTCCAATTTATGACATCTATACGATGGCATATATTTTTTTGTTAGATTATAAAAATCCTTTTCGCATTCACCTATAACAAAAGTCCTTTTTATATTACCATCAGATAATTGAGGTTCTAACAAAGAAATTCCACCTTCTTTCTGTCTTCCTCCAATAATCCAGTAAATATCATTCATAGAGTCAATAGCATACTTAACAGATTCGGCATTTGTTGCCTTTGAATCATCAATAAATTTTATACCAGCAAATGTTCCAACATATTCTATTCTATGTTCCAAAGTCTTAAATGTTTTTATTGCATTTATGATTTTTGTATTTGAAAGTCCAACAGATTTCGCAACAGCGAAAGCAGCAGATATATTTTGCCAGTTATGTTTTCCGCATAAGTTATCCAATGATGATAAATCAAATATCTCAGACTTAGCATTTTTTGTATTGTCTATCAACATTCCCTGTGAAGAAACAAAATATCCATTTTCAATTTTTTTAGAATAAGAAACCGGAATATTTAACGAAGTAGCCTGTGTTTTTTGTAATTCATTAAATATCTTTTTTGTGTAAGTATCATCAACGGCTACAACATTGATACAATTTTTTTTGGATTTCCTATTAAATATTGATTTTTTTACATTAACATAACCTTCCATTCCATTATGTCTTGATAAATGATCCGGAGTAATATTCAACAAAACAGCCACATCAAAATCAATAGAAGGAGATAGTTCTATCTGATAACTTGACATTTCAAAAACATAATAACCATTGTTATCTAATATAGGCAAATCAAAAACAGGAATTCCAAAATTTCCCCCTATTGCACAAGGTATTCCATTCTCTTTAAGGACATGATATACCAAAGCCGTAGTTGTAGATTTTCCATTTGTTCCAGTTATCCCTATATACTTTGCCTTTTTATAAGTAGAAACGAACAACTCAACATCAGATACAATTTTTACACCATTTTCCTTTGCTAATTTCGCAACAGGATGAGGTTCCGGATAAGTATGAGGTATTCCAGGGCTTATTACCAATAACTCCACATCTGAAAAATCAACATTTCTTAAATCTTTAATTGTTACATGAAGACCTTCTGCTTCCTTTCTCAAAACCTCTTTATCATCCCAAGCAATTACATGAACCCCACGTAATTTTAACTCTCTGGCAACTGCCATTCCCGTTTTTCCAAGACCTAATATGGCTACGGTTTTATTAAGTAAGTTATTTATCATATTACACCTTTATAACTATCTTATTTTCAAAGAAGACAAAGCAATCAAAGCCAAAATAATAGAAATAATCCAAAATCTTATTACAACGGTTTGTTCGCTCCATCCTTTTAACTCAAAATGATGATGCAACGGAGCCATCTTAAATATCTTTTTACCCCTTACTCTTATAGAATAAATTTGCAACATAACGGATATAGCTTCTGCTACAAATATTGCTCCACAAATAAGTAAAAGGAATTCATTTTTTGTTATAACACTTATTACACCAAGTCCTGCTCCAATAGCAAGAGAGCCAACGTCCCCCATAAATATTTTTGCAGGATATGCATTAAACCATAAAAATCCAAGTATAGCCCCTATGATAGCACCTATCAAAACGGTGATTTCGCCAACCCCTGGTACATAAGGAAGGAATAAATACAAAGAATAATCCGCTCTACCAATTAAATATGACACCAATAAAAATACAGCAAATGAACTGATAGTAGTCATACTTGCCAATCCATCAATTCCATCAGTTAAGTTTACAGCATTACCACTTCCTACAATAACCAAAGATACAAATATGAAATACAATATACCTAAATCCCATAAAATATTTTTAAAGAAAGGTATTGTAATAGTTGTTTTAAATTCATTAGGCATTAACTTATAAATACCAACACAAACAAAAGCACAAATTATAAATTGGAAAAATAATCTTACTTTTGCAGACAATCCCTTGTATGCATTACCATGTACTACCTTAAAGTAATCATCAATAAAACCAATTATACCAAAGGAAAGCATCGTAAATAAAACTATCCAAACATATCCATTATTTAAATTACACCAAAGTAACGAAGATACCATTATAGAAATCAACATTAAAATTCCACCCATAGTAGGAGTTCCTTGTTTTTTCAAATGTGATTGAGGACCTTCTTTCCTTATTGGTTGAGCAAACTTAGTTTTTATAAAATTTATAAATCTGTTTCCAAATATAAGATATATGAACAGAGAAGTTAACAAAGCCCCACCAGTTCTGAAAGTTATATACCTGAACAAATTAAATATTCCATCCCAATTTGCACTTAAATTATAAAACATTTTAACCTCTTTTATTATTTATTTTTGTTTATTATAACACAAATATAATAAATTATTAAGTATTTTTTTATATTTTTAATCAATATTATTTTTTATATCAAGATTCAAAATAGTACTTACATCTTTAATTATATCAGCAGATATTGGCACCGCAGTGCATGCAGCAGTATTACAATTTTTATTTTTTGCTTCATCAAGCATTATTAACATAGTATATTTAGGTCTATCCGCTGGGAAAATAGAAGCAAAAAAAGTCCTTATTTTAGTATTGTCATATTTGCCATCTACTATTTTATAGGAAGTTCCTGTTTTCCCGCCAACTTTAATATTTTTTAAATTAGCCATATATCCGGTTCCATTTGTTATAACAAGTCGCATAAATTTTTTTATAGCATCAGAAGTTTTTTGATCTACTACTTGATAAGATTTCAAAGTTTCATTTTTATCTCTTTTTAATATAGTTGGATTTACATATAATCCATCATTGACTATTCCGTTAATAGCAGAAACCACAGCCAACATAGTAGGGGATATGGAATAACCAAATCCAATACTTGCAGAATAGAATTCATTCCAATCTTTTGGATATATAGTAGTTCCTCTTTCTGGTAATTCAAAATCAATTTTTTCTAATAGGTTAAGTTTTTTAAGGAAATCTTTTTGCTTTGATATTCCCAAATCTTTTGCAATATTTGCCATTACAATATTAGAAGAATGAATAAATCCCTCTACGACATTTATTAACCATTTTTTAGGGTGGGAATCTTTTATAGCATGATTACCTATCATGAAAGGTTTTGATACATCAAAAATCTTATTCAAAGGATAGTTATTTTCTATTGCCAAGGCAGTATTAAATATTTTCATAACAGATCCAAACTCATATACATCCAAGGTGACATGATTATTAAACAAAGGATTCGTAACAACTTTTGCATATTCATTATTTGAAAAATCAGGCAAAGAAACCATTCCCAAAATTTCACCAGTTGCAACATCCATCACAATCCCAGCAGCGGATTTTGCATTAAAATCAGTCATAGCTTTTAATAGATGTTGTCTGATTGCATCTTGGATATACATATCAATAGATAGTATGACAGGTTTTTCAGAGTTTTTTAATTCATTATTATCAATATACTTTTCAATACCACTAATTGCATTATTATCAACATCAACACTTCCTATTATATGAGAAAAAAGGTTTGTATGAGGGTAAACTCTACCTTCATTTTTTATAAAGTTTAAACCAGGCTCTCCTATCAGTGTTATTTTTTCCTTTTCTAGAGGAGAAATTTTTCTAGCAATGTAAATAAACTTTTTTGATGATTTTAATTTTTTTACTAGGTCATCATATTTTAAATCAGGTAGTATTTGTGCAAGTTTTTTAGAGGATTGTTCTGCATCAACTACATTATGAGGTTCCACATATAAATCAAAAGTTGGAAGATTCGTTGCTAACAATTTCCCATTTCTATCTAAAATATCCGGCCTATAAGATGAATTAGTAGATGTATTATCTATTAAATTTTTTTTGAAAAAATCAAAATCAATATTTATTGAAAAAAGTTTTAATATAATTATTACAAATATTATATATAATACAGCCTCTATAAAAACCAATCGTTTATCAGACATATTCCTCTTTTTTATATTCAACCAATCCAAAGGAATATCATCACCAAAAAAATAATTTTTTGGTATTTTTTCTTTTTTTTGCAAAGTTTTTTTTAATATTTTAATCATATATTACTCAAGTTTTGGATTGATAGGAATGTCCATAACCTTAATAAAATCATCAAAGGTAATCAACTTATAATCAGATAAATACCTATTAGAAATTTTTTTTATCCTAGTAATAGATGTAAGATGAGAAAGTTCAGTTTTTAAAACTTTAATTTCCTCATCTATATCAGATATTTCCTTATTTAAATTTTTTATATCTTTATCAAATTTATTGATTCTGAATTGCAAAGTATAAGAAAATATCGCTATAAAGAAAGATAGTATAATCAAAACAGGTAAAAACAAATTTTTATATTTTCCCACTTTATCACCCTAATAAAAATTACACCCTTTCCACAGATCGCAATTTTGCAGATCTTGCTCTGGGATTATTATCTATTTCATTTCTAGTAGGAATTATAGCATTTTTTTGAACTATTTTAAAGGGTAAATTTAAAAGATTATTATCTTTTGAAGAAATAGCATATTTTGAGTAGTGTTTTTTAGGTTCAGTATTATTTTTAATAAAATTTTTCACTATTCTATCCTCTAAGGAATGAAAATCTACAATAACCAATCTTCCACCGGACGAAAGTATGTTTTTTGCATCATTTAATACACTTTGTAATTCGCCTAGTTCATTATTTACAAAAATTCGTAAGGCTTGAAATATTCTTGGTATAGTTTTAACAGATGCAAATTTACCAACAGATTTATTTATAATGTCTACTAATTGAAAAGTAGTTTCTATTTTCTTATGTTTTCTTTCTTCAACAATATTTTTAGCAATAATTCGGGATTTTTTTTCTTCACCATATATATAAAATATATCGGCCAGTTGCTTTTCAGAAAATGTATTAACAACGACATTGGCATCTATATCATTT
The DNA here is from genome assembly GCA_944392955.1 of uncultured Alphaproteobacteria bacterium. Classification (GTDB taxonomy): domain Bacteria; phylum Pseudomonadota; class Alphaproteobacteria; order Rs-D84; family CACZYB01; genus CACZYB01. The sequence goes on along the minus strand of CALXYK010000014.1, from coordinate 56,343 downwards.
TTCCCCATAGCCATTGATAAAGGTGCATCAAACCTAAAAGAAAATCCCCGTTCCGGAGTATCTATTTGCATAGATGAAACTCCTATATCCAAAACCAAACCATCAACGGATTTTATATTATTTTTAGATAATACAGGGTAAATATTTGAAAATTTATCCTGAAAAAACGAAAATCTATCTTTGTATTTTTCTTTAAATACATCAGCAGTTTTTTTTACATTTTCATCCCTGTCAAATGCAATTACTTTTGTGTCGCATTTTTCTAAAATTGCCCTTGAATATCCACCATTACCAAAGGTTCCATCAACATAAACACCCCCATCTTTAAGAGAAAGATTTTCTATAACTTCATTTAACATAACCGGGATATGAAGTTGATTTTCAACGGACATCGCTACTCCTTTTTAAAAGATAAAGAAGGTCTAGCATCAAAAGCCTTTTTCCTCACATTATTTTGGAATTTATTAAATTCATCAGGATTCCAAATTTGAAAAGTTTTTCCCTTTCCTACGAACAATGCAGAGTTTTTAATTCCGGCAAACTCTAATAAATCAGAGGGGATTACAATCCTGCCTGTCACGTCAAAGGACAATTGTCTAGCATCAGAAAAAATCAAAGAATTAAGATTATCATTTTCCTCACTAAACAAATCCAAATTATCAGTTGCATCCGAAAGCATTTCCATCCTTTCCATAGAACAACCTTCAATGCATTTGTTTGTAAAGGAATGAAAAAGAATAACTCCTTGGAATGTGCTATTTTTAACAACCATACGAAAATCAGCAGGTACACTGATACGTCCTTTTTGATCTAATTTATTTTCAATAGTTCCTAAAAATAACATTAAAACACTCCTTAATTGAGTCCAATAATATTATGGTATTTTATGGTTGTCAATGACAAAAATATATTTTTATATGGTCTTATATGGTAATTTGTAAAAAAATAGAATAAAAAATATATATTTTTAAATAAAAAATAAATTTTTTTCATTTTTTACTTGACAACAGAATCGGAATGATTCATAAATATGATTGTGGAGCGAAATCAAAATAAAAACAAAAATTGCAAGGAGAACTAATATGGAGAGTAAAAATAAAACAGTTTTAATGACAATTATTGATACTATTCTTGAAGAAACGGTTTGGGTTAATAAAACAGGTGAAACTATTTCATTAAAGGATGCATTGGCAAAAAATATAAAGATGGGTAATGTAGGAAACATTGATTCATTGGATAGAAGTGATCTTTTGGGTGCATATACATCTTTTCAAATAAAAAGACAATCTTTTGCTGAAAATACAAGAGATATGAGCAATAAAGAGATAGCAGACAAAATAAAATTATTTATTTTTGAAGATACTCGTGAACAAATGCTTCTTTTGGAAAAGGAACTCAATATTTCCGAAGAAAAAAGAAAAATGGCTTAAATTTTGGGGGCAATCCAAAAAATAAATCCCTAAGCATAAAAACTTAGGGATTTATTCTATTTGCAATAAGTAGTTTTTTTCATTTATATTACTAAAAGGTTTTAAATAAATTTAGCAAAGGAGAAAACTAATGAAAAAAATACTACCGATTTTATGTATTCTTGCTGCATGTGCAAGTAATGATACACAACCAACATCTAATAATATGAATAACACTTCGTCAACAGCACCTGTTTATACAATATATCAAAGAGAGGTAGATGCATTTCTATGTTCAAAATCTACAAAGGGAAATTTTACCTATTGTGATGTAGAAGGTCAAGAAATTACAGGTTTCATGAAATCAAAGGATAACTATATTGCATATTATGAAGATGGAGAACAAATAAACGGAATAATTTTATCTCCTGATAAGAAACGAGTCGACACCTATTTTAAAAAGAGCAAAGATGGCAATAAATTCACCGTTATAAAATATTACGAAGATGGAAGTATCTTATCAAAAGAAGTAGATGATAAAAAAACAGGTCAAACCAAAAAAACATACAAAAAAGGAGAAAAATTTAATAAATACGAAGACATAGAACAAATCAATATGCTTATTTCTTTACAATAGATTTCAAAATATTTACTAACACGAAATACATCTTAGTTATTTAAATTAAGATGTATTTTTATTTGTTTTGCTTTTTTCTATTTTTGCATTATAATGAGAATGTATAACGGGAGATATTTTATGACTTTGCAAGAAATAGAAAAAGTAACTAACTACTTAAAAAACAAATTTAAAAACGACAGTATAAATTTAAAGTTAAGCAAATCGGATGAAGATATGGCCGAAGTATATATAGGTTCAGAGTTCATAGGAACCTTATACAAGGACGAAGATGAAGGCGAAATTTCATACGATTTTAATATGTCAATAATTGATATAGATTTAAAATAACGAGGTTTTGACGACCCGACCTATTATTTCTGGCTGCTTCCTTCCGGACCTGACCTGTTAAAATAATATAATCGTCCGCCAAACCTCAGAACAAATAATAATAAAAAACATATAAAAAATCAAGTCAAAGATTTCTTTTGTATTTTATCCCTAATTGATATATAATTTCAAAGCGAAAGGTTTTATTATGGATTATAACAATTTACATTACGAATATACGAAAGGAAGATTAGCATCTAATGTTAAATTTATTTTATTGCACGGATGGGGGCATACATTAAATAATTTAAAACCTATTGCAAACGAATTATCAGAATACGATTGTTATCTTATTGATTTACCAGGCTTTGGTGATAGTCCAACACCTGACAAAGTTTTGAGTGTTTCTGATTATGCAAATATTATAAAGAATTTCATTTTAAATAAACTAAGTTCTGATAATAAAGTTTATATAATAGGTCATTCTTTGGGTGGGCGAATAGCATTGTATCTTGCCTCTTTATATCCTGATATTATAGATGGAATTTTCATTGTATCTGGGGCAGGTTTGAAAAAGCATAAAAAACTCAAAGATCAAATAATAATAAAAAGTGCAAAATTATTAAAATCATTTTATAAGCTTTTAGGACTTGATATTATGAAATCAAGGTTATATAAGGCATACTATAACAAATTTGCTAGTTCAGATTATAAAAATGCTTCTCCTATGATGAAGAAAGTATTAAAGGCAGTGGTAAAGGAAAATTTATCCTCAATTGCAAAAAAAATATCAGTTCCTACAATACTAATTTATGGTGAAAATGATATTACTACACCTGTTTATTTTGGAAAAAAATATAATAAGTTTATAAAGGATTCAAAACTTTATATACTGCCAACATATAACCACACTAATATATTAACAGACGGCAAATACCAAGTTTCTTCTATTATTTTAAATCATATAAAGGATTAGTAATATGTATATAGTAATTGCATTTATTTCATTTTTATTTTTTGCATATAAACGAACTTTGTTTTATTCCCTTTTCTTTCAACAGGAAAGGTATAACAACAAAAAATTTACTAAATTTATCTTTAATAAATTTCAGTTAATAGATAAAAAATTATCATTGATTTTATTTTTATATACTATCTTTGCAACAGGTACAAAAATCTATAATTTAGATATTGTAATTTTATCAGTCTTATTTATTTTGTTTGGAGTTATGACTCCTAATCCGAAAAGTAAGTCTACAAAAGTAAAATTATCATTAACCTCAAAGATGAAAAAAATACTTTTTGTTTCATTACTAACAACATTTATTTTATCCGCGAAATTGTTTTATTATACCTACACATTAAATACAAAAAATATTTATTGTTTTTGTGAGATTATGGGATATTTAATTTTACTTATCCAAAGTTTACCATTTACCCTTATGATTGGAAAGATAGTAATAAGCCCACTTGAAATTTTTATAAGGCATAAATATTTATCAGAAGCAAAAAAAATATTAAAAGACTTTAATCCTGTAATAATAGGCATTACAGGATCGTTCGGTAAAACCAGCACCAAAAATATATTACAACATATTTTATCAAGTGTTTCTTCATCCATAGCCACCAGCAGAAGTGTAAATACACTTATGGGAGTTACAAAATTTATAAGGGAAGAATTTAATCAACCATATAAGTATTTTATAGTAGAGATAGGCACTTCTAGCAAAGGTAAAATCAAAAAAATATGTAATTTGGTAAAACCTAAATACGGAATTTTAACCGCAATAGGATTTGCACATGTAGAAAATTTTAAAACCAAAGATGCTATTGCAAAGGAAAAATTTGATTTAATTAAATCTGTTCAAAATAATGATGGAACATACATAATAAATCCTTATTCAGTTGAAGATAAATATATAAAAAAATATCATGCATCTGCAACCGATTTTAAAATAGAAAACCTTAAAACAACATTTAATGGAATATCATTTACATTGGATTATTGCAAAAACAAATATGATATTCAGGCTCCTATTTTCGGAGAACATCAGGCCTATAATATTTCCATTGCCTTTATAATGGCATTGAAATTAGGTGTTTTACCAGAAACAATTTTAGCAGGGTTAAAAACCCTCCCGCAAATAGAACATAGATTAGAAGTCAAAAAACAACTAAATGGTCCAACTATAATTGATGATGCATTTAACTCTAATCTAAATGGTTTTGAGTCTGGATTAGATACATTAAACCTTTTGGCACACCAAAGCAATGGAAGGGCAATTTTAATAACCCCAGGAATGGTTGAACTTGGTCCTCAACATGATTCCCAACATGAAAAAGTTGCATTAAAGGCAGTTAAAACATGTGATATTGTTATTGCAGTTGTGCCAGATCGTATAAAAAGTTTTGTAGATACTTTCAAATCTAATAAAAGTGATAAGCAAGAAATCATATTGGTTAATAGTCTAAAAGAAGGGCAAGAATGGCTACGCCTAAATGCAAATAGCAATGATGTGATTTTATACGAAAACGACTTGCCAGATGTGTTTGAAAACAAAATAAATATATAAAAAAACTCCTGCTACGGAGTTTTTTTATTTGTTTAGGTTTTTAAATATCACTGATGCCGAAGATTTTAAATCAACCTGTTTATTTTTCCTTTCAAAATTTTTAAAACCATTTTGTATGATAATATCTACTAACTTTGAATAGTTTATCCTTTGCTTTGATTTTTCCCAAAGGTAAAATGCAAATGAACCAGGAATAGGGTTAACCTCGTTTAACCAAAGTTCACCCGTTTTGGAATTACAAAGGAAATCTATCCTTGGGTTTCCAGTTGCCCCCATATAAGAAAACAATTTTTTTGCTGATTCCTTTATAAAATTTTGCATATCATTAGGTATATCTGGTGCAAATTCTCGTCCCATGGAAAGCAAACCTTCTGATGGCACAGCCAATTTTACAGGCCCTGTTTTTTTTGCACCGCCATCTGCTAGATATTTATCTTTGAAATCAAGAAAATCATTTTTATTTACAGGTGTTTCAATAACAGAGGTTATAATTTCTCCATCAAGATTTTTCATAACAGCGACATTGTATTCTTTAAGATTTTCTACAAAAGGCTCTATAATTACTTCATCATCTAACCTGAATACAGACAGAATTGCTGCCTGTAATTCTTCTGTATTACTAGCCTTTGATACGCCAATAGAACTGCCTAAATTTGCAGGTTTTACAAATACAGGAAATTTGATATCTATATTACTTGTTAATTTTTGTATATCAAAGTTTTCAAAGATTGCAGGCTTTTTTACAATCACTTCATTTAATACATTTATGCCTAAGGCTCTGCAAATAGACTTTGTTTCTGTTTTACTCATATACACAGCAGAAGATAATACATCAGCGCCAGTATATGGAATGTTTGCTACTTCCATAACACCTTGCATAGGGCCATTTTCACCAACATTTCCATGAAATGCAAAAAATGCAATATCAAAGTCAATATATTTATTTTGAAATAATTTTTTATTTACTACTTCAAATTTAGGAGATGTTGTAGGATTTCCAACTGATATTGTTATCTGAGTTAGTTGTTTTTTTAATTCACCATTTATAGGGTAATTTTTCATATTTAATAATTGCTTTCCTGTCCACCATTTCCCATCAATATCCACATAAACAGGCATAGGCTGATATTTTGTTATATCCATTACCTGTATTGCTTGTAATCCAGTTAAAATACTTACATCATGTTCAAAGGACTTTCCTCCAAAAAAAACTGCCACAACTTTTTTATTCATTTTAGACTCCTAAATATTTTGTAAAATATCCTTACACATTTTTATTACATCATCTGTTTTTGACATATCTACACCGCCGGCTTGTGCTAAATCAGGTCTTCCACCACCGCCGTTTCCACCTAATAAGACAGAAGCCTTTTTAACTATATCCACAGCAGATATTGTATCAGTCAAATCCTCACTTACTGCGATTATAACAGAGACTTTTTTATTTTCTGTTGAAATCAAAGTTAATAACATATTGCTTTTAGATTTTAACTTATCAACCGAAGGTTTAAGGTTTTTAGGTGATACATTATCAAATACACCATAAACAAAATCTATATCTTTGATTTTTTCTTTTTTCACAGATTTTACAACGTAATCAATTTGTTTATTTTGATTTTCTATTTCTAATTTTCTTTTTTCTTCAAATTCTTGTGCTAATTTGTCTTGTTCCTTTAATTTTTCTTCGGAAATTTTGTTTTGTAGTTCCCCTATTAAAACATCAGGACTTTTGTTAATATCTAAACCATATTGTTTTGCTAAATCAAAAGCCTTATCAGAAGTAATTGCTTCAATCCTTCTTATACCAGATGCAATAGATTCTTCTTTTAATATTTTAAAGAAACCAATTTCAGAGGTATTATTACAATGAGTTCCACCACAAAGTTCTATTGAAACACCGCCCATATTTACAACTCTTACAATATCACCATATTTTTCACCAAACAAAGCCATAGCCCCACTTGCTTTTGCTTCATCAATAGGCATTTCTTTTTTAGTTATATCTAAATGTTCAGATATATATTTATTAACTAATTTTTCTACTTGAAATATTTGTTCCTGAGTTAATGCTTTTGGGTTAGAAAAGTCAAAACGCAAGGCATCACTTCCAACCCACGACCCCTTTTGCATAACAGATTTTCCAATAACTTCTTGCAATGCTTTTTGTAGTAAGTGTGTAGCAGAGTGATTAGCCATAACCTTATGTCTATAATCAGTATCTACCTTTAAAACAACACTATCCCCAACAGAAATTTTATCCCCAACAGATAAATGAATTTTGTGGAAATAAACATCGCCGACATTTTTCTTTACATCAGAAATTTTGTATGATTTTTTATTTATTTCTGCTGTTCCTATATCTGATATCTGTCCACCACATTCTGCATAAAAAGGAGTTTTATCAACTATTATAAAGATGTTATCTTGCTCTGTCTCGGGGGTTGCTTCGTTAACCATTTCCCCGTTTTTAACAATAGATTTTATAACAGAAGAAGAGGTTAATTCACCATATCCTACGAAGTTTGTATAGCCAACTTTTTCCTTTACATCATACCATATTTTTTGTTGTCCTGCTTCACCTTTGAAATTAGAATGTTGTTTGGATTTTAACCTTTGTTTTTGCATTGCTTTATTAAAACCATCTACATCAACCGAGATATTTCTGCTTCTTAAAATATCAGCAGTCAAATCCAATGGAAAACCATAAGTGTCATATAATTTGAAAGCACTTTCGCCACTTAATACATTTCCACTTATTTTAGACACTTCATCTTCAAGGATTTTAAGTCCGGCATCTAATGTTTGTCCGAAATTTTCTTCTTCGGTTTTGATAGTATCTTTAATAAGTTTTTCTGCTTCAATAAGTTCAGGATAAACATCACCCATCTGATCTTTTACATTATCAAAGATTTTATAGAAAACAGGTTGTTTAATACCCAACATATTTATATGGCGCAAAGCACGCCTCATTATACGACGAAGGACATAACCTCTACCTTCATTAGAAGGCAAAAGTCCCTCAGCAATCAAGAAAGAGCATGCCCTTATATGATCTGCAATTACCTTAAAAGAAACAACGTTTGAGTCTGTTTTTTTAATCGCAAGTGTATCTTCTATATAATTGATAAGGTTTTTAAATAAATCTATATCAAAATTATCATCTACTCCCTGCATAACAGAAGCTATTCTTTCCAATCCCATACCTGTATCTATGTTTTTATTTTTAAGTTCAATTTTCCTTCCATCAGGTAAGGTTTCATATTGCATAAATACATTATTCCATATTTCAATATATCTGTCCCCGTCTTCATCAGGAGAGCCAGGCAAGCCCCCCTTTACATGTTCGCCCTTATCATAGAATATTTCAGTATCAAATCCACAAGGTCCCACATCACCCATAGACCATAGATTATCAGTAATACCTATAACTCTATTATCATCTACATTTGCAATTTTTTTCCAAAGTTCTCTTGCCTCCGTATCTTCTGGATATACGGTGAAATAAAGTTTGTCCTTTGGAAGTTTTAGTTCTTTTGAAATAAATTCCCATGCATAAGATATTGCCTGTTCCTTAAAATAATCTCCAAAAGAGAAATTCCCCAACATTTCAAAGAAAGTATGATGTCTGTTTGTATAACCAACATTATCTAAGTCATTATGCTTTCCACCTGCACGAAGACATTTTTGGGCAGTAGTAGCCCTTGTATAATCTCTTTTTTCTTTACCTGTGAAGACATCTTTAAATTGAACCATTCCTGCATTTGTAAAAAGCAAAGTAGGGTCGTTATCAGGTATCAAAGAACTTGATTTTACCAATTTATGGCCTTTGCTTACAAAAAAACCTGTATACAACTTCCTAATATCATTAAGTTTCATTTTTATTCCTTTCTTTTACTCATAGTAAAATTTTAATCTTAATTATTACAGAGATATTGCAACATTATAAGACTTTTTTCAATAGAAATTACAAAAAAAATAAAAATATAAATTACATCTTGAAAAAAGTCTAAAAAAAAGGTAAAATAAACAATAATAAAAGGGTTAAGGAGAGTTTGTATGAAAAAGCCATCATGTAGTTTTATTTTTTGGAATTTAATGATTTTTTCTGTATTTCCTGTTGCAAGTTCGTTTGCTGCTGATGTAAGGACAGGTTCTTCATCTACTATTTCAAGACGAACTACATCATCTTCTTCAAGAACTACTTCAAATATTTCATCATCATCATCTTCTTCCAACAATAGCCAAGAATATACACAGGAAGATTGTACTTCTAAATATATATTGGGTTTGGATAGTGAATGTTATAATGAAAACAATGTTGATAATGGTGGTGTTTATGCCGATTGTAAAGATTATACTATGGCGGAATATTATGATGCTATGGATATGCAGTTGGCAAAAATCGTTGGAATAAGTAAATTTAGTGAGTTTAAGGAAAATTGCGATGCATATAAAAGTTATGCTCTTGAAAAATGGCTTTCATCAAAAAGTATAGTTGAAAATTCAGCATTAAAAGGATCCAGCAAATGTATATTGGCTAATAAGAAGTTAACTGCTGCAAAAAAGTGTTATGCGGCAGCAATCGCACATGACGGAAATTTCTTTGAATTTTCAGAGTTAATGACACAAACCTGTGGTGAAATGCCAGATGTGGCTTCTAAATTTGCGTCTGCTGGTGATATGAGTTTATCAAATATTCCACAGATATTAGAAAATTATTCAACACTTCAATTCACAAATAAATCAGAAAATTGGAGAACCGCGGTAGAGGCAGTCCTTGCTGGATACATATATGATGCAAGACAGGCTTGTGGTGAAGAAAATTATGACATAATAACGCTTAACCAGTTTACAGAGGATAAACGTGAAAATCTTCTAACAGAAACCGCAGATAGTTTTGCAAATGCTTTTGGTGATAATTTGGGTCGCAGGGCATCAAACTTCACTATATCTGGTAGTCCTACTATACAAAAAGATCCAAAGGGAAAATATGATGGAATGGAACTAAGATATTACGAAGGTATTGGCTTTGTTGATATTAACGATCCAAAATACAAACGTGATAGGAAATTTGACTATAATAAATATGGGGATACCACACCACAATTAAATGGTTCTTATGCAACAAATAACATATATGCAATAGAAGGGGTAAGCAGTATAAATTCCGCAAGGGCAAGGTTATTAAATATAATCGCAACAGGCGATGTCGGAACCTCAGAAACACAAGATAGTATAGACGTTGCAATTATAACAGGCCTTGGTGGAAGAGTAGGAACAACAGATACAGGACTATATAATGTTATCAGTAATTTACAAGAAGGTGATACATTTATAATAAAACAAACAGATAAAACCTGTCAGATATTAGTTGTTAATTCTGATGGGGAATTATCAAAATTATCAAAACCTCAAATTTATGGTAATAAATCTTTATCTAACTATGTAAAAGATTGTAAAGCGGTGATAGAATGATATTAGAAGTTTTATGTACAGAAGTTGAAAATTTACTTTCAGAGATAAGGGGGTGTCTTTGACATTCCTTTTCTTGAATCAAGATTAAAGGAATTAAACACTATTGCCTCAAAGGAAGATTTTTGGGACGATAAAGTTTATGCCCAAAAGGTCATGAGCGAAAAATCCGATACAGAACAAAAATTACAACATTATTATGATAGAAAAAAAGAGTTTCAAAATCTAAAAGATCTTATTAAATTATTAGAAACAGAAAGCGAAGATAAAGACAATCTTATTTCTGATATTGAAGACGATTTACAAAAATTAAAAAATAATCTAGAAAAGGATAAGGTTGAATTTATGCTAACAGGCGAAGCCGATAAGAACTCAGCCTATCTTGAAATTCATGCAGGGGCAGGTGGGACAGAGGCATGCGATTGGGCCGAAATGTTGTTGAGAATGTATATTCGTTGGGGTGAAAAACATAAACATAAAATAAATATAATAGAATCTCATGCAGGTGACGAAGCGGGTATCAAATCAGCAACAATAGAGATTACAGGAAAAAATGTATATGGTTGGCTAAAAGGAGAAAGCGGAATTCATAGATTAGTTAGAATTTCACCATTTGACTCTAATGCTCGTCGTCATACAAGTTTTGCATCTGTTTGGGTTTATCCTGTTATAGATGATACAATAGAAATTCATATAGAAGAAAAAGATTTAAGAATAGATACATACAGGGCCAGTGGTGCTGGTGGACAACATGTTAACAAAACTGATAGTGCAGTTCGTATAACTCATATTCCAACTGGAATAGTTGTTCAATGCCAAAATGAACGTTCTCAATTTAAAAATAAAGAGGTTGCATTCAGTATGCTTAAATCCCGCCTTTATAATTTAGAACTAGAAAAAAGAGCAGAGCAAGAAGCCAAAATAAATGCTTCTAAATCGGAAATAGGTTGGGGATCACAGATTCGTTCTTATGTATTTCAACCATATCAAATGATAAAAGACTTGCGTACTGGTTTTGAAACATCTAATATCAATAATGTATTAGATGGAGATATTGACGATTTTCTTTCCAGTACGCTTTTGTGGAATAGTATTAAACAATAAACGAAAGGAGCCTAAAATGAAATATGTAAATTTATTATGTTTGTCATTATTAGTTGGATGTGTAAACCCAGAAACTACAACAAACACTGCTCAAAATGAAAACCAGGTTGTTGTAAATGAAATTAACACTATTACATCAGAATCAGAACCAAAGGAAGAAAACAAAGAAGTTTATTATGATATGGATGGAAATCTATATAATGGTTGGATTAGGGTAGAAAGTTCAACTATAAATAACACTTCGGATAAGCAAAGAAATGATGTAAGCAAAAGCACTGAGACAATTTTATTATACTTAAAAAATGGTGAAATAAAATCAGTTTTGGAACAGGAAAACAAAAGCATAGATTCTATTGAAAATAATGATACTGATTTCCAATATAGTTTCAAAAGTTCATCTTTTGCATCATTTAACGGCACAACAACAGATGATAAAAATATAGTAGAAGATATTAAGGTATGTAATAAAAATTTACATAGTATAAAAAATCAAAACGGATTAAACAGATATTTTATGATTAAAGTTGATGATAATACTTTGACTGAAAATACATCCCCAATTATTACATTGAATACAAAGGATAATTCGGTTGTTATTGCGGATAAGTATAAGGAACAATTACAAAATGCCACAATAAAGGTTTATGATTGTTTTGATGAATTACAGGAAACTTTTGAACTAAAAGATGGGCAAATAACAAAATAAAAAAACACTACAAAAAATAAAACAAGAACTCGGTTTATTTGAGTTCTTGTTTTTTTATAAATGTTTCATTAAAGTTCTGTTTTTATCTCATCACGATTTACAATAACTTTATCAATAAGGCCAAAGTTTTTAGCCTCCTCCGCACTCATAAAATTATCTCTTTCTACAGCCTGTTCTATTTCTTGCAAAGATCTTGAACAATGTTCGCTATATAATTTGTTCATTCTTCTTCTTATATTTAATATTTCTCTGGCATGAATTTCTATATCTGTTGCCTGTCCCTGGAAACCACCTAATGGTTGATGTATCATAATCCTTGAATTAGGTAGGGAAAATCGTTTTCCCTTTGCCCCTCCGGCAAGTAAGAAAGAACCCATGGAACAAGCCTGTCCAATACACAAGGTGGCAACATCAGGTTTAATATATTGCATAGTATCATAAATCGCCATACCCGAAGTAATTACCCCGCCTGGTGAATTTATATACATATATATATCCTTATCAGGATTTTCTGATTCTAAAAACAAAAGTTGAGCCACAACCAAACTGGATGAAACATCGTTTACCTCGCCATTTAAAAATATGATACGTTCCTTCAAAAGTCGGGAAAAGATATCATAACTTCTTTCTCCACGTCCTGTTTGTTCTACGACCATAGGGACCAAATCCATCATTTCATTCATATTTATACTCCTTTTTTTATTATGTAAGTATTATACATTTTTTTCTTGCAATTTAAAAGAAAAATGTTTAAAATCTTAAATACATTCTTGAAAAAATAAAGAGTGGGAGCGAAAGCCCCGCTTTTTTTAATATAAAAAAGGAATTTTTATGTTATTAACAGATGAGATAAAAAACATACTTGAATCAACAGCAAAAGAATATGATGTAGATATTATACAAGTATCCTATATGCATAATATTCTTCAAATATTGGTTGAAAAGGGTGATTATTCTCCACTTACAATTGACGAGTGTGAAAATTTAAGCAAGGCTTTCTCTGTTATTTTAGATGTGGAAGATGTTATAAAAGACAAATATATGTTAGAGGTAAGTTCCGCTGGTATGGACAGACCTCTTGTTAAACTTGAAGATTATATTCGATTTACAGGTCGTGATATTAAGGTTGAACTTAAATTTCCGCGAAACTCTGATGACGAAAGGAAGCGTTTCAAAGGTAAAATATTAAAAGTTTCAGATAACGAAATTTTTATAGAAACATTACTTGATAAAAAATTACAAACTATAAATTTTAGTTTTGATAATGTGTTAAAATGTAAATTATTAGTTACAGATGAATATATTAAACAACTTTTAAAAGAAGATAAAAACGAAAGGAAAAAGAAAAATGTATAAATCTTTATCTTTACCAAGACCAGAACTTGTAGCAATTGCAAATAGTGTCAGTCTAGAAAAAAATATAGATTCAGAAATAGTGTTTAAGGCATTAGAGGCTGCCGTAGAAAAGGTTGCACGCAACAAATATGGTTATGATTATAATATAATTGCTAATATCAATAGAAAGGACGGAACAATTACCATACTAAAAAGATTAGCAGTAGTAGGAGATAAAATCCTTGATGAAAATGGTGAAGAAATGGATTTTGATTCTAATACTATGATAAAGTTAGAAGATGCAAAAAAAATAGATTCATCTGCGGAAATAGGTTCATTTATTGATGAAGAATTATTACCAGTAGATTTTGGTCGTTCAAATTTCCAATCTGTTCGTCAAATAGTTCTTCAAAAAATAAAATCAGCAGAAAAAGAAAAAGAATATGCAGAATTTTCTGATAAGGCTTTGACAATAGTAAACGGAGTTGTAAAACGTTCCGAATATGGAACAGTTTATGTTGATATAAATGGAAAAGCCGAAGGAATAATCAAAAGAACTGAAACTATTCCTCGTGAAAATTTACATACTGGTGACAGGATAAGGGCTCTTATCTTAGAGGTAAAAAGAGATAATAATGGACCCCAAATATTTTTGACACGTTCACACCCATTGTTTTTAGCAAAACTTTTTGAAGCAGAAATTCCAGAAGTTTACGAAGGTGTGATAGAAGTAAAATCAGTATCAAGAGATCCTGGTTCCCGTGCGAAAGTTGCTGTTTTTGCACAGGATGCTTCAATAGATCCAGTTGGTGCATGTGTTGGAATGAAGGGAAGTCGTATTCAAAACATAGTTAACGAACTAGGTGGTGAAAAAATAGATGTAATAGAATGGACAGACAATATTGCAAATTTGGCAGTAGATGCTCTTTCACCTGCAAAGGTTGTCAAAGTTATTGTTGATGAAGAAGCAAAGAAAATAGATGCAATAGTAGAAGATGATCAACTATCTTTGGCAATAGGTCGTCATGGTCAAAATGTTCGTTTGGCATCACAACTTTTAGGTTGGGGAATTGATGTTATGAGCGAAGATCAATCATCTGAAAAACGTCAAAAGGATATAAAGGAAAGAACTGAAAAGTTTATAAATGCATTGGATATAGATGATGTTATTGCACATCTTTTGGTGGTAGAAGGTTTCACATCTGTTGAAGAAATTGCATACGTTCCAATGGAAGAATTAACTTCAATTGAAGGTTTTGATGAAGATTTAGCAACCGAACTTCAATCCAGAGCAAAAGAATTTGTTGCAAAGGAAAAGGCTAAATTTGAATCTGCATCAAAGGAAATAGGCATAGATAAAACTCTTGCCTCATTTGAAGGTTTAACATCGGAAATGATTTTAAAATTGGGACAAAATGGTGTAAAAACCCTTGATGATTTGGCGGATCTTTCATCTGATGAATTGGTTGATATTTTGGGTGAAGATGTAATAAGTAAAGATAAATCTGAAAAAATTATTATGTCCGCAAGATCTCATTGGTTTGAAAACAAATAATATAAATAAAAAAGAGGTATTTTATGGCTGAAAAATTAACATTGAAATTAGGTACAAAACTTAATACATCGCCAAAGGGTGGTATTGAAGTTGAAGTTATAAAAAAAAGACGAGTATTTTCTGCTGAAAATACCTCTTCTGTAAATACAGGCGAAGAAAAAAAGCCTAATCTCAACACATCAAAAACAGATAAATTAAAAAGCATTTTAGAAAATGCTAAAAAAATGGAGGAAGAGGCAAAGATAAAAGCTCAAATCCAGGCAGATGCTGAACGTGAACGTCAGGCTCTTATAGAAAAAGAAAAAAAAGAGCAAGAAGAAATTGAACGTTTAGCAAAGGAACATTTATCTATTACAGAAAACAATGTTTCTTCTGCATCTCCTGATAAAAACGATTCAAATAAAAAATATAAAAAGAATAAAGATGTTTACGAAGATGATGAAGAAGAAGGTGATGACGATTCTCAAAATAAAAAAGGTAAATCTTCTGATAAAAACAAAAAAAAGTTTTCAGATAACAGAAAAATGAACTTTTCAAATGTAGTAGTTTCCAATAGTGATTTAGACTACGAAGATTTTGATGATGAAGAAGATGGCGAAGAGCGTTCCGCATCTTTGGAATCTGCTATGAATTTTGTTGCTACACGTCAACATCGTCGTTCATTTGCTTCTATAAAACGTCAAAAGGAAAAAAATTACAGAAAGTTTATGGAGCATCAGGAACCAAAGGAAATTCAAAAAACTTATCATGAGGTAATACTTCCAGAAACAATCACGGTAAAGGAATTATCCCTTCGTATGGCGGAAAAAAGCAGTGATGTTATAAAAACAATGATGAAATTGGGAATAATGGCAACAATTAACCAAGTAATAGATGCTGATACCGCGGAATTAATAGTGATGGAATTTGGTCATTCTGTGAAAAGAGTTTCTGATGCGGATGCTATAACATCTATATTGGAATCTTCATCAAAAGAGGAGAAATGGGAACCTCGTCCACCTGTTGTTACGGTTATGGGTCATGTTGACCATGGAAAAACATCTTTACTTGATGCTTTCAGACAAACTGATGTCGTAAGTGGAGAAGCTGGTGGTATCACACAGCATATAGGTGCATATCAAATAACTACAAAAAGTGGTAGGAAAATAACATTCATAGATACACCAGGGCACGAAGCCTTTTCTGCAATGCGTGCCAGAGGTGTTAATATCACAGATATAGTTATTTTGGTTGTTGCAGCAAATGATGGAATAATGCCTCAAACTATAGAAGCAATAAATCATGCAAAGGCAGCCAAAGTTCCAATAATAGTTGCAATAAATAAAATAGATTTACCAGAGGCAAATCCAGAAAAGGTTCGTATGGATCTATTACAGCAGGGGTTAATAGTTGAAAAACTAGGCGGTGATGTATTAGATGTTGAAATTTCCGCAAAACAAAAAATTAACCTTGATAAATTAGAGGAATTACTTCTTTTACAGGCTGATATTTTAGAGTTAAAAGGTAATATATCAGGTAATGCCACAGGCGCAGTAATAGAAGCTAAAATGGAACAAGGTCGCGGTTCTACTGCCACAGTTTTAGTTCAAAAGGGAATACTAAGAAAAGGTGATATTTTTGTTTCAGGATCTTCTGTTGGAAGGGTTAGGGAATTACTTGATGAATTTGGTAAAAAGGTAACCGAGGCAGTTCCATCACAACCTGTTGTTGTTTTAGGTTTTGAAGGAACTCCTGTCGCAGGTGATGACTTTGTAGTAGTAGAAACAGATGCAAAGGCTCGTGAAGTCGCAGAATATAGAAAACGTAAAGAAAAAGAACGCCAAATGGTTGCAAAAAAATCAAACTGGCAAGAATTATTCCAAAATATAAAAGAAGGAAAGGCTGAAACTTTACCTGTTATAATAAAAGCCGATACTCAAGGTTCCGCA
The DNA here is from genome assembly GCA_944392955.1 of uncultured Alphaproteobacteria bacterium. Classification (GTDB taxonomy): domain Bacteria; phylum Pseudomonadota; class Alphaproteobacteria; order Rs-D84; family CACZYB01; genus CACZYB01. The sequence goes on along the minus strand of CALXYK010000014.1, from coordinate 39,315 downwards.
GAAGCGATAGCCGATTCTCTGTTAAAAATAAAATCAGACAAAGTCCATGTTCAGGTAATGCATTCAGGTGTTGGTGCTATAAATGAATCTGATATTACATTGGCACATACAACCGGGGCAGTTGTTCTTGCCTTCAACGTTAGGGCTAATACTAATGCAAAGGAACAGGCAAAACACGATGATGTAGATATAAGATATTATTCTGTTATCTATAATATGATTGATGATGTAAAAGTTTTAATGTCTGGTTTACTAGCCCCAGTTATAAAGGAAACATTTATAGGTTATGCTGATGTTCTACAGGTATTTAATGCAGGTAAGGCAAAGGCTGCGGGCTGTAAGGTAACCGAAGGAATAGTTAAAAAAGGTTGTGGTGTCCGTATGTTAAGGGACAATGTTGTTATTTTTGAAGGTAAACTTGCCCAACTAAAACGAATGAAAGATGATGTAAAAGAAGTAAGACAAGGAATGGAATGTGGAATTTCCTTTGAAAACTTCAATGATATAGTTCCTGGTGACAGGCTTGAATGCTTTGAAACAGAGGAAGTCAAAGCAACTTTATAATAAAATATAAATGCTTGACAAATGGATGTAAAAGTAGTATAAAACTAAAAATCTTTGGTAGAACGGGCTTATATATTGGCTGCCTGCCTACTTTTGTTTAACTTAAAATATAAGGAGTAAAAATGCCAAAATTAAAAACTAGAAGTGCTTTTAAACTTCGTTTTCGCTTAACAGCAAGTGGAAAAGTAAAAACAAGTCGCGCTCATCATAATCATTTTATGAGAAGAAAATCTTCACGTTCATTAACTGAAGCAGTTCATGGACAATATCTTGAAGGTAGCGATAAAAAAATAGTTGCAAGATCAATGCCTTATGGTATGAAATAAAGGAGTTTAAAATGGCACGTGTAAAAAGAGGTCTAACAAAAAGACAAAAACATAAAAAAATATTATCAATGGCTAAGGGATATAGAGGCCGTAGTTCTTCCTGTTATCGTATAGCACATGAACGTGTTGAAAAGGGATTACAATATGCATACAGGGATAGAAGAAAGACAAAATCTAATTTCAGATCTTTGTGGATATCTCGTATAAATGCAGCAGTTCGTACATACGGCATAACATATTCTGAATTTATCAATGCATTAAACAAGGGTAAAATTGCACTTGATAGAAAAGTTCTTGCAGATATGGCAGTAAGGGATGCTGATGCATTCAAAGCTGTTGTAGAAAATGCAAAACGATTTATAAGCGAAGCAAAATAAGCCTCTGCTTAAATGCTTTGTATATTTATAAAAAAGTGTTATAATAAAGGGGCTTTCAAAAGAAAGCCTTTTTAATTTATAAAAATAATAAAATGGAACAAATAAATGATAGATAAAAAAGAAATAATTGAAAATATAAAAAAGGCAACAACTACCTCGGAAATTGAAAATATTACTATCTCAGTTCTTGGTAAAAACGGACAACTTACTTTGGCACTTAGGGAAGTTGGTAAATTATCAGAGGAAGAAAGAAAGACCAAAGGTGCCGAATTAAATAAAATAAAAACAGAAATTGTTTCTCTTATTGAGGAAAAAAAATCAATCCTTGAATTAGAAGAGATAAATAAAAAACTTGAATCTGATAAAATAGATATAACTCTTAATAAAGAAAAACCTTTCAAAGGATACATACACCCACTTACACAAGTAAAGGAGGAGTTGTTGCAAATTTTCGCAACCCAGGGTTTTAGACTTGTTTCTGCTAATGATCCAGATATAGAAGATGATTTCCATAATTTTACAGCTCTAAATGTTCCTGAATACCATCCTGCCCGTTCCATGCAGGATACATTCTTTGTAGAAGGTGGTAATTTATTAAGAACACAGACTTCCTCTGTTCAGATAAGAGAAATGGAACGAAGCGGTGTTCCAGTCAAAGTTATTACAATGGGACGTGTTTACAGAAGTGATTGGGACGCTACACACACACCTATGTTTCATCAGATAGAGGGATTATATGTTGATAAAAATGTTACTATGGCACATTTAAAGGGTTGTTTGGTAGATTTTCTTAAATCATTTTTTGAAGTTGATGAAGTTCCAATACAATTTAGACCAAGTTATTTCCCATTCACAGAACCATCTGCGGAAATGGATATTCGTTGCACTATTCAAAATGGCGAATTAAAAATAGGTAAAGATGGCAACCGCTGGCTTGAAATCTTAGGTTGTGGTATGGTTCATCCAAATGTATTAAAATCAGTCGGTATTAACCCAGACGAATATCAAGGATTTGCTTTTGGTATGGGAATAGAAAGATTAACAATGTTAAAATATGGTATTCCAGATATGAGGAAATGTTTTGAAACAGATACCCGTTGGTTATCACACTATGGTTTTGATGCCTCTGATGTTCCAAATATGATTACAGGATTAAGTAGGAAATAGTTAAGGAGAATAAAATGCGTTTCACATATAATCAGTTAAAAAAATACTTAAAAACAAATTTAAATGCTAATGAGATAGCCAATGCTTTGACAATGCTTGGACTTGAAATAGAAGATGTAGAAGATATTTGTTCTCCTTTATCCGATTTTATAGTTGGGGAGGTAATAGAGTGTAAAGACCATCCTGACAGCGATCACTTACATTTATTAAAAGTTAATACCGGTACAGAAATTTTAGATGTAGTTTGTGGCGCACCTAATGTTAAAAAGGGATTAAAAGGTATATTGGCAAGGAATGGTAATATTATTCCTGTTAATGGCATGAAATTGAAAAAAACAATGGTCAGAGGTTATGAATCCAATGGTATGATGTGTTCTGCATACGAATTAAATATAGGTGAAGATCATGATGGGATAATAGAATTACCAAATGAGATAACAGCCGGAACTGATGCAATTTCAGCCTTAGAGAAAGTATATAACCTAGATGTTATTTACGAAGGAAATGTTCTTCCAAATCGCCCTGATTATCTTGGAGTTATAGGTATTGCAAGGGATTTATCCGCTGGTGGTTTTGGTGAATTTATTCCACCACAAATTCAAGAAATTAAATCAGATTATGATAGCCCTATTATTGTTGAAAACAAAGCAACAGAAGATGCAAAGGAATTTAATACAAGATATATCAAAGGTGTAGAGAACAAAGATTCTCCTCGCTGGCTTGTTGAATATTTGAAATCTTCTAATATGAATAGTATTTCAGCATTAGTTGATATAACAAATTTCTGTTTGCATAATATAAATCGTCCATTGCATGTATTTGATGCCGATAAAATAAAAGGTAAGTTGGTTATAGATTATGCAAAAGGTGGGGAAAACTTTACGGCATTGGATGGTAATACCTATATCCTAAACGAAGGTGATATAGTTATCAAAGATGATAATGGTATCCAAAGTCTTGCTGGTGTTATGGGAGGATTAAATTCTTCTTGTTCTAAAAAAACAAAAAATGTTCTTTTAGAAAGTGCATATTTTAATCCAGTAAAAATAAGGAAAACAGCGAAACGTTTAAAGATTGAATCTGATTCTAAATTCCGTTTTGAACGAGGTATAGATCAATGTTGCACTATCTGGGGAATGGAATATGCAACTAATTTAATCTTAGATATTTGTGGTGGAAGTCCATCAAGAATTTGTAAAACAGGGAAATGTCAGTATCAACCTCACACTATTGAATTCCCAGTTTCCTATTTTGAAAAAAGAATTGGTTTTGATATTCCTAAACAAGAAATGGTAAAAATTTTAACAAATCTTGGTTGTGAAGTTTCCGAAGATAAAGATAAACTTTTCATAACTCCACCATCTTATAGAGAAGATATAGAGGGCAAAGATGATATAACAGAAGAATTAGTCAGAGTTTATGGTTTTGATAAACTTCCATCTGTTTCGGTAAGGCCAGATAGTTTTAATCTTGTTGTTGATACAAAGATTATACACAAAACTATTTTACCAAGGATTCTTGCTTATAAAGGATTAACCGAAGTTTATACCTGGTCATTTATGAGTTCTAAAAAGGAATTGGATACAACAACACCTAGTATCAAAATAACAAATCCTATTGCATCAGATTTAGATGTCATGAGGAAAAGTATAATTCCAAATCTTTTAGATGGAATAAAATCAAATTTATCACGCTGCATAACAACATCAAATTTATTTGAAATAGGTCCAACATTTTATGGTGCAAAACCTATGGAACAAAATATCAGTGTTGCAGGTGTAAGACAAGGTGAAATTCAGTTAAAAAATTGGCAAGGTGCTCCAAGAACCGCTGATGTATACGATGTGAAAGATGATGTAATTTCTATTTTAAAGGTTTTTGGTGTAAGCTTAAATAGTATAAAATTGGAAACTACTAATCTTCCAAATTGGCTAAATCCATACAAAAGTGCATCTATTATATTTGCGAATAAGACAATAGGATATTTCGGTGAAATTCACCCACTTACACTTAAAAAATTTGGTATCAAAAATACAAATGTTGTTGCTTTTGAAGTTAACTTGGATTTTATGCCAGATTTAAAATCAAAAGGAACATCTAAAAAAAGGCTTATAATATCGGATTTACTTCCTGTTTATAGGGATTTTTCGGTAATCATAGATGAAAATGTTTTAGGTGGAACTATCCTTTCCGAAGTAAAAAATGCAAACAAAGAGTATATAAGTGATGCTATTATCTTTGATATTTATAAGGGGGATAATTTACCAAAAGGAACTAAATCAGTGGCAATTAGAATTACAATAGAACAAAAAGATAAGACCTTAACTGATGATGAAATAAATGTAATATTTAAGTCGGCTATTGATAAAGTAGTTAAACTTGGTGGAAAATTACGAGATAAATAATACAGAAATATCAATAAGATATAATGTATTTTATCTATTTTTTAATAAATATATTGACTTTTAAATATTTTTGTCTAATATACCAGTGTTTTTATAATAATAAGGGTATATTACAAAATGAAAAGCAATATGAATTGGGTTCCAAAGTTTCCTTTTCCAAATATAATAGCAGGAAGCGATTTTTACTTATCAAAACATGATACTTCTGATGAACATATATATGAAATGGTTCAGTTAGAAGATAGAAATTGGAATGATTTTGAATCTTATCTTTTGCGACATTTTCCAGACGAAGTTTCAGCCAAAGAATACATAATCCAACGTAATAATATGTCAAACAAAGGTTGGGTGGTAGACTATGGAATCCATTTATTTTCAGGTAAAACAATAGGCGGATTAAATTTTGTAAACAGAGGTGATAAGTCCTTAGCGGGAATTTATTACCTTGATAAAGCATATAGGGGATATGGTTTTATTTCCAAAGCCTTAAAGATTGCAGAGGTAGAAATGTCCAAAATCGGCTTTAATAAAATAGTATTAGAAATAAATATAGACAATGATGAATCTATAAATGTAGCCAATAAAAACGGATACAAACCCGAAAAAACAATATATAAAATGGTTGATTTTATAAAGGATATACGAAACCTTGGAAGATAGGGTTTACAATAACTTTAAAATCTTTTCTTTTCCAATGCTTCGTATGAATCCAGCAAGTTTTGGACCCAAATCCCTGTTTATTAACATTTGATAAAGTTTTTTATATACATCAGGGGTAAGATTAAACGAAGTAATCAACTCTGAAATTTTGTTTTGCAAATCCTTATCTGTTTTATAATTTTCCCAATTTTTATCTAATTCGGATTTCAAAGTTTCAATAAATTTTTGTTCATTATCGGATAAAGTTATATCAGATCTTTTTTCTTTATTTATAATAAATTTAAAATCCTCAGGGGCATGGTTTTTAATCCAAAAAACTGCTCGTTCTGCACGTTCATAAAATCTGCGTTCATCTCTGCTGTTTTTAATATCGTTTTCATAGTATTTTTTTGCTTTTTCAATATCAAAATCGTTTATCTGTAAGATATTGCAAAGATGTCTAAAACTTGGTTGGAATGGCATTGTTTCAGGCATTTTTCCCATAATATCTAACTGAGATAGTTCATAGATTCTTTTGGCATTTAACCTTTTTTCTTCCTTTACATTTTCAAGTCCGTATGCAGTTCTTTCCAACCTATCAAAATCTTCATAATTTTTAAGGACATCTAGGTCAAATGCTAAATCAAAAGCAGCATTAGGTTTATAAGATGCAAAAATCCATCTTACCATTTCTGGTTCATAAACGTCTAAAATTTCCTTCAAAGTAATAACATTTCCCTTTGATGAGGAAATTTTACCATTAAATCCCTTTATTCCTATATTATCATAGGCCACATAAACCGGAGGCTCCTTATTAAATATTTCTTTTACTATAATTGAGGCAGTATCTCTACTTCCACCAGCCGAAGAATGATCTCTACCACCTGGTTCAAAGTCTACATTTTCATAAGCCCATCTCATAGGCCAATCTATTCGCCAAGGCAATTTTAATCTATTAGATTCGTTTAGGTTTTCTGTTCCTTCAAATCCACAAAGTTCACATTTATATGTTATAGTTTTTGTTTCTTTATCATAATTGGTAATAGAGATTCTGTCCCTATTGCATTTCTGACAATAGGTAAGTAGTGGTGCCCAATTTTTTTCTAATTCAGATGTTTTAAATTGTTGAAGTATTCTAGCAATATCATCTTTTCTATCCATGATAGTAATAATGTTATTGTTATAATCCCTGTTTCTGTATTTTTTGTTTTGATATATAAATTCAACATAATCTATACCAACCCTAGGCAAATCTTTTTCAAAAACTTTTTCATTATGTTCGGCATAGGATGCATATTCACCAAAAGGATCAAACACATCAACAATTGGTTGGAAAAGTTTTTCTTTTAACTCTTCTTGTTTAGGCATATTCATAGGCACTTTTCTAAAAGTATCATAATCGTCCCAAGAGTATATAAAACGAACTTTCTTCCCCTTTTGTATTAAGGCTCTGGCTACAAGGTCAACCGTTATTACTTCACGAAAATTTCCAAAATGCACAACACCCGAAGGAGTAATTCCACTAGCAACTGTATAAGTATCCTTATCGCCTTTTTCTCTTATAATTTTTTCTGCAATTTGATCAGCCCAATGAAAAACATTTTTCTGAGCATCATTTTTTTCAAACATTTTACAATCCTTTAAAACTTAAAACCATAGGGAGTATAATAAATGTAAATACTTATATAGTCAAGGAAGTTTTATTTTATTAAGTTTAATTGGGTATTGTATAAATCAATATACTCAGAGGCTGATTTTTCCCAAGAAAAATTCTGAGTCATAGCCTGTTTTACAATTTTTTCCCATACTTTCTTTTCATTTTTATATGTATTAAAGATTCTATTTATACCATAAACAAAATCATGAACAGAATAATTATCAAATAAAAAGCCAGTAGCAGTATTATTGACAATAGTATTTTGGAAATTAGCATCAATAATAGAGTCTACTAATCCCCCCGTTCTTCTTGCAAAAGGAATGGTCCCATAGCGCATAGCAAACATTTGAGTAAGTCCGCAAGGTTCAAACCTAGCAGGGTTAATCAAAACATCAGATCCTGCGATTACCTGATGTGAAAAATCTTCATCAAAATCAATCACAGCGAATTGCTCTGGATATTGTTTTGCAACATTTCTAAGTCTAGGTAAATAATTTCCTTGATCTGTTCCCATTATAACCAATTGCACATTATTCATCAAAATAGCAGGGATTGAATCTATCAATATATCGATACCTTTTTGTTCGGTAAGTCTGCTTAATATAGAAAATACAGGTATCTTTGAATTTTTAAGTATGCCAAGTCTTTCCTGTAAGTATTCTTTATTGACTTTTTTACCCTGAGCAAAATTATTTTTAGAGTAGTTTTCATATATATATTTGTCAGTTTCAGGATTCCAAATTGAATAATCAACACCATTTAAAATTCCGGTTAGGGCATCTTTCCTTTGTATCAAAGTTCCTTGTAATCCACAACCAAATTCATTTGTTTGTATCTCGTTTGCATAGGTAGGGCTAACCGTAGTAATTTTATCTGCAAATGCGATACCTGCCTTTAAAAATGAAATTTGCCTATAAAACTCTAAGCCATTTTCATTAAACATATAGTTAGGTAAATCCAAATCTTCATAACAAGAGAAAGGATATAATCCCTGAAATGCAAGATTGTGAATAGTAAAGACAGAAGATGTTTTTACATTAGGATTTCTTCTTTTAATTACTTCTATATATGCAGAAACCAATCCTGTCATCCAGTCATTAGTATGAATTACATCAGGAGTCCAGTTATCAATATTTTTTTCCACGAATTGGGCAGCAACCCACGAGAATGCTGCATACCTTATGTGATTATCCCCCCAAGCATTTCCACATACATCAGAGTAGGGACTTCCGGCCCTTAAAAATAATTCAGGAGCCTCTACTAAATAAAATTTTATAGGATTGCCTTTAATTGTTCCCTTATAAACGTTTATTTCTTTTGCTTTAAACTTATTTTCAAATTTATAAACAGGAGTCAATTCAGAAAAATTTTGCAACACCGCAGGAAAAGCAGGCATCAAATACCTTATGTCAATACCAGCCTTTTTTAACGATAGTGGAAGCCAAGCAGAAACATCACCAAGGCCACCAGTTTTATTAAATGGAAATAACTCTGATGTTACAAAAAGTGTTTTCAATTTTTCCCTCCTATAAAAATTTTTATTTATTTAGTATATAATTATAAATATCCACAACTCGCTGAGGTAAAAGAGTTTTTGAAAAATTCAACCTTACATTAGTAGAAAGTTTTTGAGATATTTCATTTCTCTCTTCTTCAGTTATTTTCATAGACCATACAATAGCATCTATTAATTCATTTACATTATTGACATCAAATAATCTAGCAGTTTGATTATCCAACACATACTCAGGTGTGGCACCTATATTAGAAGCAATTATCGGCCTACCTAAACTTTGGGCTTCTAATAAGGTAATCATTCCCGCCTTAGGTTCCACATTGGTTGCAACATATACATCACTTAACATTAACAATGCAGGAGTATCATTTGTTTCCCCAGCCAAATGAATAATTCCTTCCACACCAAGTTTTGAAATCAGTTTTTCTAATTCATTTTTATATCTTTTATGTTCTTTAAAAGAGCCAATTATGACACATCTTATTTTATTTCTTATTTCTACTGGTAATTTAGAGATAGCAGTTATAAGTAAGGCTTGCCCCTTTGCCTTTTCTAATTTTCCAATGGTTGTTATAATAAAATGCTCCTCTGGTAATCTTAAATCCGAAGCAGTTGAAATGATTCGTTCAGCACTTACATTATAAGCATTAAAAAGATCGGTATCTACCCACTGAGGTATTATAACAATTCTTTTATTTTGAACTTTATAAGCAATTTGAATAAACGAAGCCATATATTCACTAGGCACTATAACAACTCTACCTTTTGCCAAGTAATTAACTTTCTTTTTTACAAAAGGCCAAAATGTTCTTTTGTAAATTTTTGAGAAAGAAGATATGTAAGGTATTTTATTAAGTTTTGACATTTTATATGCATAAAATGCAGAGTGTGGAGTAAATGCATGTATCAAAGATATAGCATTTAATTTTACTATTTCAGAAATTTTTTTAATATTTCTTCTGACTACAAAAAAGTCATTGGAATTCACAGGAAGAAGATAATGGTCTATACCTTCTTTTTTCAATTCCTTCACCATCTTTCCACCAGCAGAAATCACAGATACAACAAATCCATTTTTTTTAAGGATAATAGCAATATCAATAACAGATTTATCTATTGGTCCACTTTCTAAAGAAGAAGCAATCAAAAGAACATTTTTATTTTTAAACATTTATGTAGGCCCTTATTTTGAAACTTTATATATAATAATATTATGTTCTGAAAAAGTCATTAAAATTTTAAAAAAAAATGAATTTAAGAACTAAATCTTAAATCCTATATAAAATAAAAATTGTTTTTTTTTTAATATGATTTAAAATATGTTTATATTTAGACATAATAAAGTAATAAAAACTATGAAAAAAATATATATAACAACATTTATAATAATATTTTTTCTTCAAGTTTGTCCTTTGTCCTATGCGAATTCTGTATCTGTAAACGATAAATTGTTGCAAGTTTCAGAAGAATTCAAAGATGTCCCTTATGCATTGGATCCATTAGGTGAAGGCCCCGAAGGTTTAGTTGATATTGATCCATTATATAGGTTTGATCAATTTGATTGTTTAACATTCGTAGAAACCGTTTTGGCAAAATCTATTACATCTAATGAAAAAGATTTGAAAAACACAATTATAAAGATTCGGTATAAAGATTCAGATGTAAGATTTTCCACGCGAAATCATTTTCAAAATCCCGACTGGCTTAATAATAATGATTGGCTAGTAAAAAATATAAGTGAAAAAATTTCAACAGAAATTTTTAATCTACCTGTCAGCATTTCAGAAACAAAACTTAACAGATATAATTGGTTTAAAACTATTCATCATAGGGATTTCCCCAACAAGGAAATAGAGGTAGTTAAAATAAAATATATACCTCTTGCATATTTTGTAAATAACATAGATGCATTTTCTATATACGTTGATAAACCATATATATTTATGACTATAATTTATGATGATAATTTGAATAAAAAATTGGGTACAGAATTAGATGTTTCTCATACTGGTTTTTTATTTAAAAAGGGAGATGATGTTTTTATAAGACATGCATCACAACGACACGGAAAAGTTACTGATGAAAACTTCCTTGAATATACAAAACTTCTTCAACGTTGGCCTAGGTATTTAGGTTATGCAATATTAGAAATTAAGCCTCAACCCTAAGTTTGCATTTAAACTATTTATATCAGAAAATTCTAGATTGTTATCAGTTGTAATATCTTCATACATTTTATAATCAACAGATACAAGTAAATTTACCCTGTCAGATACAGCAATATTTAAGCCAGCCATAACTTTTGTATACCATGGATTAGTTTCTTCATAACCACTTTCAAAGTTTGTTGCTACGGCACCTTCGGTTCCTGCTTCTACTGGCACCCCATCTTTTGCCCATACCTGACCAAAATCTGCTATTTTAAATATTGAATATCCCAATCCTACCCCTACAAAAGGAACAAGTCTATTTGTCTTTGGATTTAAAATATTATAAGTAATATTTCCACCCAAATCCATAATATCAAGTTTGTTATTATATTCTATTAAGAAAGTTTTATTTATATCACTTGTTTCTACTTTGCCATATTTGACTTTGTTTGCCTCTATTTCTACATTCCAATTTTCAAATGCCCAACCTAACGAAAGTCCATAAGAAAACTCATTGGTATCATTTTCCATTTTTGCTTTGTTCAAAGAATAATTAGCAAAGTTTAATTTATACTTATTTAGTTGACTTACACCTGCATTTAATTGCAGATAAAATCTTGTATCAAAATCTAAATGATAAGTCTGTTTTGTATCAGTATTCCCTAGGTCTTTTTCATCTATGACCTGAGGCATCTGAATATTTTTATTTTCTTTCAGGTTTTGTTCTAATATATCAAATTCAACTGGTCTTGCTCTTCTTTTTCCTACATAATTTTCATACATATATTGCACATAATAATTATCATATTCATCTGCGAATGCAGGAATGGATGAAATGCATCCTAATAAAAAAGCAAATTTTACAAAAGTATTCTTCATTTAAACATAACCCTTAAAATTTAAATGTGAGTCCCAAATTTACCCCATAACTTTGCCACCTGGATTTTACAACCGATGCAGGATAGAACCCAACGGTTCCATCAGCAAAGAAAAGTGTGGTATCAGCATTACTATTTTCTAAATATTCATATTCTGCACCAAGGACAAATTGAATATTATTTTTTATTAAATATTTGTAATTAAGATTTAATAATAAACCTAAACCACTACCGCCTTCATCTATAAACGAAGGATCATGCATCCAATCAGTTCTGTTTGGCCAATTTCCCCAAACTTTGTAATGAGGAAGGAAATATTCAGCATAAAGAGTTACCTCCTCGCGATTGGATATTTTTCTTTCTAAATTAAGTCCAACAAAAGGACCTGACCAATCAACAAAATACATATGTGTGATACCATCGGCAATAAATACAGAAGATACACCACCAAAAGCATTTAACAAAGCAGCCCCATTATCCGCAGCCGAAATACAAACTCTTCTACCTGATTGTCCAGCCTCTGTATCAGTATAATAACAATAATCCTGTTGATAAATTTGATCGCCATACATAAGGTTGATAACACCTTGATTTGCAACATATCCAGGTATAGTCATATCTGCGCTACTAACTGTTTCACCTGTTATTTCATACCCATTATCATCTATATAGTACATATAATTTTGCCAATAAGATTCATCTACATGATCAAGCAAATTTATACCCGAGGTACAAACATTTTCATAAACATTTCCATCAATATTGACCACACCACCATCATCTGCAAAGCCACAGAAATACTCCAAAGCAAAGGTGAAAGGTGTCGCATGATCCTTCATAGTAAATTCTTGTTTCTTCTTTTTATAACCTACATAAGGAGTAATATCCCAATTTCCCAATCTCCATAAATTTCGCATACCAAAAGCAATAGACCAACTACTTAAATCCACATCTCCACTACCCAAAGAAATTATATGAGCCTCATTATAAATATCATCATCAGAAGTTCTTGTCGTAGAACCACTACCAGTTCCATAGGTAGCAGTAAACACATATTGCCTATTTTTAATCATAAAATCACGGGAAACTTTAAATATAGTTTCAGTAGAGTCCAATTCATCCCAATTAAGTACAGAACCCACATCAGTTTCAAACATAAATTGACCATAGGTTTTTTTCATCTGGACTTCAATATCCCATTTAGAAGGATCATGTTCTACACTTTGGTAAAACGAAGCCATAGGCATCACATTTTGATTATAAAATCCAGTTGTTTGATATTGAACATAGGGATCCATTGCAACCTGTTGAGGAGTAACATTAACTTTAGTTTCCTTTTTCTTAGGTTTAGCATCAGGAAAAGCCTTGTAATAGTCTTCATAAAAAGAGTCATAGTAAATAGGAGACCCTTCTGCATTGGCTGACAAAGAATAAAATATACCTGTCCCAGAGCACAAACAAACTAATGCTTTTTTAAAGTAATTTGATAAATTTGACATACTATACTCCTTAACTCTGAAAACATTATAACATAAAATTATAAATGTTTCTATAAAATTTTTAAATTCTTATATAAAAAGTTAAAAATAAAATTATCTTGCTTTTACAGAGATTTTATAATAACATAGGAAAGAATATCAATATTAACCAGTTTAAATAAATGGAGGTTTTTAATATGGCTGGAATAATGGAAGGTAAAAAAGGTATAATTTTTGGAGTAGCAAACGAAAAATCAATGGCTTGGGGTATTGCACAGGCTGTTCACGAGGCAGGTGCCGAAGTTGCCCTAAACTATATGGGCGACATAATGGAAAAAAGGGTTCGCCCATTAGGTGAATCAATAAATGCACCTGTGATTATGCCTGCAAATGTTCAAGATGATGCTTCATTAGATGCATTTTTTGCAGAAGTAGAAAAAAAATTCGGTAAGATAGACTTCCTTCTACATGCAGTTGCTTTTTCAAGTAAAGAAGAGTTGTCAGGTCTATATGTAGAAAAAACAACAAGGGAAAATTTCAAAAACACTATGGATATTTCCGTTTATTCATTCACAGATTTATGCCGTAGGGCATCAAAAATAATGAACGAAGGAGGTTCTTGTGTAACCCTTACATACCTAGGTGGTGAAACATACATTCCAAACTATAATGTTATGGGAGTTGCGAAATCTGCACTTGATGCTTCTGTTCGTTATCTTGCATCAGATTTAGGACATAAGGGCATAAGGGTAAATGCAATCTCCGCAGGTCCAATTAAAACACTTGCAGCATCAGGTATAGACGATTTCAAATTGATGATGAAATGGAACGAATATAATTCTTTCTTAGGCAGAAATATGACAATGGAAGATGTATCAAAAACTGGACTTTACCTACTTTCAAATATGTCCAGTGGTGTTACAGGTGAAATACATCATGTTGATTGTGGTTATCATGCCCAAGGAATGGTTAACCTAAATCATGTAAAGGAATCAGGCGATCTTTTAATAGAATATGCAGGTCGTTTAGAAAGAAAAGATGACTAATATTCCACTTTATACAATATAATAAAAAGACTTTCCTTCGGGAAAGTTTTTTTATTTGCTAAAATTAAGATTTTGATGTATCATATAAGATGATATGGAGAACTAATATGAAAAATGCATACAAAGTTTTATTCGTTTTATTATTAACATCAACCAGCATTTATGCAAAATCAAGATCTGATGTAAATACAAATCGTTCAGGAAATAACAGAAGCAGGGTATCTAACCTACGTGCTTCTTCTACTATACGAAATCTTGATTCTACCACTACATCATCTTCTTCAACAGAACTTGATAAGGAAACTTGCGAAGAAATATTTTACAAATGTATGGATGAAAAAACTAATGAAACTTTGATGCAATATGATATAATATACGATGATTATTCTGATATGATTACGGATATTTATTCTGGTATGACAATGCCTGCTTTTAAGTGTATTTATTCACCACGTGTAAAATCCATATATTCTACATATTATTTTAATACAAATGTTTCATCTCCAACTTCCGGATTTGTAGATAAAATCGGCAAAAATTCAATAGAATATTATAATTATTTAAAGGAAAATGCCACAAATGTTGCGAATAAAACATTAGGTGTTGAAATGTTAGATTCCGATGTTTTATCATTAGGCAGTATATCAATGAAACCTTTGAAAAAGGGAAGTGTTAATTTACCAAGTGTTTCTTATAAAATAACAACACTAAATCCAACAAAAATATTTGAAGCCAATGTAGCATATTGTATGGATAGTTCCCAAAACACAGATTTAGAAGGATGCCCAAAATTATCAAAGAAATTGGCTGAAAAGTGGGAAGAGGCTGATTTATCTTTGAATAAAAGTTGTAAGGATTATGAAGTATTTTTAAGTGAAAAACTAATAACTGCAAAAGAAAATGCGACAAGTTTTATCACTGGTCTTAAAACAAAACTTGAATCTGCAATAGAAGAATTTAACCTTAAAATAGAAGCCGAAGAAGAATTAAAGGCATTAGAAGAGGCCGCAAAAGCAAAAGAAGAGGAAGAGAAGGAAAAAGAAAGGCTTGCAAAAGAAGATGCTGAAAATAATGTAACTATCACACTACCATGGGGAACAATTAAAGCCAAAAGAAAATAAAAGGGTTAAACTATCTTTTATATGTAAGTCTGTATCCCAAATCTAACATACATTTTTTATAATTACTTGCATTAGAATTTCCACCATCTGATGGAATTGAAAAGGCAATTCTTTGTCCTACTTCCCTATGGCTTCTGGATTCAAATGTTGCCCACAAAGAGTCCCACTTTGGAATAGTTCTAGGTTTCATATTATTAAATATATTAGAAGATTGAGATCTTGCTCTGTTCCCTTTTACACCAAGGCAGGCCTTATGATCTTCTATAAACTTTGCCATAACTACATAATCATTTTCCCAATGAAAAACCTGTGCATCGTCAATGTTTCCAGGTGCTGGAATGGATAAACAGCCCATCAACGACAACAAACAAACAGAAACAGGTATATATTTATTTATCATTTTAAAACTTTCATACTATAATTAAGAAGTATATCACAAAAAAACAATATTTCCAACATAAAAGAAAAAAGACTTTTTTTCAAAAAGCCTTTTCCCAATAAAAATTGCAAACAAAACAGATTATTTTGCATTAAAATCTTTTACAATTTCACCTTTTATATTTATTGCAACATTCTTATTTTCGGTAAAGTTTTTCGCTTTTGCAATTCCATTTGCATCAAAAGTTGAAATATAATCATAATAAACAGGTTTAACAATTTCTTCACCTTTTAAGTTTATTACACCTGCCTTATTATTCATCTTTATAATCGAAGCGCCATTTACAAAATGTGTAGCATAACTATACTTTGGTTCAACAACTACATTCAAATTTTCATCAATAAATCCGTATTTTCCATCTTTGACTACTATTGCACGATTTTCTTTGAAAACATCAATGAAATCATAATCCATATCTACAAGCAATGTTCCATCAGGATTTGTTAGACCCCATTTACCATCTTTTACTACACGAACTTTTCCCAAATTATTTTCATCTTGTTTTACCACAGTCATATCTTTAAATGATATGGTTTGCTTCTTGTTTGAGGTTATAACCAACATAACAATTCCAATAACAACAGCAATTCCAAGTATTATATACAAAGCCTTTTTTTTCATATTTCCTCCTCTTTGATTTAAATTAACAATACATAAGAATATATTACAAAAAAAATCAATCTAATTCAAGTAAAAGTTGTTCCAGATTTTTTATTTCATCGCGAAGGACAGAAGCCTTTTCAAACTCTAAGTTATTAGCCAAGGAAAGCATTTCTTTTTCCTTTGACTTGATAATTTTTTTAATTTCATCTTTGTCTTTAAATTTAATCTTTTTAACCTTATTGATACTAGATTTTTCAATATCCACATAATCCATATCGGCGATATTGTTGGCAATTTTTTTAGAAACAGTGGTAGGAGTTATATTATTTTTCCTATTGTATTCAATTTGTTTTTGTCTTCTACGATAAGTTTCATCCATAGCATACTTCATAGATTTTGTTATTTTATCAGCATAAAGTATAACTCGCCCCTTTGCATTTCGTGCAGCCCTTCCAATAGTTTGAATTAACGACCTTTCGGAACGAAGGAAACCTTCCTTATCCGCATCAAGTATTGCAACCAACTGACATTCAGGAATATCTAATCCTTCTCTAAGCAAGTTTATACCAACTAATACATCAAATACCCCCATTCGTAAATCACGAATAATTTCAATACGTTCCAATGTATCAATATCAGAGTGTAAATACCTAACCTTAATACCATATTCAGCAAGGTATTCTGTTAATTGTTCAGCCATTTTTTTCGTCAGTGTTGTGCATAATACTCGCCCACCATCTTTTGCAACCTTTCTACATTCGTGCATTAAATCGTCAACTTGGTTTTCTAATGGTCTTACTTCAACAACAGGATCCAAAAGTCCAGTAGGTCTTATTACTTGTTCTACGGACTTTCCACCGGTTTGTTCTAATTCCCATTGTCCTGGTGTTGCCGATATATAAATAGTTCTGCCCCTAAAATTATTCCATTCTTCAAATTTCAAAGGCCTGTTATCCAAACATGATGGAAGCCTAAACCCATATTCCGATAGAGTAGTTTTTCTTGCCCTATCTCCGTTATACATTCCTGCGATCTGAGGTATTGATACATGAGATTCATCAATAAACAATAATGCATCATCAGGTAGATACTCAAACAAAGTAGGAGGCGGAGCCCCCGCAGGTCTTCCTGTTAAATATCGGGAATAATTTTCAATACTTTTACAATATCCAGTAGATTCTAACATTTCTATATCAAAATTGGTTTTTTCTCGTAGACGTTGTTCTTCTAATAGTTTGTGATTATCTTTGAAAAAAGCCAATCTTTCCTGTAATTCTTCCTTTATCCCAGCAATAGCATTGGACAAAGCAGGTCCCGGAGTAACATAGTGGCTAGAAGGATAGATAGTCGTTGAATGTAAAGATAAAGTTCTTTTACCAGTTAATGTATCAAATTCGGCAATAGTTTCTATTTCATCACCGAAAAAAGAATATCGCCAAGCCCTATCTTCTAAATGCACAGGGAATACTTCCAATACATCACCTCTTAGCCTAAAATTACCTCTGTCTAATGCAACATCATTTCTTTCATATTGCATTTCAGATAATGACTTGATTACAGATTCCAACTTTATATTTTGTCCTTCTTCAAGAGTAAGGCTCATAGAAGAATAAGATTCTGGGGAACCCAATCCATATATACAAGATACCGATGCAACTATTATAACATCTCTAAATTCTAACAAAGAGCGTGTTGCCGAATGTCTAAGTCTATCTATTTGTTCATTTATAGCGCTATCTTTTTCTATATAGGTATCAGTTTTGGGTATATATGCTTCTGGCTGATAATAATCATAATAGGAAACAAAGTATTCCACATGGTTATTTGGAAATAGTTCTAACATTTCCTGGTAAAGTTGTGCAGCCAAAATTTTATTAGGGGCCATTATCAAAGTAGGCAGTTGACATTGTTGAATAACATTTGCCATAGTAAAAGTTTTACCACTACCCGTTATGCCAAGTAAAACTTGATCTTTTTTATTTTCACTAATTCCTTGAACTAATTGTTTTATAGCCTCAGGCTGATCTCCACTTGGTTTAAATTTGGATACCATCTGAAAGCCCGCAGGCTCACCAGAAGGCATTTTGTTAAACAAAGATGATAAAATTGGATTTTTGTTCATATAAAACACCATAAAATTATTTTTTTCTTGTCTTAACAAAAGTATAAATATAATATATACACTATAAGGAGATTGTCAAAGAAAATAAATAGGTATTTTTGACGTTTTTTGCAAAGAGGGGCGAATGAGTTTTCTTAAAAAATATTATAAAATTATTCTTGTTTTTCTAAGTATTATACTTCTGTTATATATATTGCCTATTTTTGTTAACTTAAATAGTCAAAAATCTTTTATAGAAAAGAAGATAGAGGATAATTTCGGCTTTCGTGCAGTCATAAAAGGTGATGTTTCCTTTACCATATTGCCCAAACCTGCATTGATATTAAAAACTGTTGAGATTCGTTCAAAAGATACCAGTAATACTTCGGGCTTTTTTATAAATGCACCACAAATATTTATAAACACTGGTTTTTCAGATATTTTTTCAGAAGATACCGTTTTTAATAGAATAGGAATAATTGATGCCAGTTTTTATGCTAATGCATACAAAAGTTCAAAATATGAAAATTTAGATATGATTTTAAACGGCAAAACATTTAAGGAAATTACCTTAAAAAATAGTCGTGTTGTTCTAACTGATTCTGCAATCAGCAATATCAATATGACATTTACAACACTAGAAAATGAGAAAATAAAAGGTGTAGGTTCCTTTTCTTATAAATCAGGAACTGCCGATGATTTAAGCTTAATAATATCTTATTTAAATAAGGAAAATTATAATATAATATCTGACGGAAACTTCTCACTGGATAAAAACAAAGTAGGGGAAAAGTTTACTTTTGTTATGAAAGATGGTGAAAAAACATTTTCTGGGGATTTAAGTCTTTCTACGGACAACTTGTCAAATTTTTTCCAACTATTAAACTTTAAAGTTAATTTGCCGGAAACTCCATTTTTTAATGAAAAATTGAATCTTAGCGCGACAATACAACACTCTGTGGATTCAATATTGATAAACAACGGCTCTTTTGAAGGTGATGATATTTCTGGAAAATTCAAGGGTAAAATTCCGTTTGTTAAAGATTCTTCTAATCCAAATAGTTTCAATATTGATTTTACTTCTCTGCCTATTGAAAAAATGATAAAAATGGATAAGACAGGCTTCAAAGATCCAATTAATCTGATAAACAATTCCAAAACATTATTGAGTTTATTGCAATATGGTAATTTTACAATAACAGCAAAAAATTTCATATTTAGACAAGGTGTTGTTAACGATTTGATTTTAACTACCTCTCCGCTGGTTTACAATAATCAATTTAATGGATTAGATATTAAAAACCTAAGTTATAATTTCTTGAAAAACCCTTTTTCCTTAACTGGAAAAATGTTTAATATTTTAAACGATTTAAAAATAGATGCTTCAATAAATAGCGAAGTTCCATTTTCCGTTTCCAGTATATTTAATAATAGACTTCTATTAAATAAATTCTCAGGAAACATAGGGCTTGATAAAAATAATATAAATATCACAAATGCAAGCGTAGGTATAGGTAAAAACACTGCAAAAGGAAGTCTTTCAGTAAAAGAAACTGACAAAAAAACAACATACCAAATAAATTTAACTTCTGACGATTTTGATATTACTAATATTACTTCTAACAAGATTGATTTATCATTTATAATTTCAAAATTATCTTTGTTAAAAGATACCGATTTTTCATTGTCTACAAATGTGAAATCATTAAAAATTAACAAAAACAATTATAATGATTTCAAACTAGATACATCATTCAAAGATGGAAATTTAATGATAAATACTTTAACTTTTAAAACAAATGATTATTCTTCTCAAATGAAAGGTGAGTTATTTGACCTACTTGGTTCTGATGGAGAATTCAGAAATTTCAATTACAAGATATATTCTTCAAATTTAAGGGGAATATCTATACCATTCATAAGTAATAGTTTCATTGATAAAATGATAAGTAATGGTGTAAATAAAATAGATATAGTTTTAAATGGTAGTGCAAAAGATCCTGTTTCACAGGTTGATGCAACATTAAATAATATCAAAATGAAAATTAACGGGCATCTTTTAAATAAAAATAATTCTTATACACTGGAATTATCTCATAACGAGTTAAAGGGATTTTTATTTTCTTGGGGCTTTATTCCCGAAAGTTTGCTAGGTTATTTTTATGATGATATTCCATTTAAGTTAAAGGCTACAATGGAAAAAGATAATATTAAGGATATACAACTGGAAATTAAAAACAATAAATTAACAGGTGAAGTTATAAATCAAAAGGATAAAAAGGGAAAAACAATTCGTTCTGTTAAACTAACAACTCCAAAATTTGATATAAAAGGTGTTATCAAAAGGATAAAAAACACAGATGGATATTTGGATTTAATTTTAAAAATTATACGAGGTATGCAAATCAACCTTGATATACAAACACCTGTATTTGATGATTATGATGGAAATAGTTATCAGGATTTTTCATTCAACTTAAAAAATGCAACAAATCCAGGAAAATTTATTTTTAATTTAAAAAAGGGTGACTACAAAATTTCATTAGATACCGAAATTTTAAATAATAGTATTTTTGAGGGTAAAGTTGATATTTCCAACTACACAATTCCAAATGATATAATGCAAAATGATTTATTTAATTTACGTTCTGGTATCCTTGATGCCAAAATAACATTTAAAACAAACGGAGGCTCTTCTTATCAACTACTTTCTAACTTAAATGGTAAATATGAAACTACAATAAAAAATGGAACAATAGAAGGTATAAGCAATTATACTACAATATTATCTAATATATTAAGTTTAGCAAATATAACAACAAACAATGTAATTTATGTAATAGAAAATTCTGTTCAGTCAGGAATGCTTGACTTCACAAACCTAAATATAAAAGGTGATATTGATGAGGCAGATGTTAAAAATTCAGGTTTTACTCTTGCATCTAATAATATGAATATCACAGGAACAATCACAGGTAATTTAATACAAAAATCTTTGAATATAGAAAGTGTTTTTGATATTAAGGATTTGGCTCCTAATAGCTTAATTTTCATGTATAACTTAAACGGATTTATCAATAATTTAACGGGAAATGTTAACACAAGCGGACTTACATCAGAAATAAATCCAGTATATTTACAAAGAAAAAAGAAATAACACTACTTTTTCAAATTTTTCAAAACAAAAACTCTAATTTTACTTGATAGATTACTATCCGTCGCACATGAATCTATTTCAGAAATTATTTCAGCAATATTTTTATTATTATTTTCAGCAATAATTTTAAGTTCAGCCCAAAACTCAGGTTCCAAAGAAATACTAGTTTTATGTCCCATTATTGTAATAGAATGTTTTTTTAACATTTTGTTGCCTTATAATGTATTTATAACATAATCAAAAAGATTATCAAAAGTATCAAATTGTTCTATTATTTCAAAATTTAATCTATTTACAATTTTATACTTGCTATCAATGTAGTCATAAAGGATTATATCAAACCCAATACTTCCCACAACAATTCTGTTTTCAATTAAAGGATTCTTATTTTTTATAAACAAAGAGTTTATATCAAACAAATTAGGAAATTTATAATTATAATTATTTCTATGTATAACATCAGTTCCATAAAGTTCAAACGGAGGTATTATAAGGCCATTATGAACCTTTAAAAAATCAGAATAATCAGATGGAATTTTTTGAATATTATTATTTGTTAACATAGCATTAGCAAAGTCAATCTTAGATTGTGTCGTAGGTTCAAAAAGCACAACATTTTTAAATTTATTCATTAGGGATGAAAAATCATTTTTTTGCATGTTTAAAATCTCCCGTCATTTTTTAAAAACATAGTACTTCCTATTTCGGACATTTTATCAGTAGAAGTGTTTCCACCAGCCCCCGCAAAATCTTTTAATGCAGGAAGGAAAATAACACCTTCTGGATTTGGCACATAAAATTCAGTAGGAAGCAAAAATCCCTTATTCCTATCATATCCAGGGTGTTCAAGATTAAAAGATATTATTTGATTTTCTAAAAATGTATCCAATATATTTTTAAAAGGCCTTGTTTTTATTAAAAACATATTTGAAAATTCTAATTTACCACCATATTCCAAAGGTTTTTTTAAATAGATAGTTAGGTTTTCAGGAATTATTCCATCGTGAAGTTCTTCTATAATATCAAAGGTAAAACCTGCATCTATTAACTGAGTAATATTATTAAAAGAAACATATTTCATAAGTTGTTTTGAAATTTTAAAAAAATCTAATCTAAAATTTTTTAAATTCACAGAAGGTTTACCTTGGTATTTAACTTTTAATATAGGCATTTCAGGTAAACCAAGTTTTGCAATTAAATCATGATAATATTCTTCACTAAACAGCATTTTTAGTTATCTCCTATCCTGTCTTTTTTACAGGGTAATTTTTCGCCTTTTTATTAAAATACTTAATCAAAGTTTGCACAAAAGTTTGATAACTTTCCAAAACTGTGGTCCCAGATTTTTCAGGTAATACTTCCATCAAATCAGGCAAATCAGAATAATTTAAAAACTTAACTACTGATACCCCCATTTCTGCCCATTTACTTTCTATATCAGTTTTATTAGAAACAACAGCATTAGGAATGACTACAACTGGTTTTATCAATATTTCGCTGTCTTCTGGAAGAACTTCTTTTATTACTTTTTCAACAGCCACAACTGCGGTTTTTACTTCGCAAACAGGGGAGTTGTATTTTTTCTCATTTGTGAACCAAGAAGGGAATTTCTCATCGGAATTAGGAACCTCATTTGCAATAATATCACCATACTCATCATTTATTATCCCCAAAACCAAGGTATCACTATCCGCAATAGCAATAAAGTCAATATCTATATTATCAATTACACAATCGCCCAAATTCTTATAGCCATTTTTTTCTAAGACAGATGAAATTTGAACCTTATATACATCCTTTATATTCAAAGGTTGCCTTATATCTATAATATTATCATTTTTTTCAGGAGGTAAAGGTTGTTCAACTTTTTTATCTTCTTGCTTTGAGTTAATAGCAATATTAGGTGTAGCAGGTTCTGTCTGTATATTAGGAGTTTCAATTTTTTCGGATTTTACTTCTTTTATTTCCTGCTTCTTTTCAGCAGTGATTTTTTCTTCTTCCTTTACCGTTTTATTAGGTCCATATAAATTTTCCCAATTTATAGAAGAAGTTCCTGAACTATTTTTCATTAAAAATTCCGGAGTCTCATTTTTGTTTTCATTTTGAATATTTGCATTTACATTTTCAGGTTTAACAACCTCATTTCTTTTGAATAATTTATATATTGCGAACAGATATAAGGCAAAATTTATAATAGTTGTAAATAAAAGGAAGGTATCCTGAGAATATATATACATTAACCTTTGAACTGAAAAAAAGTTTGAAAAGGTAATTCCCCACCAATTATGAAGCCAATAAAAAATCGGAGTCAATAACACAGAAGTAATAAGTAAAAAATAAAATAATTTTTTCATTTTTATTTACTCTCCTGCATTTGTTTAAACTTTTCTTCCAATAAACGATCCAATTTGGAATTTTCCTCTTCCTCATCTAACTTTGTTATCAAAGTTTCGTCATATTCAATAGGTGGATCTCCTGGTGTCGTTCTTTTTTTGGCTTCTTTGAATATATAAGCAAAATCTTTAGCATAATAGTTTGGAATAGTATCCTTGTCTTCCATATTAAACAAATCTATAATAACCGAAAATCCTTTAAGCAGTTTTTCACCATCTTCTGAAATTTTTCCATTTTCATCTCTACATTTATCTTTAATTAAATTTTGCAAAGTTGAAACTAAAACAATTCTAGGTTCTTCAGCACTATATTTGTGATCAAAAAACTTTTTTCTCGGTTTAAAGGAATTAGCATCATTGATAGGAGTATTTTGAATACCATCTTGTTCTGTACTTACAGAATTTCTGAGTTCTTCTTCTTTTAAAAATTCATTTAATTTTCTACACATATTGTCATTAAAGATTTTTGCGATTAAATCTTCTTTTTCTTTATTAGAACCTAAGTAAGAAAATTTTTCATTTGCATCTACAAAACCTAATGCTTGCAATGTTTTCCAAGCAGTAGCAAGATTTTTTTTCTTCGCTTGCCAATTTTCAAAATTTTCAAGTGCAAAGTTTTTTAAATCACTCAGTCCAAAAATTCCCCTCCAACCTGTTATAACTATTTGATTCAAAGCAGGTTGAATAATTCCCAAAAATGTATCCAAATCTTCTATACCCGAGGTAATTTTACCTTCCACTTTATACTTATATATCTTTTTTATTTTTTCTTTTTCTGGTCTAGAAAGTTTAAAATCTGTTTCAAAAATATCATCTTCATCTACCTCGGCAATAGTTGCCTCATTCTGAATTATCTCTTTTATAGATGCAGAAATTTCCTCATTTGATTTATCTGAATGTTCAGCCTTTATTTCTGATACTAAATCAGCAATAGTTTCACCTTCGGATTGTTTTTGCACCCCCGCTGTAAATAGGGCATCCATATCAAAGTCTAATTGTGTTTGATATTCACCTTCCAACTTTTCAAGCTGTTTTTTATATTCCGCCCTTGAAACATTTCCATTGATAGTATTTTTTATCAAATCAAAGAAATTTTTGAATTTTTGAGATTTATCGTCATTTTCTAAATTGTCAATTTTCTTTAAAGTATCATCTTTTTTTTCAGGATTATAGTTTTCAACAAGATATTTGAGTTTCTCAATAATATCTAATTTTATGTTTTGCTGACTAACTGAGTTGTTTTTGTCATTTTCCGATATATTTTTATCGTTTTCAGCCATAAAAAACCTCAAAATTATTTGATTATTTTAAATCTATTGTTTATTATATACTAAAAAAGGAGGAAAGGCAAGATATGTTTTCAGGAAACTTCAAATTATTAGTAGGTTTATTAAGCATAATAGGTGCAGTTTTTGTAATATCAAAACTTAAATATTTTATACTATTTATATCATGGTCTATTATAATTTTTTGCCTTGGTATAATATATATAAAGGCAAATAGCAAAAACAAAAATTTACAAGATAAAATAGATTATTATTTCAAACTATTTATGTCTTCAAGGTTTGTAAATTTTTTAATAAGTTTAAGGGATAAATTCACAAATACGAAGGAAAAGTAATTGGCTTCTAATAAAAGTGATACAGGTTTTTTTGAAATTTTAGGCACCATTTTTACATGGGTAAAATGGATTTTAGTTCTAGCCGTATGTGTTTCCTTTTTTGTGTTGGGAACAAACCTTTATCCAATTTTCAAAGATTGTTGGACATGTAATGTTTTTGAAAATATTTATGATGCTTTTTCAGTTATCAGTATGCAAACTTTTTCTTATTTTCAAGACAAGGTTATAGTCATAATTTCAGTTTGCTTAGCATTGTGGATTGTATATGAAACATATAAGGCTTTATCACCAAGTTTGTCATTATATCCAGAACAGGATAAAATTGATGAGAATTATTTTAAAACAATTTATAAAAAGATTTTTTTAGTAGTTGCCGTTGTTGGATTATTCATTGTAAATAATCCCCGAAATATTTTCGCGAATACTTTTGAAATCACACTTGATTTTGGAAGTGGTGTAGGAAGAGAGCTATTACGAAAGAAAATAACCGATCCCAAAATGATACCACCAGAATGTCAAAACATGCCGGACGAATTGATTTACAAAGAAGGTCATGCCCTTTCCGAAAATACAAAAAATAATATGGTTTGTCTTTTAAAGGAAGTCCATGCCTTAAAATACACTTATACAGATATAGGGATAGAGTTGTTTGAATATGGTGCGGAACCTATCTTAACAACAATAGTAGTTGGTGTATCAACGAAAGTTTTTGCATGGGTTGGGGGCTTTATTACAAAAAAAATAGGTAACAGAATATTAAAGGTAATAGAAGATAAAATAAAAAGATTGGATATTTTGGTCGAGAAATTTAAGAAAAAAGATCCCAAAAATACCGAAAGATTAGAAAATTTAAAAAAGTTAAAAGACCAACTGGAAAAGGGAAAAAATACAGCCAAAAATATGGTAAGAACAGGAAAATTTATAAAGGAACATGATGATTGGTTTGGTATTCTTCCTGTTATAATAAGTTTCTTATCTAATGAAAATGTCAGAATGGGTGTTGCAGGTTTAGGTATTACAATAGGATTATTTATAATAAATTTATTTTTTGCTTTTATTATAATAGAGCAGTTGCTATTTCTAGGTGTGACAATAATACTTCTTCCTATTATCGCAGGATGTTATATTTTTGAACAAACTAGAAGTTTTGCCACAACAGCCTTACAAAGGACATTCAGTTATGCAATAGGTTTAATATTCCTTTGTATTGGAATGGTAATGTGTGCAGAAATAAATGATTGGATTTTAGGAGGAATGTTTTCCGCTCCAATTGGTTCAAATATTACTACACCACAACAGGCATTATCATTTTTACAATCAGGCGATATAGAAAGTTTTAATGCTATGGTTGGTGATTATTGGTATTTTTTGTATGTCTTTTTTGCAATAGGTATTAATGCATTGATAATGAAGGAAAGTCAAACTTTTGCCGGTTGGTTTAATGGAAATATTTCAGATTCTAGTTTAGTTGAACCACTAAAAAAATTGGGAAAGTCCTCTTATACATTTACAACTTCTGTGATAAGAGAGGTAAAGGAATACAGAAAATCAGGTTCCATAGGTTTAGCAGATAAGGGAAGTTATATTGATACATTGTTAAAAAAACGTAAACTAAAAAAACTTCAAAAGGAACAATCAGAAAAGGAGCAAGTTTAAATGATAAAGAAACTTTATTTATACATACTTGTTTTAATCTTTTCTTTTGGGAAAGTATGCTTTTCCGCTTCTGAAACTACTCGTTCCAATTGTCCTTATGAAAAGGCATCTATATATTTTACTTCACCTTCTGTAATTACATCAGAATATTCTCCGGATTATTATTGTAGTGATATAGTTTATTTAGAAAAAAATCAAAAGGGCAATATCACTTTATCTGAATATAAATCATTATATCCTGTATTATTACAGGCGAATTTTAATTACCTAAGACAGGTTGGTATCACCCCTGATATAATAGAAAATTATATAGATGAAGAAAGTTATTCACTACTTCTAACAAAGGATGGAGTAAATAGTTATATTCAATCTGGCATTTCTCAGGCACGAATAAATAATAACTATTACATAGTTTCATACAGGGAGTTTGAAGATAATCCCGATATATTTGAAGAATATTCTGTTGGTAGTATAGTTAATAAGGATAAGCGATATAAGGCTTGCAGCACTATCAAGGAGGACAAATACGAAATTTCTACAGACTCTATTTATTCAGATACTACACCAAGTTATAAAAAGATTATTTCCGCACTGCCACCGGCATTGGCTCCTATTGTGATAGATGGTAATAATTTATTAAATATGTTTGGTATGGTAGTTGGGAAAATTTATGATAACAGGGCTCTTGGCAGTTCTACTCGTGAAATAACTTTTTCATCTGACATTATAAATCGTCCATTAGTTGCAAATATTGATTGGAATGAAAAGGTTTGTAAGGCCAATACATTACAAGAAATCGCAAACAGGAACAGTACTTGCTACCTTTGTCCTTATATATTGATAGTCTTTAATGAGATTTCTTATTTGTTTGAATATATGTATACAAATTTCCGAAGTATAATTTTAGAGTTTTTAGTAGTCTTTGGGGCATTATTTTTACTTTATGAATTTTTAAAAGGCTTCAAAGGAATTCCATTTACATCTGATTTTTCTGACTATCCAAAATCAATATCAAAAACATTAAAGGCAATTTTTATAGTAAGTGCAGTTATTTTAGTTCCACCTAAATATTTATTTTCTTGGACCATTGAACCTGTAATAGATTTAACTATCGCGGTTTCAGATAGTATTATTCAGGTTGGTAATACTGAAAATTCAGAATTTACCTGTAATAGTTCACAAATAGTAGATGAACTAAATAATAAAAGAAGGGCGGAACAAAACGATCAAGTTATTCCACCGGTATCTAAATTAAATCAAGTGAAAGCATTTGAGCAACTCCAAGATTCAATAGTTATTTCAAAAGAAACTATGGGCAATATAATATGCTTTTTAACTAATACATTACAAGCAAATGGTAAGCAAATGACTATGGGCGAAGTGTTGATGAAGGATTTGTTCAATTCCCAAAGTCAATCTGAACATAAGTTTTTAGGATTTATTTTCGGTTTTATTATATTTATGTTATATTTTTTAATCAGTTTGATGATTTCTTTTTATATCTTAGATGGATTATTAGAATTTTTAAAACTTGCTATTTTATGGCCATTTTATGTATTCGGATATGTTTTCCCATTTATTGGATTTAATGTAAAAAATATAATAAACATAGCTAAAAATTTTGGATTAACTATGGTTAATTTGGCAGTATTTAGTATGTTTAATTCGGCCTTATTAAATGCATTTTATTTTGGCACATCAAAAGAAAATATAATGCAACAATTAAATAGGGCAATAGCAGAAAACGATACATCTATTATTACAAATAATATTCCGTATGACTTATTGTCTATTACAAAGTTTTTATTTATAATATATTGCATATATTACATTTATGCTAAACTTGATACATTGGCATCCAGTTATGGTGGCAGCATGGGGAAAATGACAATAGGTAAAAACATAAAAAATTTATTTACCAGTTCTATGAAACTTACCGCCTCAAGGGAAGAGGATAAAAATTTACAAAAGGAAGACAACAAACTTGCAAATAAAACGGAAAGCAAAGAAGACAAAAATGAAAAGTAATAAATTAAAAACATTTTTTTCTTTTACAATAGTATTTTTAGTAATGCTATTAAGTGGATTTAGTTGTTTTTCTCAAAGCACTATTATAAAATGTCAAACCCCATCTGCATACGGTTTATCAAATACAGAAGTCAACCTTTCTAATTCTGATTTATATTGTTGGGAAATTAGGTATTTAAAGGAATATCATAATATCTTAACTATGAACATTAACTCGTATTATCAGTTATTTCCAGATAATATTTCAGTCAATGATATTGAAAGACTAAGGAAACTTGGCATTACACCGGAAAAATTTGATTACCTAAATAAATACTTTATTGATGATTCATCTTCCAGCAATCGCAGTTTTAATAAGGTAATCAATTCAGCAATAGCAAAGGCAAAACTAGAAATCCAAGACAAAGTTCCTCTTTTATTCGGAAGACCAATATTTTTTATCAAAGGTTTATTTACTTCTAGAACTACTGGTAAAAATTTAGTAAGTAATGCTAAATCAAGTAGTGTTTATAAACCTATGTTTAAAATGTTTGGTATAGATTGTATAAATAGTTTTAGTAATTTAAGTGCATTTAATATTTTCCCAGAGGCTCTTTCACCGGTAGGTGTCGTTGGTCGTTATATAATAAATGCATTTGGAGAAATAGTTGGAGAAATCAAAGAATTTAACCAAAATAATATCAGTCAGAACAGAGTTTATGTTTTAGGTTCATCGGTTCATGCTGGTATTTGGGAAGATGATTCTTGTCGTATTTCTAATATAGGTGATGAAATAAAACGAACTTTGTCTTGTACATCTTGCACAATGTTTGAAATAGCATTTAATACAGTGTCCAGGATAGGTTTTGTAATGTATGATAAGTTATCACGATATGCAATAGATTTTCTAGTTGTGATTTTTTCTCTTTGGACCTTATTTATGTTTTTTGATAATGTTTTAAGGAAACAAGATGAATATGGTTATATAAAAACATTTTTCACAAAATCAGTTTGGGTAGTGATAGTAGGTGCATTTTTATCAGTATCTATAACAGACGAAAATAACATAATAAATTATACGGTTCGCCCATTAACAGATTTCATGATGGGGTATAACAAAGTTATGACAAAGGCGATAGATAAAAATGATAGGGAATGGAGTTGTAGATATGCAACAACAGATATTTCTGATAACCAAGTGTTATTTTCAAAAGATGTTAAACAAAACATAGTCTGTACAATAGAAAGAATAGGTGATTTCAACAACCTAAATATTATGATAGGAAAATATCAGGTGATACAAGGTTGGCGACAATTAACCAATTTTGATATTTTTGCAGGTTTAGTAAAGGTTGTTTTAGGTATAAGTATTATGGGTATGTTCTTTATATTCAATATAACCGTCCCATTTTTCTTTATAGAATCATTGTTTAAAATTGCTATTGTGGTATTTCTTTTCCCACTATTTTTAATGGGCTATGCATTTGACAGGGGAAAATCATTTTTGAAACAGGGGCTAGATACATTTTTATCTTCAATTTTTCAAATAGTTTCTATTTCTATAATGTGTTCGGTTATTTCTTTGTTAATGATGTATATATCGACATTGGATTTCTACACTTTTCAATCTGCATTAGAAAATAATAATGCTCAGGAAATGACCTCGCAAATATTACTTATGCTTTCATTTAATACAAATAAGTTATTAGAAATATTATACACAGGAATAATTTGTTGGTATTTAATGGGCCAAGCTTTAACAATCGCAAATAAATTCAGTGGTTATGCAAGCACGGAAACTGCCCCTAAAAAGTTTTTTGAATGGACTAAAAGTATGGTTAAATGGTCTACCAGTGTTGTTGTAGAAAAGGTAAATTTAAAATTAGAAGCAGGCGCAATCGCGAATAAGTTACTAAAAGAAAAAGAGAAAGATCAAAAACAAAACAAGGAAAACAAAACGGAACAGAAAGATAATCTTTCACCGGAGGATAAAAATGTTTAATGATTTTGTAAGAAAAAAATTTGGAAATATATTTAGGTTTTTCTTTGCCAGTTTAAAGGTAATGTTATCCTCTGTCGTTTTGGGATTAGGGGCCCTTATTGCTTTTGCCATAGCAGGAAGCCTAGCAAGTGGTGATTGGACTATTGGAACGTCATTTGAAACATGGTGGGCAAGTATGAATGGCTCAGAAGTCATAGATGGTAAATTTAGTGCAGTTGATTTTAATACTTGTTGGAGTTGTAGCCTTTTTGCAAAATGTTTTGATTTAATGAGTTTGATGGGGTTAAAGTTATACATATATATCGCAGATATTGCTTGGACACTAATAATTATGGGATTTGCGGTTTGGCTATTGATGTATATGTATGATAATTTGATAAAGGATCAAAAATCAGATGTATCTTCAATGCTTCGTGATATTGCAAAAAAAGTTATAGTTATAGGAGTAATTGGGGGTGCCTTATTTTCCACCACTGATAAAAATAAAAATGAACAATACATAACAAATATGGCGAATACCATTTTTGAAAATACAGCAGTCCCTATTTTAAAAATGGGTATAGGTATAGGGACAGAAACATTAAAGGTGAATGTATGTGATAAGTTATATTATCCCAAAAGCGAAGTAGGTGGTATTATTACAGAAGAATTAAAAAATGATATGTTATGTTTAATGAATTCTGTTAATACTGTTTTTCTAAGTTCTATGACAGCAGGTTCTAATATGATAGGAATGTCATGGCGAAACTTTATGGAAAATCCAATGGGTAATGCAAAATACTTACCTGATATAGTTGCCGGCATGGCCATAGTTGCAATTTTCTTTTTAATGTATTTAACAATACCATTTATGTTAATAGATATAGTGTTCACTATGGGTATTTTAATATCTTTTATACCATTGATGATAGGTGGATATGCATACGACAGGACTAAAAGTTTTTCATCAAAAGGGATTAGTTCTTTGTTCGGTATGAGTTTTTATATTATAATGTATAGCATATTTTTAGGCATATTATACTCATCTTTTGTTTATATCGCAGATATGTATTATCCTGGTCCTCTTGATAACTTTACATATTTATTCCCTGATTTTATTTATACAGATATGGTGTCAAGTCAGACTGCTAATATTATGAAGAACGAAGGTTTCAGGGCATGTTTCAATTCTGCGGGTGGAAACGTTTCACAAATACAAACTTGTTTAGCAAGAATAGGTATAGATTTTAAAATCCCAAGTATAAGTAATCCGGGCGGAAGCTTTCTTCCAATGTTTACATTTGGACTTTTATCCCTTATGATTATGGGAAATGTTAAAACATATTCCAAGTTAATAAGTGGTTATATGTTTGAAGTTGGTAAATACGGAAAGTCATTACTAACAAGTTTTTGGAAATGGACAACATCTACGGTAAAAAGAGAACAATATAAATTCTTAGAAGATAAAAAAATAAAAAAGTTAATGGACGAGGAATTGGCCAAGGACGAAAATAAAACTAAAAATGAGGCAAAGGATATTTCATAATGAAAAGAATACTATTTACATTGTTGTTTTGTTTTACCTTTGCATTTCCTCTTTATGCTCAGGAAATAAGAAATGCAGGGGTTGATAACACTATCACCTCTACAATAAGAGATGGTAGCGAATGTTGGGAATGTAATTTAGTAGAAGGGATATATACCTATACATTTAATTTTGTATATAAAATGTATGATATATTAAGTTCTATCAGTTATACTCTTGTATTAGTTGGTTTAGGAGTTTGGTTTTTATGGCTTATTTGGAACAATGTTATAAAAAAGCAGGAAGGTGATGTTTATGAATTATTAAAGGGAATTTTTGTTAAATTATTTACAATACTTTTCGTATTAACTATGTTGTCAAAAGTTCCTGCAAATGAGATATTTCATTATACAATAGATCCAATAATGAATCTTGGTTCTGGTTTTGCAAAATGGATTTTGATAGAAACCAGAAATGAAAATAGTGTGATGCAAACTGAAAATAAACTTTCTAATTTATCAGAAAATACACTACCAAAATTTAATTGTGATGATATACAATTATCAGAAAATATATCACAAATGCTTCGGGCTAACTCTATCAATCCAGAAGATGAAACTAATACAAATACTATTAAAAATTTAATATGTATAACACGGGAATATTCCAATACATATAATACAGGAATAAATTTGGGGTTCAAAATTGCAACTACTGGACTATTAGGCATCGCAGAAAACAGGGCAATAAGTTTAGGAACTGAAAAACTACAAAACCTTACTTCGTTTATCCCAAATGTTATAGCATTTTGGGCAGTTAACATTGCAATCTTTTTATTCCAGGGGTTTTTATGGTTTGGATGGGCTATGAACTTTTTAGTTGTAGTTTTAGGAGTTGGCATAGCACTACCATTTCTATATGTCGCATTTACATATATTACATTGATAATAGATATAATAATTCAACTTGCTATGGTCGGAGTCATGATGCCTATAACAATAGGCTCCTGGGCTTTTTCAAGTAGTGATATGGTGAATTTACGAAGCAAATTGTCCGAGAAGTTATTTTGGGGAATTTTAAGATGTGCAGTAAGATTGGCTTTTTTAGCCGTATCTATAAGTATATCAGTATTTCTATTAACAGAATTACTAACTAATACATTTGATACCCAATATTCTGTATCCTCTTTATTTGATTACCTAAATAAAAAACAAACCCTAGGACAAAATTTAGTTCAATGGACGGGGTTGAATGACAATGCACTTGGAACTTTGAATTTATTTTTAAATAATATGGGATTATTTATAGCAATATTGTTTGCAACTCTTGTATCATGGATGTTATTAGGAGAAAGCATCTCTATGGCCGATAGTTTTTCAGATTCTATATATAGTGGATTGAAAAATGATAATATATTCAAAGGTCTTAAAAAAATTACAATGAGCACTATTAACTATATTAAAAATGGTGCACAAAGAGAAGTTAATTTATATAATAAACTTGATGAAGTTAAGAAAAATTTAAATAAGTTAAAAGAACCTCAAAATAATGATGCAAAGGATGTATCAGATCTTCCACCAGAATTTTTAGTCCAAGAATATGAAAAACAAAAAGAAGATACTTCTAAAACACCTATTGGTCCACAAACAAAAGAAGAATATATTGCAAATAAAAATCACGAAAAAGAAATTGCTTCTTCTATGTTTGATAATGGTCCACAACCAATTGAGCAAGTAGAATTAAATTATCAAATCTCAGATTTAAAGAAACAAGAACATGAATTTGTATCTGAAAAATTATCTCACTATAAGGAGTATAAGGAACTTCCTTTAACCGAAAAAGAAAAAATAGAAGATATTTTATTAACGACAACTCCTAAGGAAATGGATAATATATATACAGATGAAACCATCTCACGTATTTCTGATGTAATACAAAAGGATTTAAAAATATTATTCCCTCTAACAACAAAAGATACTACATCAACAGCTTCAACACCTATGGAAGTTATGAAGGAAGAATATATGAAGGAAAAGTTGTTAAA
The DNA here is from genome assembly GCA_944392955.1 of uncultured Alphaproteobacteria bacterium. GTDB lineage: Bacteria > Pseudomonadota > Alphaproteobacteria > Rs-D84 > CACZYB01 > CACZYB01. The sequence goes on along the minus strand of CALXYK010000014.1, from coordinate 4,464 downwards.
GCAAATAAATAAACTTCCACGAAAAACTAAAAAGGATTTAAAAGAACATGTTGAAAAAGGAAGAACTATACAAAAAGCAGAAAACAAAACTTTGTTTAATAAAATGGAAGGTGAAATTGCAGGTGATATAAAGGCAAGAAAGGATAAATTAGAAAAATTATATCAGGAAAGAAAATTATCTGAAAAACTAAATAAAAACTTTGGTACAGCTAAAATAGATGCAAAATCTGTCATACTTTCAATTAAAAAAGATGAGTTAGATAAACTAAATTCAGAAATAGATTCAATAGATATGAATAGTTCACCTTTACGCTTAGCAATGTTAAGAAGGAAAGTCAGAAAATTGAAAAATGAACTTTCTGAGATTTCAGAAAAAAATGCAATAGAAATGGAAGATATTGTAGAAGATGAAATAGCCAAGTGGAAGAAAAATAAACGAAGGGGTAGAGGTAGAATAAATCCAAATAAAAAGTTATAAAAAAAATCCTACTTTGTGTAGGATTTTTTATATTCAAAAGATTATATATTATACAATGTATTTTGCTTCTTTGCCTTGAATAAATAAATTTACATTATTCATGCTTGTATCCAAAATTCTTATTACTGCATCAACAGAATTAAATCCAATATGAGGAGTAATAATTGCATTTTCCAATTGAAGCATTTTTTGATTTACAAGAGAATATAATATAAATTCTTTATCTTTTTCAACCGCAGTTTCAACATTATTTTTTAACATTATATCTTCGTATTCAAGCACATCAAGACCTGCACCTGCAACTTTATTTGATACAAGGGCATTGTATAATGCAATGGTATCAATCAAATCACCTCTTGCAGTATTTATAATATATACACCATCTTTCATTTTTGCGATAGTATCTTTATTTATCATATGATAATTTTCTTTTGTTGCAGGACAATGCAAACTTATTATATCAGATTTTGCATAAATATTTTCCAAATCAGTATATTCGCAAACACCTTCGTCAATCAATGTTTGATTAGGATATAAATCATAGGCAAGAACTTTACAACCAAAAGATTTTGCCAATCTTGCAAAATGTCTACCAATAGCACCAGTTCCTATTACACCAACTGTTTTACCAAATAAATCAACACCAATATCTTCATCAACATTAACAATTCCATGTTTAAGTTTTCTTTGAGAAGTTCTAATTTTCCTTGTTAGATTTAATAAAACACCTATTGCAAATTCAGCAACAGTTATTTCCCCATATCCAACAACATTTATAACTTTTACATTGTGTTGTTTACAATAATCAAGATCAACATTATTATATCCAGTTGAACGGGTAGAAATCAGTTTAAGTTTTTTAAATTTACTTAATACTTCTGCGGTTAATCGTGAATAAACGAATGTAGATATAATATCTACTGAATCATAATATTTTTGTAGTTCGTCATCCCCCATATCATTAAGGCTTTTTTCAAATAAAACATATTCCACCCCATCAGGTGCAGGATGGTTTTCAAGATATTTTTTTGTTATTTCATCAACATCACAGAAAAGTATTTGCATTTTTATCTCCTTTTATATTTTTCTTGTTTTTTTATCTATGATATTATATTCTTTTTTTTATAGATAAACAATAGGAAAATATAATGAAAAAAACATTTATTTTATCATTTATAGTATTTGTGTTCATATTTTATGGACTTAGTATGAAAAATTCCAAATCATCTAATGATAATCCAGAACAAAAGGTTTCCAAGGATTTTTTTGAAAGTAATTTCCCATTAAAAAAACTTTCCAGTCCATATTTTATAAATGATTTGTCGTATAACAAGGCTGATAATTTTTTAAAACATCCTTTTTATGATAAATTTGGAATCACAGAATGTTATGTGCACAAGGATATTTACGCAAATATGTTAGCATTAGAAGGTTTATTAAAAAAACATAATTTAAAGGCTGTAATGTTTGATTGTTTTCGTCCACACGAAGCACAGATTTATATGTGGAACCTAAACCCAAATCCAAAGTTTTTAGCAAATCCAAACAAAAGTGGATCCCTTCATTCAAAAGGATTAGCAGTTGATATAGGTCTTGCAGATATGAATGGTAAAAAATTGGAATTTGCAACAGGAATGGATCATTTTGTTGAGGCTTCATCACATAGTTATAAATGTAAACCAGAAGAGCAGTATAAATGCGATAATAGGGCATTATTAAAAAGTCTTATGGAACAAGCAGGGTTAAGAAGTATAAAAAACGAATGGTGGCATTACCAAAAGAAAGGCGACACTTCAAAATATCCACTAATTCGTGTTTGTGATACAAAGGGATCTGTTTGTTATAATAATAAAGAGTAAATAAAGATTTATTGCAAATTCATTTTGCTAATGAAATTTTGTCTTAAATCATCTATTAACTTTTTATCTTTGTTATCTACATACCAAAACTTCCAACCATTACATGACGGAAAGTTTTGTAGTTGTGCGGCAACTTGGTGTATAGATCCATGTATATTGTTAGACTTTATACTTCCATCAGCAAGTATTTTTGCTTTAAACTTTCCTTTTTCATCAGTTAAAACATCACCAGGATTCAAAATTCCATATTCTATTAAATTTCCAAAAGGTACACGAACAAGTTTTTTCTTTTCAGTTGTTTCAATGACACTTCCTTTCTTTACTGCATCAATTCGTTTTTTCGCACCATCTACATATTTTTTATCTTGTTCTATACCAATAAAGTTACGACCTAATTTTTTTGCAACGGCACCGGTAGTTCCACTTCCAAAGAAAGGATCTAAAATCACATCACCGACATTAGAAGAAGATAAAATAACACGATGTAATAAAGATTCAGGTTTCTGAGTGGAATGAAGTTTTTCTCCATTTTCATCTTTTACTCTTTCATTACCTGTGCAAATAGGCAAATTCCAATCAGAACGCATTTGAAGTCCATCGTTTAATGCTTTCATCGCTTCGTAATTGAAAGTATATTTTGATTTAGAAGATTTAGAAGCCCAAATAAGAGTTTCATGAGCATTAGTAAACCTTGTCCCCTTAAAATTAGGCATAGGATTATTTTTAACCCATACAATATCATTTAAAATCCAAAACCCAAGGTTTTGCAAAACGGTTCCAACTCTGAAAATGTTATGATAAGATCCAATCACCCAAATAGTAGCATCATCTTTCATAACCCGTTTTACTTCATTAAGCCATTTAAAAGAGAAATCATCATAGGCACTCATACTCTCAAACTTATCCCAATAATCATCAACAGCGTCCACGGTAGTATTATCAGGCCTTACCAACCTATTATTAAGTTGTAAGTTATAAGGAGGATCTGCAAAAACCATATCCACAGAGTTTGATGGTATTTTTTTTAATTCTTGTATGCAATCACCTAAAATAATAGTATTGACTTCTAATTTATTAGTCATTCCCTTCCTCATTCTCTCTTAGGTACATATTATATCACAAAATTTCACTGAAAAAAAGTATAAAATAAGAATTTTTGGAAATATTTTACCTAAACTTTAAAAAAAAGACTCTTTTCAATATGTTAGACTTTTATGCTTGATTTATAATAAAAATTTTCTTATATATAAAATGTTAACTATAACAAAAAACAAGGAGTAAATAATGACAACAAATAACATTAACTACGCAGAACTTAACAATGCAAAGGTTGTAGGGGATGAAGGTTTAAAAGCCTATACCCGCAAGGTTTTTAATTATATGATGTTAAGTCTTGGTTTAACAGCATTGGTAACATATTTTATGTTAAGAACTGGTTTCCTTAGACATTTTTTCCGTATTACCGATACCGGAGTAGGATATTCTTTGCTTGGTTTTTTGGTGGTAATCTCTCCACTTTTTATTTCAATGTATATGAGTTTTAGTAGAACTATCACATCAAAAGGATCAAAGATAGGTTTGTTTTCCATAGCAGCCTTAGAAGGTGCTTCTGTTTCCTTACTTGTATTTTTTGCAGGTGTTTCAAATGCTTTCCAGGCCTTTTTAATAACAGGAATTTTATTCGGAAGCGTGTCTTTATATGGTTTATTAACCAATAGAGATTTGCTTAAATTGGGTGCTATTGTAACGATGGGAGTTTGGGGATTAGTTTTAGTTTCTATTTTTAGCCTATTTTTTGGTGGGGTAGGAATTTGGTTCTCATACTTAACTGTTATAATATTTACAGGATTAGTTGCATTTGAAGTACAACAAATCAGAAATATCTATTATCAAATCGGTAATAGGGGTGAACTTGCTGATAAATATGCAGTATTTTGTGCTGTAAGTTTGTATTTATCCTTCTTAAATAGTTTTATGGCAATGTTAAGAATTATATCAAGGGATAGATAATAGGAAAAAAAACTTGAAAAATACAAAATTTTTTGTGATACTTATGAAAGTTTTGTAGTCAAAAGAAAAAAGGAGTTTAAAATGGCTTATAAAATAAATAGAGATGTTTGTATTTCA
>CALXYK010000013.1 GCA_944392955.1 uncultured Alphaproteobacteria bacterium | reverse complement strand
TCTGTAAAATGAAATATAATATTTATGTAATTTAAAATAAGAAAAGGTGTTATTATGAAAAAGGTTTTCATTATTTTAATGACTATTGCTCTTACAATAACAATAATTTGCATAAATAGAAATTCGGAAAAATATTTGCTTATAACACAACCTGAAGAAAATTTTTTTGAATTTTATCTTGGAGAAAAGAAGTTTTTAACTATCAATGGAAAAATTAAAGATATTTTGATAAATAAACATAATCCAGCTGAGAATTTTTACATTTATATAGATGATAAATTTATAAAGTATCCAGAAAATATCTATATTGATGGAATAAAAAATAACAATTATTTTGAAGGTAATGCTCATCAAGGAAGTATTTGGATTGATAAAAATAAAAATGTATATAGAACAGTATTACAGCTTTTGCCTTTTGATACAATTGACCATAAAATACATTCTACTTTGGATTGTTCAGAAAAAGGATTGTCAGAATTGTTTCAAAAGTATCAAGTTTCTGTAACAAAAGAACAATGTCAAAAACAAAAACAGGATAATTGGGGTGTAGATGCTGTTTGTCAGTTGTTTATGTACAATAAAGAAAATAACACTTGGGAAATAAAGGAAGCAATTTTAACCAACACAGAGGCATCCGATACAGTTGGTTGTTCTAATTTAACATATAAAAATATGGATAAAAACTATAAACATTTTGATAATACTACTTTTACGAATAGCATTGTAAAACAAACATATTTGCCAACAGAATTTAATGAGGAAATTTTACTTCCTAAAATTAAAAAATTGTTGCTCATATTAAAAGATTTCAGTCTAATAAAAAATATGAATAATGTATTCTTTTTTGATTTTATAGAGTAGTTTATTCATACCTTCACACAAAAAAAATTTTTATTAAAACCTATAATTTCATTATAAACTAAAAATTATAATTATCACTCTATCTTACAAAAATAAAATTTTTTGCTTTTATTTTTAAAAGTTAAGAATATAATATCAAAAAATCAAAATTAGGAGTATTAAATGAAAGAAAAAGTCTTTTTATCAGATAACGATGGAACATTAACAGTAGCAAGAAAAAAAATTGTCGGCGAAATGGCAGAAACTCTTGTAAAATTTGCTGATAATTTCAAATTCTGTGTATGTACTGGTTCCCCATACAAAGATATGATGGAACAAATGCCAGAGGAGGTATTAAATCATCCAAACGTTGAATTTTGGTGTTGTATGGGAAATGCCTTGTATAAACAGGGAAAAGAAATCCGAAATTCACATAATACAATAGATTTTAACATGTTTAAAAATGTTTTAGAAGATATTATGGAAAATTGCCCTATAAAATACCATAAATCATTCCCACGACATCACGAAATAAATAATAATTGTGCAATAAATTTCACTATGTTAGGTCGTCCAGAAATAGGAGAACCTTCTATGGAAGATCGTGCTGAATATATGGAATGGGATAATCGTAATGGTCAAAGGAAATGGGTTATAAATTATCTAAAAGAAAAATACCCTGAATATAATATGACATTGGGCGGACAAATCTCTGTTGATATAGTTAAAAAGGGATGTGATAAGGCCCAAGTTGCAACTTATTACAAAGATTATGATATATCATATTTCGGAGACAGAATATATACAAACGGAAATGATAATGCAATCGCTCATGAAGTAGTGGATTTAGGAGGAACTATATATTCTGTAAAAGGTCCCGAAGACACTATGCGAATAATGCAAACTTTAATAGAACAAAATAAAAAATAAGATTCTTTATCTGTAAAGAATTTAAGATTTTAAATAATTCTAAGAAATTTTTTCAATATAAAAAAACCTCTCTAAACAGAGAGGTTTTTAAAAAGTCTATACTGATATTATTCAATAATTTTTGAAACAACACCAGCACCAACAGTTCTACCACCTTCACGGATAGCGAAACGAAGACCTTCAGTCATAGCAACTGGAGTAATAAGTTCAACGGTCATCTTTACGTTATCACCAGGCATAACCATCTTCACATCATCAGGAAGAATAACTGCACCTGTCACATCGGTAGTTCTGAAATAGAATTGAGGACGATAATTTGACAAGAAAGCAGTGTGTCTACCACCTTCATCTTTAGTCAAAATATAGCATTCACATTCAAATTTCTTATGAGGTGTTACTGAACCTGGTTTTGCAAGAACTTGACCACGTTCAACTTCTTCTTTCTTTGTTCCACGAAGAAGAACACCAATATTATCACCAGCTTCACCTTCGTTAAGAAGTTTTCTGAACATTTCAACACCAGTAACAGTTGTTTTTTGAGTTGGACGAATACCAACTATTTCAACTTCATCACCAACTTTTACGATACCTGTCTCAACACGACCTGTAACAACAGTTCCACGACCAGAAATTGAGAAAACATCTTCAATTGGCATTAAGAAGTCCTTATCAAGAGGACGAGCAGGTGTAGGTATAAATTCATCAACTGCTTTCATCAAAGCACGGATTGCATTTTCCCCAAGTTCTGGATTTCTATCTTCCAATGCACAAAGTGAAGAACCACGAATAATCGGAGTTGTATCACCAGGGAAACCATACTTATTCAAAAGATCACGAACTTCCATTTCTACAAGTTCTAACATTTCTGGATCATCAACCATATCACATTTGTTTAAGAAAACAACGATAGCTGGAACACCAACTTGACGAGCAAGAAGTATGTGTTCACGAGTCTGAGGCATAGGACCATCAGCAGCAGACACAACCAATATAGCACCATCCATCTGAGCAGCACCAGTAATCATGTTTTTAACATAATCGGCATGCCCTGGACAGTCAACGTGAGCATAGTGTCTTGTCTCTGTTTCATATTCAACATGAGCAGTGTTAATAGTAATACCACGTGCTTTTTCTTCTGGTGCAGCATCAATTTGATCGTATGCTTTAAATTCACCAAAGAACTTTGTAATAGCAGCAGTAGTAGTTGTTTTACCATGGTCAACATGGCCGATTGTACCAATGTTAACATGAGGCTTATTTCTTACGTATGTTTCTTTTGCCATAATTAGCTCCTTTTAAGTTTATATTAATAAAGTTTTCAAAGGATTGTCCATCAGGAATCCCCTGATTTAAAATCACATACGCGGTATTGTATAAAAAATCTTTTTAAATTGCAAGGAAAAATTACAATATCCCTATTCAATAATTCATTAAAATATGGATACTAATCAAAAGATAGATTATTTAAATTCAACACAATCAGATAAATGCTTTAACACTTTACATTGAGATAAAGATTTTTTACTACCACAACTAGACACAACTTTTTGTAGATCAAGTTTAAGTTTATTTAAAGAAGCAATTTGCTTATCAATATTTTTTAAATGATTAGCAATTAATTTATCAACAACATCACAATTTTTAGTATTATCCTTTATATAATCTAATAATTGCTTTATTTTACATATACTTAACCCATGCTTACGACAATTAAGAATAAATTCTAATTTTTTCTGTTCTTTTCTAGTATACACCCTATAATTAGAGGAAGTCCTACTATCTGCATTAATTAAATTTAACTTTTCATAATACCGTATAGTAACAATTTTACATCCCGTTTTCCGGGACAACTCACCTATTTTCATAAACATAATAAAATTTCTACAAACCTATTGACTCTATATCAACTATAGACTTTAAAATAAAAAAATCAATAAAAATTACAAAAAAGAGGAAAAAATGTATAACAAAAACAAAACATTAAAAGAAAAAAGCAACAAGATATTAACAATTATATTATTAACTATCTCAACTATGATAGGAGAAATAATGTATGGATACAGCACAAATTCCATGGGTCTACTTGCCGATGGTTATCACATGGGTTCCCATGCATTTTCATTAACAATAACATATTTAACATACCTCATAGTCATAAAATTTAAAAATTCTAATTATTTCCCATACGGGACCAATAAAATAGAAACATTAGGAGCATACACATCAGCACTACTATTGGGATTAAGTGGATTTGCTGTAATAATAGAAAGCTACAAAAGACTGTCCAACCCAATACAAATCAAATTTGATGAAGCTATACTAATTAGTTTATTAGGATTGTTAATAAATACAACATGTATAATAATTATGGAAAATCCTTTCAAAAAGAAAACAAAAAATATTAAAGATTTTAATTTTTTAGCAGCATATTACCACATACTTGCAGATATACTAACTTCTATTTTTGCAATTGCAGGACTATACTTGGGAAAATTCTATAATCTGACTTATATTGATTCTGTAATAGGTTTATTAGGAGGAATTTTAATATTAAAATGGAGTATTAACTTATTATGTAACACCGTAAAAATTTTAATAGACATGGAATATAAACCCAAACAATAGATGAAAATCTATATTTTTATCTATATACTTTTACAAATTCTCTTTTATATACCTATTCAATGTAGAAGATGAGCATTTAAACAACTTTGCAATTTTTACTTTTGAGATATTCTGAGAAAGCAATTTCTCAATTTTGTCCTTTTTCCCATCTAACTTTCTATATCTAAATCCAATTGGCCTACCAAGATGCCTACCTTCATTTTTCAATCGTTGTAAAGCATTTTTAGTCCTTTCTGAAATAAGTTTTCTTTCTATTTCCGCAGCTAAAGAAAAAGCAAAAGCCAACACTTTTGATTGAATATCAGCCCCCAACCGATAGTTTTCTTTTAATGTCCAAATTTGACACTCTCTTTCTAAACAACTTTGTAAAATACCCATAACTTCCAAAAGGTTTCTCCCTAATCTAGAAAGTTCCGAAGCAATTAAAACATCTCCCTTTTTAAGATGAGTCAAAAGTTTCCCAAGTTTTCTTTCTTTAAGTTGTTTTCTAGATGAAATTACCTCATCTACCCATTTATCAATAGTAATATTTTGACTTTTTACAAATTCCGTAATTTCATGTTTTTGATTTTCAATATTTTGTTGATCTGTGCTAACACGAATATATCCATAAATCATCAGTTTCTCCTATAAGTTAATTTAATACTCTATTAAAAATGACATTTTATGAGGATTATAGAGAAAAACCCAAAGGATATTTTAAACGGAGGTCTAGATTATATACAATCTCATTTTAGGATTTTTTCCTATAAAAGTCAATAAATTCTTTAAACTTGAATCTTTAATTTTTCACTTAAATTCATAGTTCAAAAAAACCTCCGTTTTATGAGCGGGAACTGGTATTTTATTATAAGTTATAGGAGGAAAAAATTAAGAAAATATCTATCTTGTTGCCTGTTATATTGACAACAACAATTTCCAGCAATGCCTTTGCTATAAAATTATATAAATGCGTAGGTTGTCCAGCAGGCACTTACTCCGAAGGAAGTAATAAATTGGGACAACAATCATGCCTTGAATGCCCTGAAGACTATTACTGCCCTGGTGCTTCAAACAAAATATTATGCCCATCTGGACATTACTCAACAACAACCGGTGCGACAAGTGTTGATTCCTGTCTTCCTTGTCCTGTTGGCTCTAAATGTGTGGTAGAAAAAAGCGGAAATGTCTCCGTAGTTCCATGCTCAGGTGGTGAATATTCCGAAGGTGGAACAAAGAGCTGTACCCCATGT
>CALXYK010000012.1 GCA_944392955.1 uncultured Alphaproteobacteria bacterium | reverse complement strand
TGGTGCTGATAAGCCTTTTGATAATGTGGATGTTGTTACCGATTTATCATCACTTCTTAACACAAAAGTTTATTCTTCTACTTCTAAACGTCATGAAGTTGATAGTAATTTTGAAATTCCAGATTTTATGTTTGATAACAACAAAAATGTTGTGACTTTTTTTAAGGAAGCAAATAATAGTGTGATAAAATTTTCTTCTTCGGAGTTTAAAAAAGATTCAAATAATATGATAAAAATGTTGTTCACTTCTCCCGATAGTGAAGATTTATATCAGTTGACTTTGGGTGTAAAAAATATGGACTTTAAAGATAATTTGGATTTTGATTATGCTGATTTTGGAATGATGACAAAGTTAGTATCAGTAGATGGAAAACTTCAAATAGAACCTGGTTCTGCAAATGCTATGATATATTCTTCGGCAGATAAAGATGAGGGAATTTTAAATACAAATTATGATATTGATACTAATATGGGTAAAAATTTTGAGTTTAAAGGAAAGACTTTGGCCGTTAAAACCTCTTATGAAAATGGAAGCGCAAAGGTGTCAAAGGATTTGGTAGGAGATGTTTCTTTGACCTTGTCAGTGAATGGAGGTAAGGGTGCTAATGATTATAGTTTAGATGGAAATTTGAAGTTATTGTTTGATGATTTGGAAGATATAGAAATAGAAATGCCAGGCTATGTTTTTGGAAAAACTTGGCAAGTAAAGGTAGATGGTAATTATACAGGAAGTAGTGGTAAAGTGGATTTGTATCCAATAAAGACAGGAGAACATACCGGAAATGTTTCAGGTGTGGATGAAGTGTTTAGTGAGTATGACAAGGTTGTTGGTATCTATGATTTTAAGTTGAATCAACAAGAAAATAGTTATGATAAAATAATAGGAAGTTTTGGTGCAAATGCACTTGATCCTGATAAAAAACTTTCGTTTGGTATTCCGGAATAATTATTATTGGATTTGTTTCTTGCAATTTATGCTATTTGTTTATATTATTTAGTTGTTTTAATATAGAATCGTTGGAGTTTTAAGTGGAAAAAACTAAAAAAAATCTTAGTGGAGATTTTCTTCGTAATCCGCCTGCAAGTATAGAGGCAGAACAGGCTGTATTATCTGCGATTATTTCAAATAACAAGGCATTAGAAAGGATATCTGAGTTTTTAAGGGCTGAACATTTTACAGAAATCATGCATCAAAAGATATATCAAGCCTGTGTTGATTTGATTGAAAAAGGCCATTTGGCGGATACTATTACTTTGAAAAAGTACTTAGAAAATAATGGCACACTTGATATGGCAGGTGGTATAAACTATCTAACACAATTGGCTAGTTCGGCGGTTTCCATTGTAAATGTTTATGATTATGCACATTTAGTTTATGAGTGTGCTTTAAAACGAGATTTAATAGATTTAGGAACGGATATTGTAAATACCGCTTTTGGTGGGGATGAAGATTCCGATATACCTGTTAAAAATCAGATAGAAAAGGCAGAATCAGAACTATATAATTTAGCAGAATCTGGTTATACGGAAACAGGACCTGTTTCATTGGAAAATACTTTGAAATCTTCTATGCAAGTAATTGAAAGTGCATATAGGGCAGATGGTTCTATTTCTGGAATTTCAACAGGTATAAATACTTTGGATAAACAACTTGGAGGATTGCATCCTTCGGACTTGTTAATTATTGCGGGGCGTCCTGGTATGGGAAAAACTGCTTTTGCTTTAAATCTTGCCTTTAATGTTGCAAATGAGGTATTCAATCACAGAGGACCAGAAAAATTACAGGGACCTGTTTTATTCTTTTCCCTTGAAATGTCGGCTGATCAATTAGCATCCAGAATTTTATCTTTTTCTGCGGAAGTAAATGGTAATAGTATCAGAAATGGAAGTATATCAGATGAAGATTTTAATAAATTAGTAGAGTTTCAAAGGGTGTTAAGTGATTTACCTATTTATATTGATGATACTCCTGATATCTCAGTTTCTGCTATTAGAACTAGGGCAAGAAGGTTAAAAAGAAAAGAAGGCAAGTTGGCTTTGATTGTTATTGATTATGTTCAGTTGTTAAGTCCTTCTGGTTCTAAAAAATCGGATAATCGTGTTCAGGAAATTTCCGAAATGACCAGAGGTTTGAAGATTTTAGCAAAGGAATTAGATGTGCCTGTTATTGCATTGTCTCAGCTTTCACGATTGGTGGAACAAAGGACCGATGATAAAAGGCCTCAATTATCAGATCTTAGAGAATCTGGATCTATTGAGCAAGATGCTGATTGTGTTATGTTTGTTTATCGTGAAGCATATTACTTAGATAAAGAATTAAGAAAGGTTTTATCCGATACAAAAGATGGGGAAATGAATCAAGCCTATATTGATAAACAGAAAAAATATGACAGAGTTAAAAATAAGGCGGAAATTATAATTGCTAAGCAACGTCATGGCCCAACAGGAACCGTTGATGTTGCATTTATTGGTGAATACTTTAAATTTGGTAATTTTTATGATGGAACAACAGAAGGATAGTAAACTATGTATAAGGTTGTGATTGCTTCTAGTAATGAAAATAAGATAAAAGAATTTCAAGAAATTTTAAAGCCTTTTGATATTAAGGTTATACCTTATCAAAAACTTTTGAAAAAAGATGTTGAGATAGAAGAAAGTGGTAAAACTTTTTCTGATAATGCCAAAATAAAGGCGGAAGCAATTTGTGAAATGACAGGGCTTTCTACCTTTGCTGATGATAGTGGTTTTTGTATTAAAGAATTAGATTGTTTTCCAGGGGTATTTTCAGCAAGGTTTGCAGAAGAAGTTGGCGGATATCAAAGTGCCTTTGAAGAAATCAGAAAACGTTTAAATGGTAAATGTAGTGATGCAAAGTTTGTTTCTGTTATTGCATTTGCAAGAAAAAATGAAAAAACTATTTGTTTTGAAGGAACATGTTATGGATTTACGATTTTCCCTCCGAGAGGGGAGAATGGTTTTGGTTATGATTCAATCTTTGTTCCTAATTCTTTTGGTAGGACATTTGCAGAAATGACTTCGGAGGAAAAAAATCTGATTAGTCATAGGGCTATTGCGACATCAAAATTTTTAGAATTTTTGGAGGAGTGGAAAAACTCTTTGAATAAAAAACGCTCGGAAAAATCCTCTGTTAATAAAACAACTAATGAAAAAGAAGAAACTGTTGTGGTAGAAGAAAAAATACTGACTGAAACTATTGATACTCAGAAATCTGATGATGTTTTTGAAATAGAAGTGGATGAAAAATTTGTTTCTAATATTGCACCTGTTTCTCAATTAGAAGATGAAAAAGTTTAGTATTTATTTACATTTTCCTTTTTGTTTAAAAAAATGTAATTATTGCGATTTTTTAAGTTTTCCTTGTCCTTTTGAAATTGAGGATTTGACAGATTATTACTTAAAAGAATTAGATTTATATTTTCATAAGTTTGGGAAAAGATCTGTTCCATCTATTTATTTTGGAGGAGGGACTCCGTCATTGATGAAACCTGTATGGGTGGAAAGAATATTAAAAAAAATTTATGATTTATTTGATGTTATAGATAATGTTGAAATAACATTAGAAGTAAATCCTAAGACTGTGGATGGAAAAAAACTTTATGAATTTTTTCGTGCAGGTGTTAATAGGCTGTCTGTTGGAATACAATCTTTTGATGATGAAGAATTGGCTTTTTTGGGAAGAGTTCATAATTCGCTTGATGCTTTTCATATTTTGGATATGGCAAATAAATATTTCAAAAATATAAATGCCGATTTTATATATGCCTTGCCTAATCAAAGTTTTGAGAAGTGGCAAAATAACCTTGAAAAAATAAAGGCATTGTCTTTGCCACATTTATCTTTGTATCAACTTATTATAGAGCCTAAAACATATTTATATAGTTTGTGTAAAAAGGGAAAGTTAAAGCCTATTTGTGAAGATATTGCCTTGAAAATGTTTAAGTATACGAATAGTTATTTAAAAAGTTCTTTTTCTCATTATGAAGTGTCTAATTATGCACAGAAAGGGTTTGAAAGTTTTCATAACCTTAATTATTGGAATGGTGGAGATTATATAGGGATAGGGCTTGGTGCAGTTGGTAGAATTTTAGAGGGTAATCATATATTTGCTGTGGAAAATCCTAAAAATATTGTTGATTGGAAATTAAATATAGATAGAGGTTGTTTACCTATTAAAACCTTGACCAAAAAAAGCAGGGCAAGGGAACTTTTGATTATGGGATTAAGAAAGAAAAGTGGTATAAATTTATGTGAATTTAAGAAAAATTCTTTGTGTGATTTTAATGATATTGTTGATAATGTGAAATTAAAAAAACTTTTGGATGAAAAATTTTTGATTTATTCTAATAATCATATTAGATTGTCAGTAAAGGGGTTTTATTTACTTGATGCAATAATAAGGGAAATTATTAAGTAGTACTTTAATTTTCTTGCATTATTGCCTATTATTTTATAAAATCTTGTTTTGTAATTATCAAAGTTTATGAGTGAAAAAATGGAAAAACAAAAAATTCTTATTACTTCGGCTCTTCCTTATGTAAATGGACTTCCCCATTTGGGACATTTGGCAGGCTGTTTATTGCCTAGTGATGTGTTTGCTAGATTTAACAGGTTAATTGGTAATGATGTTCTTTATATTGGTGGGACTGATGAACATGGAACACCTAGTGAATTGGGGGCGAAAAAAGAAGGTATGGATGTTTATGATTATACAACTAAGTATCATAATATTCATAAGGATATTTATCAAAAATTTAATTTGTCGTTTGATTATTTTGGCAGGACTTCTTCGGATGAAAATATAGAAATTACTCAACAAATTGCAAAGGAATTGTTTGATAATGGTTATATAGAAGAAAGAGAAGTAGAACAGGTATTTTCTGTTGATGATAATATGTTTTTGCCTGATAGATATATTGTTGGAACCTGCCCTTATTGTGGGTCGGAAAATGCAAGGGGAGATCAATGTGAAAATTGCACAAAGGTT
>CALXYK010000011.1 GCA_944392955.1 uncultured Alphaproteobacteria bacterium | reverse complement strand
AAAAACTTAAATATAGACATGTTTTTCTCCTTTTTTATAAAAACTGCTACTATTATAACACAATTACTAAAATATAACAAGTTTTTTTTCAGACAAAAAAACCGCCCACAAAGGACGGCTTTTTTCCATATCATACATACAATGTATTAAAATTTTAATCTACCTTTTACAAGTATTGTATGAATTTTTGAATCATATTCGGAACCTGCATCTCCATCAAATGATGCATCAATATATCTATATTCTACACCACCTGCAACAGGGATAAGAGGAAGATCTACGTCAACACCTATCATATATTGAGGAACAACCGTCCAATCTGATTTTTCAGAAGACATTCCTGTTAGTTCTACTTTTTGTTGCATATAACCTAATCCCATACCTACATAAGGTTTTATAAGAGGGAATAGAGGCAAGCCTACATAAGCATTAGCTGCAACTCCATAAGTTTTTACATCACCCACCCCATTTTCAGAAGACGAAAATTGTGCATATTCAACTTCACCACGTATAGGAATCAAAGGCAAAGGAATAGATAAACCTGTATAAACAGAAAACGCACTATCACTATCTATTTTTGTGTTATCTACCTCAGTTTTAGAAGTTCCGACACCTGCACCAACATAAAAGGCATTAGCATTTACAGAAGACAAAACCATTGCTGAAAATAAACTTGCAACTAAAATCTTTTTATTCATATTAAATCTCCTTTAACTTATGTATGAAACTATTTTCATACAAAAATATTATAAAGGATTTTAATTTTTAGTCAATATTTAAGTAAAAATGTCTGTTTTTAAAATTTAATCCTAGTTTTCACAAGAAAAACATGATATTTTGATTTTCTTTTACCTATTTCATCAAAATCAAACTTACTTTTAATATACCTGTATTCTATACTAGAAGCTAAAAAAACCGTCGGTAAATCCAAATCAAATCCAAACATATATTGCGGAATTATTTCCCAATCTGATTTGTAATATTTATCTTTAACATAATCATCAAAATTAGTCCTCATATAAGATAATCCCAAACCGACATAAGGAACCAAAACAGGAAGCAATGGAATAGAAACATATGTATTTACACCAAATCCCTTATTCAACACCTCACTTTGTCCTTCTTCTTTTGCCCGTAATCTTATATACTCAATTTCACTTCGTATAGGAAATAATGGAATATCAAATTTTGCACCAACAGAAAAAGAAAATGCCTTCTCATCATTAAGTTTATAACTTGCAATTTTTCCACTTGAATCACCTAATCCGACACCAGAATAAAATGATGATGACAATGCATCAAAAGAAAACAATAAAAACGATATAAATGAAAGAATTTTTAACATCTTACACTTCCTATATTGATAAATAAAAAATATAGAAAGTTTTCTAAATTACAATAATACTATATTCCTATAACATCCCCCAGGCATTTTTAATATACTTGAAAAAATAAAACTTATTAAAACAAATAGCATCAAACCTGCAATCAAACTTATTATATTTTGGATTCCGTGCAAGAAATACTTCTGCCGATTTATAAATCCTATCTTTTTGATTTTGAAAAATCGCCTCCATAGCCAAAGGTATACTACTCCGCTTTTTCACCTCAACAAATACCAAATAGTTAGAACGCTTGATAATAAGATCTATCTCTCCTGCACCACTTCCACGACACACTGAAAATCTTGATGCAACAACACTATATCCATTCAATACAAAAAATATTTTGGCTATAAATTCGGCAAATTTTCCAGATACATAACTATTTTTTAGGTTTAGCCGTTGCAACCATAGCCTCCCTAATAACTTTATCGCCTAATTTATATCCAGCCTGAAATTCCTGGACAACAGAATCCTGCTCTGCATCAGATTCTATCTGAGAAACGACTCTATGTTCCGCAGGATTTAATTTTTTACCAATAGTTTCAATTTTAGTAATACCATTTTTTTTCAAGGCATTTATAAAATTTTCCTCTATTGACTTTAACCCCATTAAAACATTTTCATCAACACTATCTTTTATAGAAGCAATAGCCAAAGACAAATTATCAGCCAGCGGAATCATATCCTTCGCGAAATTAGAAATCCTATAATCAACAAGGTTTTTAGCATCAATTTCAGCAATTCTTTTTGCATTTTCTGCATCTGCATAAGCGCGAAGATATTTATTTTTCCATTCATCTAACTGAGCATTTAGATTTTGAATAGTATCCAACTGCTCCTCACATTGATGATTTGTGCAACCTTGATTTTTATCACAACAACATTTACCATTATTATGGGTATCAGACTTACAACAATGTTCTGTCGTATCCTTACCCTGATTTTGTTGACAAGCATTTTGCTTATTTTTAAAATCTTGCTTATTCTCTTTCTTTGACATATCTAATTCCCATAGTTTGATTAAGTATATAAATATAGATAATAACAAAAGTTATTTTTTTCAAGTATTAAAATTTTCTTCCCAAATAAGTATTAAAATTTTCTTCCCAAATAATAGAAAATTTGCTATACTTTAACCACAATAGTAAAAAGGGAAACAAATGACAGCAAAAATACTAGATGGGAAAAAAACAGCAAGCCAGATTCGTCAAGGTTTAAAGGAAGAAATTGCAAAATTACAAAAAAAACCTTCTTTAAAAGTAATTTTAATAGGGGACAATCCATCTTCGTTAATTTATGTAAAAAATAAAAACAAATATGCCTCCGAAGTTGGTATTAAGTCAGAAGTAATACATTTACCACCCTCTATAACCGAAAATAAATTGATAGAGCAAATAAACAAATTAAATAATGATAAAAATGTAAATGGAATACTTGTTCAACTTCCATTACCAAAACATATAAACGAATTTAATGTAATAAATTCAATATCCCCAGAAAAGGATGTTGATGGTTTCACCATACAAAACAAAGGTCTTCTATCTATTGGAACCCCGCAATTACTACCATGCACTCCTTACGGAATAATGGAACTACTAAAAAGATATAAAATAAAAGTTGCAGGCAAACATGCTGTTGTTATAGGACGATCAAACATAGTTGGGAAACCTATGGCTCAATTATTACTAAACAATGATGCAACTATAACTATCTGTCATTCCAAAACAAGAAATTTAAAAAATATTACAAAAACTGCTGATATTTTAATATCTGCGGTTGGAAAACAAAACTTGATAAAGGGAAACTTTATAAAACCAGGTGCCATTGTAATAGATGTTGCGATGATAAGAGATGAAAAAAATAAAAAATGGTCTGGTGATACAGATTTTAAGGCTATTTCTAAAAAGGCAAAATATATAACCCCAGTACCAGGCGGTATCGGCCCTATGACTGTCGCAATGCTACTAAAAAATACACTAACAGCATATAAGCTACAAAATAAATGTTAAAGGTAATATAAACAATGAAATTACAGCGGTTTAAATATAAATTGTCCAAAGGATGCAAGGCATATCATTGTGGCCCCGCTGTCAAAGGTAAAATCAAAGGATATAAGTACGAAGATTCTTACTTTAAAACAATACTATATTATCTATTTGTCCTTGGGATATGGGCATCAATAGCATTTTCCATTATTTTAGTGTATTTAGCTCTGACCTTACCGAACATAGATGACATTACAAACAAAACTCGTTCTCCAAGTATAACTATACTAGATAGAAATGATGAAAAAATAACATCTATAAATGATATGTATGGCGAAACCGTAGATATTGAAACACTACCAAAACATGTATGGCAAGCCGTAGTCGCAACCGAAGACAAAAGATTTTTTAATCATTTCGGTGTTGATATAAGGGGACTTCTAAGAGCAATTTACAGTAACCTAAAAGCCAACAGAACAGCCCAAGGAGGAAGTACCATCACACAACAACTTGCAAAAAACGTCTTTTTATCAAAGGAACGATCTTTAAAAAGAAAATTACAAGAGGTAATGATTACATTATGGCTTGAAAATAAATTTACAAAAAATCAAATCCTATCTTTATATTTAAACCGAGTTTCATTAGTAGGCGGAAAATACGGAATATCTATTGCTGCCGAAACATTATTTAATAAATCCATCTATGACATAAATATTGCCGAAGCCGCTATTCTAGCTGGTATGTTAAAGGCACCTTCCCGACTAAATCCTATGAAAAATCCTGATGAATCTTTGGAAAGAATGAAGGTAGTTCTTAAACTTATGAAAGAACAAAATTACATAACAGAAATGGAATATGAAACTGCAAAAAATTACAAATACGAAAAACAGGATAACAATTTTAATCAAACACGATACTTTATAGATTATACAATGGACAACTTCAACTCTCTTATTGGAGATATAAAAACAGACATAATAATCCATACCACATTGGATAATAAGATACAAAAAACTGCTGAAAATGTAACCCAAAGTTATTTAAAAACAGACGGAAACAAATATAATTTTTCACAAATTGCAACTATAATACTAAATACTGATGGTGAAATTTTAGGACTAATAGGTGGTGCCGACTATAAAACCAGCCAATTTAATCGTGTAACACAAATGAAACGACAACCAGGTTCTATATTTAAACCATTTGTTTATCTTGCAGGAATAGAACATGGTTTAAAACCAACCGATACATTCATAGATGAAATTACAACTATTGGAAATTGGTCGCCACGAAATCATGATGATAAGTATTTAGGCAATGTTTCAATGGCAACCGCCCTTGAAAAATCTTTAAATACCGTTCCTGTTCAAATTGCAAAAAAGATAGGACTAAAAAACATAATAAAAACTGCTCAAAAATTAGGTTTAGTTGATAAATTAAGCAACGATTACTCTATCATTCTTGGAACTTCGGAAACGACATTATTAGATTTAACCTCTGCCTATGCAACTTTTGCAAACAATGGTTACGGGGTCATTCCTCATAGTATAAATAAAATAACTACGCCAACTGGTGAAATAATATACGAAAGAAAAGGTAGTGGTGTAGGACAACTTATCTCAAAACAAGATACCGATACCATGAATTCTATGTTAAAAAATGTTATAGAAGGTGGTACCGGTGCAAATGCCAACATAGCAGGTGAACAAATTTACGGAAAAACTGGAACCAGCCAAAACAACCGCGATGCATGGTTTATAGGATATACTCCAAAATACATTACTGGTATATGGATAGGCAACGACGACAACTCTCCTATGAGCAGTAGTAGTTATGGGGGAACAATACCTGCAAAAATATTTAAAACTATAATGACTTATCTAATTGTAAATTAAACCAAAATTCCCCTTGCCTTTCAATTTTTAATATTTATAATATATCTATAAATTTCAAAGCAAAATAAAAGGCAAAAACTATGATTAAGATAACATTTCCAAACGGAGATATAAAAGAATTTAATAATCCCATAACTGGTTTAGATATTGCAAAGGGAATATCAACATCTCTTGCAAAAAATGCATTATTTATCAAATTTAACGATAATTATATAGATTTAACAAGGGAAATTACAACAGATGGAACAATACAAATCCTAACTTCAAAAGATAGCGAAACTCTACCTTTGTTAAGACATTCTGCTGCTCATATAATGGCACAGGCTATAAAAGAATTATACCCTAATGTAAAATTTGCGATAGGTCCCTCAATAGAAAATGGATTTTATTATGATATAGATTGCGAAACAAAAATTACAACTGATGACTTCCCTAAAATAGAAGCCAAAATGGAAGAAATAATAAAACGAAACCTTCCAATAACTAGAAAGGATATTTCAACAGCCGAAGCAAAAAAACTATTTCTTCAATTAGGTGAAACATATAAAATTGAACTTATAAACGATTTGGAAAAAGATGGAATAAACGAAGTTAGTATTTATACCCAGGGTGATTTCACCGATTTATGCCGTGGACCTCACTTACCATCTACTTCTAAACTAGAAATTGGAACATTCAAAATTACCTCTGTCGCAGGTGCATATTGGCGAGGTGATGTAAAAAACAAAATGCTTCAACGAATTTATGCAACCGCTTGGACATCAAAAGATGAACTTGAAAAATATATAAAAATGCAGGAAGAAGCCGAAAAAAGAGACCACAGGAAAATAGGTGTTGCAATGGACCTATTCCATTTTGAACCTGATTTTGCCCCTGGCTCGGTATTTTGGCACCCAAACGGATGGAATTTATTTCAAAAATTAATTTCTTATATGCGAAAAAAACAAGAAGATAATGGTTATATAGAAGTTTCTACTCCAACAATAATGAATAGATGCCTTTGGGAAACATCTGGACATTGGGACAAATACAAACATAATATGTATACCGCAAAAGTCCAAGACGAAGATACAGAATTTGCCGTAAAACCAATGAATTGCCCAGGTGGAGTACTTATTTTTAAACAAGGAATAAGAAGTTATAGGGATCTTCCTATTCGTATGGCAGAATTCGGCAAGGTAAATCGTTACGAACCATCAGGTGCCCTTCATGGATTACTAAGAGTAAGGGAATTCACACAGGACGATGCTCATATTTTCTGTACCACTGAACAAATGGAAGAAGAATGTGTAAAGGTAATAAAACTTATAATGGAAATTTATAAGGAATTTGGATTCTCAGATGTAAAAATAAAACTATCCACCAGACCAGAAAAAAGAATAGGTTCTGATGAAACTTGGGATTTCCTTGAAAAATCTCTTGCAAATGCACTTGAACATCACGGATACACTTATACAATATTCCCGGGTGAAGGTGCATTTTATGGTCCAAAATTAGAATTTGTATTAAGAGATGCTATAGGTCGCGATTGGCAATGTGGCACATTACAGGTTGATATGAATCTACCTGAAAGATTTGACTTGAATTATATAGGACAAGATGGAGAAAAACATCGTCCAGTAATGCTCCACAGAGCACTTTTTGGAAGTCTTGAAAGATTTACTGGAATCTTAATAGAAAACTTTGCAGGCAAACTTCCTTTATGGCTTTCACCAATTCAAGTTGCAGTTGCAACAATAGCCGAAAGTTCCTCAGACTATGCTAAAAAAGTAAACGATTTATTAAAAAATGAAAATATATCCACTATATTGGATATAAGTAATGAAAAAATCAGTTATAAAATAAGACAATATTCTACCTCAAAGGTTCCTGTAATCGCAGTAATTGGAGATAAAGAAGCCTCAACTAACACAATAACTATCCGTCGTTTAGGTAGCGAAGAACAGGTAAAATTAACACTAAATGAATTTATTGACAAAATAAAAGACGAAATAAGTTCAAAAAAATAAAAAAAACTTGCTTTTTATCCAAAATTATGGGATAATGAACTAGTTAATAAACAAACGAAAGGAAAGTAAAATGAAAAAAACACTTAAAGCTTTAGCTATGGTTAGCGTACTTGCTCTTGCAGCATGTGCTGATAACGAAGCACCAGAAACAGAATTCGTTGATGATGGTTCAGAAGTAACTATTTCAGAAGAAATAAAAGGTGTTGTAGCAGGTTCTCAAGAAGACTTGAACGCACGTGCAGGAAACACAGTATACTTTGCTTATGATAAGGCAAATCTTTCACCAGAAGCAACAAAAGTTCTTAAAAAACAAGCTGCATGGTTAAAAATGTTCCCAAAAGTAAATATCATAATTGAAGGAAATTGTGATGAAAGAGGAACAAGAAAATATAACCAAGCTCTTGGTGAAAAACGTGCAAATGCTGCAAAAAGATTCTTAATTGCACAGGGAATTTCTGCAAAACGTATAACAACAGTTTCATACGGAAAAGATAAACCTGCTGTTCTAGGAAATACAGAAGAAGCATATGCTAAAAATCGTCGTGATGTAACAATCATCGCAAAATAATTATTTCCAAAATGATTAAAAACCTCCCTCTTGGGAGGTTTTTTTATTGATATATAACAAAAATTAGTCTACAATACAAAGTAATAAAAAGGGGGAATAATTAAATGAAAAATACCAAAATAATTATCATATCAATACTTTTATTACTAAACAGCATCAATGTATATGCTAATACACCAACAAAACAAAATATAGATGCCCTTACTAATATAAATTCAAGTCTTGAAAGAATTGAAACTGCTATTACCTCCCTCACTTCCCAAAGTGAAGAAAATGCCTATAATCAAAAACAAACAAAGGCAGAAACCATTACTATATTTAAGGATATAAAATTACAAATAAATGAAATAAAGGAAGAACAATTAAATATAGCAAATGAACTCCAAGTTCAAAAAATTGAAATAGAAAACTTAAAAAATACTATCTCAATGTTAAAGGAAAAATATTCTAAAATTGCAACCAAAGATCCCGAAACATTATTATCAAAAGAAAATAGCCTTTTACTTATCCCTTCTACCACTAAACCGGATAAAAGCGAGGATAACAATGAATTAATACCAGAAATCAAAGAAGAAATTTCTTATGAAAACGAAACAACACGTTTTGAAAAAGCAATGGAAAATTTTAACAAAAAGGATTTCACAGAAGCAGCAATAAACTTCGCTGCCAATATAAAGGATTTTCCAGAAGGAGCAAACTTCCATAACAACCTTTTATATTTAGGTTTATCAATGAAAGAATTAGATAATAAAAATAATGCTTGTACTGCCTTTGCAAAAATAATAAACTCAAAAGAAGAAATACAAGAACAAATAAAACAAACCGCAAAATTAAATTTTGATGAACTTAAATGTAATCCTGATACACAAAAAACCGAAGAAATAAATACTAATGTAAAAAATGAACAATAAAAATATAGAATATATAAATGATTTAAAATTATATGAAGAATCAGGAATAGATGAATCTTATACAGAAACACCTTGCAACTTTTTTGAAAAAACAACTCCGATATTTTCTTCTAATAATATGAAAACGGAAAAGGTAAATTCCGAAAATCTTTCTGTTATAAATGCCAAAACCGAAGCTGAAAATATAGTAAAAAATTTACACACCTTAAACGAATTACAAACAGCAATAAAAAACTTCAAACTAAATCCATTGGCAAAATTTGCGACAAATCCCATAACAGGAACTGGTGTAGAAAATCCTAAATTATTAGTAATAATAGACACGCCTAATTCCGAAGAAGATAAAACCGGTATTTTCCCAAGCGGTCAAACTGGTGAATTATTTAAAAAAATTCTTTCTGCAATGAAAGTTTCATTTGAAAGCAATTTATTCGCCTTTCCTATAAGTTTTTTTCGTGCCCCAGGCGGAAGAACACCAACAAACGAAGAAATGGAAATCTCTATTCCTTTTATAACAAGATTAATAGAAATTTTAAATCCACAAATAATACTAACTATGGGCAGTCTTCCTACACAAACTTTGTTAAAAACAAATATCCCTATTACTACATTAAGGGGACAATGGCAAAAATATAAGGACATAGATTTAATGCCAACATTTTCACTTACCCAACTACTAAACAATCCAGAAGCCAAAAAGAAAACCTGGGAAGATTTAAAAATTTTAATGAAAAAATTATAACCCTATTTTTCAGTAAGTTTAAATTCTATTCTTCTATTTCTACTAAGTGCTTCTACCGAATTACCTTCAACCAACGGATGGAATTCACCAAAACCGGTTGCAGCCAATCTATTTGCAGGAATACCTTCGGAAATCAAAAAATTAACAACTGATACAGCCCTAGCAACAGATAATTCCCAATTAGATTTATACTTACTATTAGGAAGGACCGGTGTTTTATCCGTATGCCCATCAACCCTTAAAATCCAATCTATATCCTCAGGAAAAGCCACCATTGCATCTTTTAAAATTTTTGCAATTTCCCTTAATTTTTCTTTACCTTTATCCCCTAATTCCGCAGAAGATTGAGAAAAGAAAACTTCCGAAGGAATTACAAACCTATCCCCTACCATAACAAAATTTTTATTTTCCATAACAGCCTGAGAAAGTTCTTCAAAAAAAGTAGATCTTACTTTAAAAAGTTCGGCTGTTTTATTAGCAAGAGCACGATTAAGTTTTTTACCTAACTCTACTATTTGCACTTTTTGCCATGATATATATTTATCAGTAGCCTCAAACACATCATTTAATTTTTGCATTTCCACCGTCAATTTAGACACCGTATTTTTCAAATTTTCTTCACTATTTTGTAAGGCCTTCACTTGATTGTCCTTTTTTATTATATCACCTTCCATTTGTAATATAAGCATATTTAGTTCAGCAACTCTGGAAGATAATTGTTCATTTTTTATATCTTTTTTCTTAGATTCATCTTTCTGCATATCTAAAACTTGATATAATTCCTCTATATCAGAGTCTTTATCCTTGTTTTCCTGTTGAAGTTGTTGAATATTTTCTTTTATTCCACGAACATTATTTATCAATGCCTGATTAAGTTTGTTTTTATCTTCAATAATTTTTTGAAGTTCCTGAATTTTTTTATCTTTTTCATTAGGATGAGATGCCGTAGATACAAAATTTAAAATCATAAAAACTATGACCATAAATAACATCAATATAAGCAAATTGCTCATCACATCAACAAATGATGGCCATAAAGAAGCAGAAGTATCAAAAGAAGAACGTCTTGACATTTTAACAACTACCTTGAAAATTTACTCCTAGAAGCAATAACCAAACCGACTAAATTTTTTATTGTATCATTAGATGAAATATTTCTAGATAAAACTTTTAATTCTTCCAATTTCATATCATACAAAGAATAAAATAAATCCACAAAAGAAATATCAGACATAGGTTTTTCAAAAGTCTTTTCCATTGTAGGAGAAATATCCATATCACTAAGTTTTTTCACAATAGCATCAGCAGAAAAAACTCCCATATCATCTAATCTATCGAACTCTTTGTCATACTTAGGATTATCAACTTGCTCAACAAAACGCACAGATGATTTTTCAACCGAAAGTATTTTAGGATATTTATTTAAATATTTCATACTACTTCTCCTTAATATTAGATGCTTTTATAATAACAGAATTTTTATTAAGTTTAATTTCTTTCACATTAGAATCCGACAATTTATTCTTCAAGTCCAAAGTTTTCTTTGTCAACGGAGCATGTCTTCTTCGTAATTCATCATTTATCATGTCCAAAGCAATTGATGCATTATACAATTTTTTCTTTAATAAATAAATATCATTTAATTTCATAGATTGAAGGATATTTTTAAATCTATCAAAAGAAATTTCATCATCATTTTCTATAAATTCATTAAGGAAATACAAAGAGCCATCTTTCATTAAGACTTTAACATAATATCCACTATCTAAATTAAAACCTCTAACTGAAACTATTACTTTTTTCTGAATTTTATTCATGCTTCACCTCTTATTTTTTATCATTTTTATTTTTACCATCTGTCATAGCGATAGTTTTTGCCAACAACCTTATATCAGATGAAATTTTATCAGTCATATCCGAAAGTCCCAAATCCATATTTTTAATATGATTTCTAGTTTTATCATCCATACCGAAACCAGATTTTGAAATTTTTACCAAATCATTTAAAACAGGATATAACTTTTCCGGAGCAACAGAAATTTTTTCCATCAATTTTAACTTCTCCTGCATTTGCTTTGCCAGTTTTGAACTTTCCTCTGCCATAATTGCCATCTTTTTTGCAACTTCTTCATTAGTATCAACAGATTTCATAACTGTTTTTTGTAAGATATTTATATTATCAGCAGTCTGCTCTAACATAGCCTGTAAATAAGTAATAATAGAACCATCACCTTCTGCTAATGAACTTGCAGAAACAATCCTGGTATAACGAGTCATATTTTCCTCTAATTCATTATAAAAGAAATGTTGTGCCAATGTTGCCTGTAATTGCAAAAATCCCAAAACTAAAGAAGAGCCTAACCCAAACAACGATGTTGAAAAAGCAGTTCCCATACCTGACAAAGGTCTAGAAATATTTGTTTTCAAACTTTCAAAAACACCTAAAATATCACCACCACTAACATTAAGGTTTCTTACTATATCACCAAACGATCCAATAGTTAAAAGCAATCCCCAAAAAGTTCCCAGTAAACCTAAGAAAACTAATACACCCGAAAAGTAAGAAGAAGATTCTTTTGAATCATGCAATCTTGCATCTACAATATCTAGCAAAGTTCTCATAGTTCCCGCCTCTAAATAAGGTCTATAACTTTTTCTATGTTCTTTTAATAAAAATGCAACCGGAGAAATTATTTTAGGAGCCTTTGAAGAATCTTCCTTTCCAGCAAAAAAATTATTTATCCAAGTAGAATCGTTAATAAGAACTATAGTATTTTTAAAATTTAAAAACATACCAAATACAAACACCGTCAAAATAAAGGTATTCAAAATTTTACTAGAATTAAAAATAATCCTAAGTTGAGAGGATAACATGGTAAGCAAAACCATCACACCAAGTAAAAACAATCCCATACGCAACAACGAAGCAAATAAACCAGTTTTCCTTATGTAAATGGCTTCTGGATTGATATCTGTCTTTTTTCTTTTATTAAACATACTAATTACTCCTTAAAATTATTAGACAAAATAGCATTTAAGTTTATAATTGTCAAGACATATTTAATAAAAAAACAAACCCCTTTTTATTTAAAACAAAAAAGAAACAAATTTATACCATACAAGATATTGTATTTACAACGAAATTCCCTTTACAAAATGCTCCACATACTCATTTTTAGGATTATCTAAATCTTTTGGGGTTCCGTCCCAAATGATTTTTCCTTCATAAAGCATTACTATTCTATCAGCAATTTTTTTCGCAGAATTTATATCATGTGTAATAGTAAGAGCTGTAGCACCTAATTGCTTTACACAACGAACAATCAAATTATTTATCACATCAGACATTATAGGATCCAATCCCGTAGTAGGTTCATCAAAAAATATAATACTAGGATTATCCGCAATCGCCCTTGCCAATCCGACCCTTTTTTTCATACCACCTGATAATTCCGAAGGCATCATATTTGCAACTTTTGCAGGCAACCCTACATCTGCTAATTTTTCTATTGCAATTTTTCTTGCAACATCAGGATTCATCTTATCTATATTAAGCAAGGAAAAAGCAACATTTTCCCAAACAGACATACTATCAAACAAGGCCCCATTTTGGAAAAGCATTCCTATTCCCCTATTGTTTTCATAAAAGTTTTCTTCTGTAAAATTAGTAATTTCTTTTCCATTTATTTTAATACTACCACTATCAACGTCCATAAGGCCAAGCATTAACCTAACACTAACTGATTTTCCCATTCCTGATTGTCCCAACATAACAACGGACTGACCTTTATAAATAGTCAAATCAAAATCCCTTAACACATACTTAGATCCAAAAGATTTATAAACATTTTTAAGTTCTATTACTGCTTCTTTTTTATTGATCATCAAATCCTCCATTTTAGAAAAATACCGCTGTTAATATATAATTAAATATCAAAATTAAGATAGAAGAATACACCACAGCATTAGTAGTAGCCTTTCCAACACCATCTGCACCACCTTCTGTATAATAACCATAATAACATCCCATAGAAGTTATAATAGCACCAAATGTCGCACCTTTTGCAATTCCAACAACAGCATCTATCCATTGCATACTATTATAAGTATCCTTTATATAAACATAAGGGTTAAAACCAAGTTCGTTAACACTAACTATAAATCCACCAAAAATACCAATTATATCAGCAATTAAAACTAACAAAGGCATAACCACAACTCCTGCTAATACCCTAGGAGATATGATATACTTAAAAGGATTCATTGACAAAGTTTTCAAAGCATCAATTTGTTCCGTTACTTTCATAGTTCCAATACTAGCCGCCATAGTAGCACCTATCCTTCCCGCAACCATCAACCCCGCGAAAACAGGACCTAATTCTCGTGTAATAGCAATTTCAACAACTGTTGCCACTGCTCCTTCCGCAGAAAAACTTGAAAACCCAGAATAACTTTGTAATGCCAATACCATACCTGCAAACAAAGCTGTCAAAGATACCACAGGCAACGAATAAAAACCTATCTCTATAACATTTCTTAAAAACACCTTTGGATAATAAGGCGGAGCAAACCAATTATGAATAGTTTGAATCAAAAACAACAAAAATTGAAATACAGATTTCATAAAATTTATTCCCATATTTCCGATTTTTCTAATCATTTCCATTTTTATTCTCCTTTAAAAAAATCAATAACACTTTGCATATCAGATGGTAAATCCGTTGAAAATTTCATTTTCTCATTTGTAATAGGATGTAAAAACTCTATATTTTTACTATGAAGCATTTGCCTAGAAATTCCTTTTATCAAAGTTCTAACATCCTCATTTTCAATTTGGGTAATATGTTTTGAAGGATTACCATAAACACTATCCCCTAAAATAGGCACTCCAATAGAAGCCATATGAACACGTATTTGATGTGTCCTTCCTGTTTCTAATTGACATTTAACCAAAGACAAAGGTTTAAACTTTGCCCCACTAAACACTTCTAATGTTTCATAATTTGTAATAGCAGGTTTTCCAGAATCCACAACAACCTTCATTTCTTGCCTTGACTTTGGATTTCTTGCAATATTTTTTTCAATTCTTCCTTTTAATGGATTAGGCATTCCCCATAAAATAGCATAATATTCTCTTTTTACTTCGTGCTTTGCAAACTGCTTGTACATTTCCAGATGTGCCCTATCAGTTTTACATGCCATCATAGCACCACTAGTATCCTTATCAAGCCTATGAACTATACCCTGACGACCTACCTCTGCACCTATGGACGACAACTTACCATTACAATGATATAATAAGGCATTAACCAAAGTTCCAGAATTTACACCTGCTCCTCTATGAACTACCATACCTGCAGGTTTATTAACAACTATTATATCATCATCTTCGTATAAAACATCTAATGGAATATTTTCAGGCATTACCTGTATATTATTATTTTCCTCTTTGATAACTAAGGTATATTCATCTCCACTTTGTATCAAAAAGTTTTGATCTGCAACTACCTCATCATTAAAATCCAAAACACACCCCTGCTTTATTAGTTTTTGGATTTTAGACCTCGAAATATCAGGAAGTTGTAAGGACAACCACTTATCCAAGCGAAACTTTTCAAAACTATCTTCTACTTTTAAATGAAATGTATTTTCCATTACAATTCCACACCATCATATTCTTGAATAATATTTTTATTTGCATTAGAGTTAACTGATTTTTTTACACAATCAGAAATATTTACTTGCATCCTAGGAATTACCCCACCAACAAAATTTCCCACTACCTCAACCGGACAAACCATATAACCATCTGCCTTTGTATTTCTGGAAACAAAAGTTCCAACAGGCCTAGTAATATAAGTTAAATATATTTCAACAGGAGGCTCTAAACAATATAATGTTATCATATTTTTACCAGGATTCGTTTTATAATATTCTTGATTATATTGACCATAACAAGGAAAGTTTGTTAAGTAATATCCCTGTGTTACATTTAAATTATCATCACTAACCACATAAACCTTATATTGTTGATCCGAAACATTAAACCAATTTGACCATTGGGCATAAGACAGATTTGAAAACAAAAAAACAAAACAAAAAAGAAACAATATTTTTTTCATTTTTTTCACCTTTTATATTTTCCCAGATTCTACAAAATCCACCCTTACTTTCATTACTTGGGAAGAAAACTTAAATACCTTAAACATAAAATCCGCCTTTTCCAAAGGATTTAATATTTGTGTTTCAACCTCTCTTTCCTGTTCTTGAAGGATTCTACCATCTGCATTTTCTAAACGTATAACAAGTTTAGGCACATCCATAGCCATATTAGTAGGATTATAAATAAACCCTCTTATTATAATATATTCATTCATTCCCTCTTTTACTAAACTAAGAGGAGTAACTAACTCTATATACAAATTATCATCCGGACTCTGTATTTTTTCTATTTCTGAATCTGAAAAAATATTTTTACCCGAAGAAGAAATATTTTCAGACCTTAAAATTTGAATAATAAAAAATATAATTCCAAAAAGTATAAGAGCCAATAAGAAAACAAACAAAGTCCTAAACACAGAATTTTTATCATCAAACATTGGTAAAGATTCGGTTTTTACCTCCACTTCCTCTGTTAAACAAGAAGGTAATACCTCTGTATCCTGCTTTTTTTGTTGAGGCATATAAGTTTCTTTCACATCTTGAAGTTTAATATATTCATTCCAAACAAATGCACAATCTGAACACTGAAATTTCACTTCTCCTGTTTTCAAATTTTCATCGTTAATTTCAAATTTTGCTTTACACTTAGGACATTGAATTATCATTTTTACCTCTTCTTCTTACACATACAAAGACGAGTATAAAACAAAGATATAAAATTTTCAATTGCTTAAAATAAAATATTTGTATTTTTCGAAAATTCCGCTATTATATAGTAATATGGAGGAATAAATGTCAAAAGGTTCAATAGATACAACTAAACCAATAATCTCCCTTCAAAATGTAGGTTTACGATACAACGGGGGACCTGAGGTATTAAAGGATATAAACCTAGAAATAAAGGCTGGTGAATTTTACTTTTTAACAGGGGCAAGTGGTGCCGGAAAAACATCTTTATTAAAACTAATGCACCTTGCTCATAGGCCAAGTCGTGGGAAAGTAAAAATCTTCGGCCATGATTTAGATTATATGAAACCAGATGAGATGGCAACAATACGAAGAAAAATAGGAATAGTTTTCCAGGATTATCACCTATTGGATCATTTATCCGTTATGGATAATATATCTCTACCTTTAAGGATTTCCGGAAGAAACGAAAAATACATACACAAACATGTCCCTGAATTGATAGAATGGGTAGGTCTTAAAAATTTCATAAATACAAAACCAAAATCTTTATCTGGTGGACAACAACAAAGGGTTGCTATTGCCCGTGCAGTAATAAACAATCCTGAAATTTTAATAGCCGACGAACCAACAGGAAATGTTGACGAAGACATGGCAAAAAAACTATTATTTTTATTTTTAGAATTAAATAAAATGGGTACAACA
Organism: uncultured Alphaproteobacteria bacterium; assembly: GCA_944392955.1. GTDB lineage: Bacteria > Pseudomonadota > Alphaproteobacteria > Rs-D84 > CACZYB01 > CACZYB01. The sequence goes on along the minus strand of CALXYK010000011.1, from coordinate 13,818 downwards.
ATAATAATTGCAACCCATAGCACAAACCTAATAAAACAATTTCGTTTTCCTGTCCTACACTTAAAGGACGGCTACCTAACAAAGGAATAAAAAATGTTTAAAACAGATATTGCATTTAAAACAGATATAAACAAAGGTTTTTTACCATTTATAACAGCATTTATGGTATTTCTTGCCTCTATTACATTTGCTACCGCCTTAATAGGTAACAATCTTGCAAATGACTGGAATACTCACATGAGTAATAACATTACTATACAGGTTTTACCTGATATGAAATCCAAAAATCCACAAAAAGAAATAGAAGAAAGAATAAAAAATATCACAAAAATCTTACAACAAACTCCTGGAATAAAATCTCACTATGCAATGAATTTAAAAGAAACTGTTGAATTGTTAAAACCATGGATAGGTGATTTTATAAATAACGAAATAGACATTCCACTGCCACGAATAATAACCGTGGAAACATCAAATATAATACCTGTAAATATGAGAGCATTAAACGACGAAATTAAAAATTACTCATCATTAATAAAACTTGAAACCTATGAGACATGGATGTATGAGTTTAAAAAAACATTATCTGCGGTTCAAACTTTGCTTGGAATAATAATAATTTTAATACTATCTACTACTGCAATCACTATATCCTATGCAACAAAATCAGGCTTAAATATAAATAAAAAGGTAATAAATATCATGCACATGGTTGGTGCAACAAACAAATATATTACAAACCAATTTTCAAGACAAATGATGAAATTATCTATTTCCGGAGGCATAGTTGGATATATGTTTTCATGTTTTACAATATTTTTAATTAAAACATTTTCAAAAGATTTAAATGATGGAATAATCGCAAATTTCCAGTTCTCATCATACATATATCTATATATCTTGATAATTCCAATACTTGCTGGTATAATATCTAAAACAAGTGCAACGTTAACAATAAAAAAAGAACTTAAAAAAATGGTATAGCATGGTTATGGAAAAATACAACAATGGCTTTAAACCACAATCAGATATCTCATCCCGAAATAAGAAAGCCAAACAATACATAATAATAATGCTCATAGCATTTCTTATTTACATTTTAGGTTTCGTGTATTTTGCATTAAATATACAATATAAAACTGATTACCCAACAGAAAAAACCGATGCTATAATTGCATTAACCGGAGAAACGATTCGCATCACCGAAAGTATAAAAGAACTTGCCAAATCAAATGCACATAAGCTTTTCATTTCTGGTGTTCATAGACAGGCTCCAATAGAAAAGGTAATAAATAATACAATAAATGAAATAAACAAATTACATAATCCAATATATAACACAAACAATTTAAAAGCTAAAATAGAAATAGGCAAGGCAGAAAATACTATTGAAAATGCATTAGAAAGTGCAATATGGGTAAGGGAAAATAATATAAAAAGTATAAGACTTATAACATCATATTATCATATTCCACGCAGCAAATTAATCTTTGATAAATACTTACCAAATACTTTGATAATATATCACCCTATATCACTTTCTCATACAGATTTTACTTCTATATTTAATTCTCAAACTTTATATCTCTTATTCAGTGAATATAACAAATATATCTTAACATATATTTGGAATATAACAGGAATAGAAGCTAACACTATATTAAAAATCCAAGGACAACTATGAAAGCAACTTTATCAATAAAATTAAAATCAATACTTTTTAATATTTGTTTTATAATCATAAGCATATTTTTTTCTTTACTATCTGTATTTACATTACCACTTCCTAGAATATGGACAATACGAATAGCATATAGTTGGAGTTGCTCATCACTATGGCTATTAAAAAAAATTTGTAACCTTAATTATACAATAGAAGGATTAGAAAATATTCCAAACGGCAAAAATGTTATATTTGCATCAAAACATCAATCTGCATGGGAAACAATTGCATATCAAAAATTTTTTATGCCATCAGTTTTTATGTTTAAAAAAGAACTAACTTTTATTCCTTTCTTTGGTATTGCATTATTAAGAAGTGGATCTATACCAGTAAACAGAGGACATGGTAATAAACATATGATAACAGATTTAACAAAAAAATTTAAAGATAGATTAAAAAATTTTAACATAGTAATTTTTCCCGAAGGAACACGAAGCCTTCCTAACTCAACACCTAATTACAAAAGTGGATTAAGCCTTATAACACAAGATTTAAAAGATTCTTATGTCATGCCTATTGCAATGAATTCTGGATTGTATTGGCCCAAACATAGTTTTGTAAAATATCCTGGAACCATAAGGGTAAAAATACTTCCACCAATAAAAACAGGTATAAACGATAGACACGAATTTCAAAATCAGTTAATTACTGCAATTGAAAAGGAAATGAAAAATCTAAATAACTAATAATACCAACCTGTATCAACACATTCATTATATTCGCAACGTTTATAAAGGTTGTAGTACCAACCTGGAATCACTGCATCAGGGTAATCATTGTAAACGATTTTATAAATATCAGCATACTCATAAGTCAAAGCCCTTAAAATAACACTTATCGGAGTTCTTTCATCTATATCAATACCACCAATCTTACTTGTCCTACTTAGCAATTTAGAATTCACATCCTTAATAATAATATCATACATTCCCGCAGAAGAAGAATTTAATCTGTAAATAGGATTGGACCTACTTACAATCTGATCGTTAAAGACTAATCCATACGAAGAAGTATTATTCTTTTCATTATCAAAACTATTCAACTGAGCATTATTAACATTTAAAACCGCAGTCAAAGTAGAGGAAATAGTAGGATCAAAATACAAAGAAAACAAATTCGCCACTTTCATCAAAGTAGGAAACGAAGCAGAATCCGAAACTTTTAATGTATCCGCATAAATATAACGCAAAATATTTCTATCTTCCGAGGAAAACAGCAAATTTCCATTAAAACTTAATAAATTTTCTAAAAAAACAAACGCAGCAACATCATCTTCATAAGTCAAAGAAGACATACTAAGACCATTTGGAAAATTAAACGAAGAACCAACATTCATATCTGCTTCTAATGATAAACTTTTATCAATCGCCATATCAGAAATCGTGCTATTACCCTGTGCTTCAAAAGTTCCCAATTCTGCCTTTTCATTTATAAATAAGTTATTAACATTATAAATAGAATTCAAATTCATATATAAGTTTGTTTCCATAGTAGAAGAACCTATTCCCGGAACCCTAGAAACATATTTATAATCTTTTCTAGAAAAACCTGTCTTCATAACAATAGAACTGTCGTTTATATCTCCACCTTGATCCCAGGCAGAAGCAGACAATTGCCAATTAGGTCCATAAATAAGGCCGTCTTCTACATATCCAGCATATCCTTTTGCATTTTTTACAATGTCCCTTATTCTAACAGATGGAATATCATCATTTCCTGTTGCAATTATAACTGCATCATAAACAACATTTCCATCAATATCCGTAGAAGTTTTAACTCTGACCTTATATTCCTGTCCCAAAAGATTCGTTTTACTAAATGTAACGGGCAAGCCACTTTCAACTAAATCCTTAAAATCAATATCTGTTACAGCATTTTCAAAAGTAGGTTTTCTTTTTAAATAATTTTCAACCGCACCCTTTAATTTCATTAAATCTTTAACAACAGCAGTATTTATTATTTCATCGGTTCTTTTTTTAACATCCTTTTGCATAATAGGGAAAATCAGCATTAAAATAGCAAGCATAAATAATACTTCTAATAAAATACCACCACTGCAATTTTTAAAATTTTTTTTCATACAAATCTCCCTACCAAACAGTTGTATTCACATAATTATTAACCTGACTAACCCTCGAAGAAAATTCGCTAATCTTAGAAAACAATGAAACAGATCCCGAAGATCCTTTTATATTATAAACAACGACATTAGGTGAAGCATTGGAAAATATAATTTTACCCCCACTAGTATAAACCCCACTATCTCCTGAACGAATTTGTTTATTATTAACATTAACAATTTTAGCAGAAAGAGTACCAGATACTCTTAAATTAGGAGTTTCCACTTTTAACTTAGAATCTGCCGTTCCCGTAGTTTCATAACCACTTACATTCAAAGCGGTATTTGCTTCATTCCTGAATTTCAAATTTTGCACTTCAACTTTATCAAACGAAGCCTCTGTTTCCACATTTAATTTAGGTCTATAACTACTGGTAGAAACTGATTTTTTCAACACTGCATTAGGTGCAGAAAATTCTCCTAATAAAGACGAAGCAAAAAAGTTAACCTCCGGAACAAATATACTAGCCGAATTAGAAAAAGTTATTCCTGCTTCCTCCCCTAAAATAATAGCATTTAAAATATTCACAGGACCAGAAAAATTACCCGTAGTCGCCTTTACCTCTAATAATGCCTCTTCATCTGTTTTTCCAAATAGGTAATTAACAAATATATCTTTAATATTTTTAATATCAAAATTTCCCATAATCAAACTTCTTTTCATAACATTACCATCAGTTCCACCCTGACTATTTCTATATAAATATAATTTAGAAGAAAATTCATCTTCCAATAAATTATCATCAACCATTAAAACAGCAACTAAATCACCATTTTTAAATGCAACAGATGAAACCTCAGAATAATCTATTCCCCAATCCCCATTTATACTACAAACACAAGTATTCGAAGTACACGTTCCACATTTTTCACCCGCAATCACATAACCAACATTATCACCTACATACATCAAAGTTTTTCTAAAAGATAATTCCTCCAAAGGAAAAGAATTCATTTTTATGACACCATAAAAATTAACCTTATCATCAGCCGTTTTCACATACTTCATAGTCAAATTATCAACAATTTCTTCGTCAATGGTATCTGTTAAATTATAAGAATCTAAATTATTAACAGAAACAATACCTGAACCAACCGCCCAATTATCACGTTCCGTAGATGCATAAGCAGACAATGATTTCAATACCTGCTTTAATTGTTTTGCAATATTTAAATATTTAACATCACCTAAATCCTTAAAGGCAAATTTCATAGCAACCGGAGTAAGCACCGCCATAATACCCAAAACAAGTATTATTTCCATAAGTGATGCACCTATTTCACTTTTATACTTTTTTAATTTGTTAAAATTTATTTGCATAGCAATTTTCCCCAAAGGCAAGATTAATCTGTCAGATTTTCACACCCACCTCTTTTTTCACAATAATTTTCAAGAACTTCTTGAAGCCCCAAATAAACATTCAAAATATTATCCGAAAGACAATTTGCCCCAGATGATGCACACACATCATTTATTTCGGAAGTCCCAGACAGATTTAAATTCAAACTATTTGCCTCACTATAAATTTTATTTCCATCTTGCTCAGAATAACTACCAACATAGATAAAACTATCCTTATCTGTAATTGAAGTATCATCAATCATTTCCAACCTGTTAATAACATCTTCCACCGTTCCATCAGACGAAGACAAAGTATTCGCATCTAACGAATTTAAAGAAACCGAATTCCAACCACTTTCTACCTCAACATTTCCCAAAACTATATAATCATTTGCCATCAGTTGATTCGTTTCTAATTCTCCATCTGGCATATCAATCATAGAAAATTCTGATGTATGAGAAGAATTATCAATAACCATATCCTCTATATATATACTTCCATCCCCAGAAGTTCCCTGTGCAACAATAGGCAAAGTATTATTAGCATCAATACCCGAAGTATTTTTATACTCAACAATATTTTTTACATCAGACGAATCTTTAAATACCACATCAGACAATGACATAACATTAACAGAGTTTTCTAAAACACTAATCAAATTAGTTCCATACAAATTAGCCACATCCTTTATATCATTATTTGACATATTTAAATCAACAATCATAGTATTAAATAAAACACTTCTAGAAGAATCTCCTGACATTTCCGCAATATGTAAATAATCCGAAGAAAAGAAGGCATCACTAACAAACATAACCAATGCCCCACTACCAGTAGATGAAACCAAAGAATTAACTGCACTTTGTAAATTAGATGATAATTTTAAATCACTTAATAACGTTCCATCTGCTGCTAACACCGCCCCTTTATCAAATAAAAATTGCCCTATTCCATTCAAGGTTAATTCATCAACACCCCCACCACTTGCAACTACAACAGCCTCTATCACTTCCCCATTACGATATGTAATAAAAGAATACTCTTGTCCAAAACCATTGGTCAAAGGAACACTTGCACTTCCCAAATAATCAGAAAGTACACTTTTCATTTCATTACCCGACCAAAATTTAACTTGTCTATCAGGAATAACATAACTACCTGCACTCATCTTATCTTTTTCAAAAATAATAAACGAGGTAACAGCCTTTTGAAAAGTTTCCATATTTGCAATGACTTCTTCTCTTTGAACTTCTTCATTATACTTTTGTATTTGTTTAAATATAATAGGAGACATCAAAACCATCAACCCCAAGCCTAATAAGACCTGGAATAAAACAGCTCCACCAACTGATTTATATAAATTTGCTTTTTTAATACTCCTCATAAATCCCCCATACCAAAAATAATACACAATAAAAGAAAAAAAGAAAAGAAAAACTTTATGTAGAAAATATATTTTTTATATTATATAATAGTCAAACTGATACAAAAGGAGAAAATAATGACTAACTCAATAAATAACAAAAGATTTTATATACATTTAAGTATAATATTTATACTCACATCTGTTTTATTTGCATTATTATACTATCCTTTACACAGAACTAACTCTATAAAAAATTATTTATTTAAAAATAAAAAGGAACAAATTGAATATATAAATTCAAATATGTACCTTATCCCCGAAATAATAAATTTAACAAAAGGTTATATAATACATGATGAAAATGCCTTAAAGGATATAATCAGTATCAATATACTTACACAAAGCCAAACAAAAACAATAAACGAAACATATAATAATCAATTATCCATATTAAAATTGACTTATAATTTAGTTGAAAATTCCAGCAAAAACTCATTATTATCAAAAAATGAAAAATTTCAAAATACAAGAACAAAGTTTCTTAATGTATATAAAAAGGCGAACTTAGAATATCAAACATGCAAAATCTACTCTGATAAGATTCTAGAATACATGAAACTACCTCTATACAAACACTTAATAGACACAGAAAACATGTCTGATATAATTTGCACAGATTAACTACTAAGTCATAGAAACAATAAAATCCAAAATCTTCTGACGTTTTTCTACATCAGGAAGTTTCCAATATGCATTTACCAATTGTAATGTTTCATTATCACGCATAGGATCGAACTTCACTCCGTCTTCTGAAACACTATTTACATCATTTTCAAAATCAACAAAGGCAGGTATATCCCTTTCCAATCCGTCAAAGAAAAATGAAATATCTATCTGTAATATTTTTGAAATAACGAAAAGACGACTTGCACTAATTCTATTTGCACCACTTTCATATTTTTGAATTTGTTGAAATGTTACACCAATCATAGATGCCAACTCATCTTGACTCATATGTAACATAAGACGACGAAGTTTTAGACGTTTACCAACATAAGCATCTAATAAACTAACATCTACATCTCTTACTTCTTTTTCTTGCAATAGACTTTTACTTTTCAATCTTAGTCCCTCTTCTTATATTGATTTTTAAAGAATACAAGGTATAATATACCTTAAACAGAAAAAAAAATCAACATTAAAGAAAGAAAAATAAAATGTCATACGATAAAGAAAATATCTTTTATAAAATAATAAATAACAAAGCCCCATCTGAAAAAATATATGAAAACGAAAATGCTGTTGTAATAAAAAATTTATATCCAAAGGCTCCATATCACTTATTAGTTCTTCCAAAAGGCGAGTATGAGTCATATACTGAATTCGGATTAAATGCCTCTGTCCAAGAAAAAATAGATTTAATAGACGCAATAAACGAAACAATAAAGAAATACGATTTACAAAATTCTGGATATCGTTTAGTCGCAAACACCGGTGAATTCGGAGGACAATCTGTTCCCCATTTTCATATACATGTACTGGGTGGTGAAAAACTTGCGGACTTTGGATTATAATTATTTTTTCCTAAGAAGTATATAAAATGCACCATCACCTCCATCTTTCAAAGAGGCTGTATTAACATACAAAATTTTATCATTAATAAATTCTGATGAAACCCAAACGGGAAAGTTTTTCTTTATAACACCAGTATTTTTAGAAGGATTTCCTTTTCCCGTAATAACCAAAAGACATCTATTCCCCAAATCATAATTTTTATTTATAAAAGAAATAAAAAGATTAAACGCATCATCAAGTGTTTTTCCATGTAGATCCAAAACGGCATCAACAATATATTCCCCTTTTCTTATTTTTTTTGCAACACCAGGATTGATTCTTTTTTCATCAGCAATAGCAACAGGATCCAAAAATTGTTTTTTCCTTATCTTCTTTTTCACAAAAGGAAAACTTATAAAAGAAACTTCAAATTCTTCACTAACAGAACTTTCTGAAAATTCATAAATATCAGAAGTATGATTTTTTTTCTTTAAAGGTTTTACAGATTTAATAACTTCTTTCCACAAAGATTTATCCACACCATACCTCCCATACAAAAGTGGAAAGTGGTGCCACCTGCGGGATTCAAACCCACGACTTCCAAATTACGAATTTGGCACTCTATCAACTGAGTTAAGGTGGCTATTACTAATCTAATGCTGTCTTAGGTTTAGAGGCATCAATATTTTTCAAGGTTCCTTTTAAAACACCACCTCTTTCCACAACTAAATTAGCATAGTTAATTTTACCTTTCACCACACCTGTATCATAAACATATAAAACACCGGTAACAGTTAAATCTCCATCAAACAAGCCACTAATATGAGCCTCTTCTACTTCAGCATTACCGGTAAAACTACCACCATAAACTATATCTAAATATTTTGCTCCACTTAGATTAGCTTCTAATGTTCCCTCAACGACAAGACTTTCACAAACATCAATAGCACCATTTAATTTAATATTTTTTCCAACAATAAGTTGCTTTCCATCAGCCTTAGGCACAACAGAATGTCCCTTTGAAATTCCACTTGAAAAAGAAGACTTAGTCTTTGTCAAATTATCAAGCAATTCTTTTTTATCTTTTATTTCCATTTTAATCTCCCATTTTAAACAACAGGTAATACTATAACCAAAATTTTTTACAAAAGCAATCAACAAATAAAAAAATAATAAATTATAAAAAAATTGTAGATTTTCAAAATTTATATGCTAATATGCAAATTGTAGTAATTAAAAATTTTAAAATTTAACGTTAAATAAGGAGAGGTAAAATGACATCTAAACATGATTATATTCAGGAAGCAGCTTATTTCATCTGGCTAAATCGTGGACGTCCAGAAGGTCAAGATTTAGAAATTTGGGACGAAGCAACAAAACTTTATGAATTAACTCAACAAATAGTTAGTACACCAAAAAAACAAAATAAAAAAGTTGCAAAGAAAACAACAACAAAAAAACCTTCTGTTAAAAAGGCAGTTAAAACAACTTCAAAAAAAGCTCCTGCAAAAAAAACTCAAACAATAAAAGCAGTTGCTCCTGTTGCAAAGCCAAAGGCAAAAATTGCAAAAAAATCAATAACAGTAAAAACAACTAAACCTGTTGCAAAAAAAGCTCCTGCAAAAAAACCAGTTGCAAAATCAGCAACAAAAAAAGTTGAAATTGCAAAAATTATTCCTATGGTCAAAAAGGATGTTGATACAAAAAAAGCAACTGCACCAAAAACAAAAATCAAAATTGTTGTAGGTGGCAAAAAATAAATCTTTAAAAAAATAATTTTTTAAATACAGATTCAAAGGTCTGTATTTTTTTTTATTTTTTTCTTTACCAAAACACTTACTTATGATACAATCAAAGGTATAAAAGAGGGAAAATCACATGTTTAAAAATAAAAAAACTATTGAAATATTGGTATTTTTTTTACTGCTAGGCTTTTTAGGGATAAACGTTAATGCCGCTGTGACTAAGAAAAAAAAGACTTCTTCAAAAACCAAAACTCCCTCTGCTGCATGTCTATCATGCTTAAATGCTTTTTCCCCTGAAACACTAACATTTACTATGACTCCTGAACAATGTATTAAGATAGTATCCAATTGTGATAAGACAAATCGTACTGCACGATGTGAATCTGCAATACAGGAGTGTATTCAATATAATTGTACGAATACCGGCTCTTGTTCTGATGAAATAGCAAATCGTGCTTTGTTTTATGGATGTTTAAAGGCAGAAAATCAATTTTTACCATATCAATGTGCCAGTTATATATCCGGTTATGCATCAAGTAAAGCTTCCGAAGTAAAGGCAGAGTTAGAGGCACAACAACAGGCAAACGAAAGAGCTATTGCACAACAAGAAGCCACTATAAAACAGGCCGAAGCCGCTGCACAAAAGGCTGCTGCTGATGCTAAGGTAAAAGCAGCCGAAGCCGAAGCAAATGCAAAGGCAAAACAGGCTCAAATAGAACAAGAAACAGAATTAAAGAAACAACAACAACAATACGAACTTGAACAACAAAAGGCTCTTTATAATTTAGAATTACAAGCAAAGCAAGAAGCCGAAAAACGAAATTCAAAACCTAATGTAAAATACAACAACTTACTAAGTCAGGTTAAAAAGGATATTTCAACTGCCAAAACTTATTCAAGCAAGGCATATAATTTACTAGGCATCAAAAAAACTACTGATAACCAAAGCCAAGAAAATGCTTTATTTTTCCCTCCTCGAATAATAACTATGGATGCAATATATGCTTCAAATGATCCAAAAACACTTTCCCTTGTAAACGGAAGTAAATATAAAACTTCACAAAACTTTGTCTGCACAAAGGATACAAAGGAATCATATATAAAAAATGAACTCAATAATATATATAATACATTAAAAAAATCCCGTGATAATTTATCAACTGGTATTTCAGAATTGGAAACTTTGAATGCTGATGACGAAACATTAAATAAAATAGATGAAGCCAAAATCACAACTCTTTACCAGGCACAAAACAAATTGACCGAGGTAATGCAAACAACTGAAACATATATGAACGAACTTACAACCTCTTGTGAAACACGATGTGAAGGATTCGCAAGTATAAGTTCAGGAAATACATCTAGTGGAATATTAAAATATGATGAAGATGGTAATATAATTGATGACAAACCTTCATCTGATAATTCTGAATATACATGTAAAGATTTTGACGAAGAATCAAATAGCAATGATATAATAGCATTGATAAGTGGATCTTCAACTTCTATGACAGATTTAGTAGGCGGAATAGGTAAAAAGGTATCTGATTTAACAAAGCGCGTCACAAGGGCAGTTTTAGAAGTTGATAAACTTCTTGATGAAACAGAAATTGCCGTCCAAAGTGGTAAATACGACACAAATAATCTTGAATATCCTGCAATTGACTCTTGTATTCAATACATGGTTCTTGATATCGCACAATATACTCAATGTGTTGCAAATGTTTTGGGACAACAATTATTAGCATTAAGCAAGAATAAGAATAGTCCTCAGATACAAAGTGAGTTAAATAGCAGTATTTCAAAAATACTTATAAATTTACAAAGTCCAAACTACAAAAATGTTCACAATGAAACTATATACTGCACAGCCGGTTCTTCAACAGGAAGTCCAATAAGTGGATTCACATTCAACAATCTAAGTAGTTTTGATGATTTCCAAACTTGTGTGTTAAGTATTACAAATGCTATAAATATCGCAAGCAAAAATAAAAAAGAAACTGGGGAAAAGAACTTTAATGTAAGTTATTACGATGAAGATAAGGTAATCGTAAACAATAGCTCAATAATGGATCCTACTGAATTTATGAAAACTTATGTAAAATGGGATTTGGCAACTAGTTGTAAAATCAAAACTCAAATAATCACCCAACAAACATATTTTGGGACAAACCAATCCACTGACTACAACAATTCTATGATAGAATGTTCTTGTAGTAATGGAAAAACCTCCGTTGCATCATTCCAAAACTTAAATAATGGAAGTTATGATAAAACTGCATGTAGTTCCGAAGGTAATGGTAAAAAATAATTTAGTAAACTATCTTTATTTTTGAAATTGCATTATAACCAAAATAGGTATTAACCCTTTCTATTATAACTGGGAATTGATATTGTATCACTGATGAAAAAGAAGCATTTTTTATTTTTACATGTAATGTTCCCCCCTGTCTTTGCCCAAAGGGAAAAACTATTTTCACGGGTGAAATTTTCCTAGATAAATCTTCACCTGCGATATCCACCCAATAATGAATTACATCGGAATTAACAAAACCATATTTCTTTGAAAACTTTTTTATAACATTCATCAATGAATTTGATAAAGCATTAGGACCATACAAAAACCTTTCATTTTTAGGAGCAATAGGTTTTTCAATATAGTCTTCGGACAATGGATCTATTCCACTATTCAAATCATCTAAATTATTTTTGTTTTGTTTCATTGGTTTTATTATACTTTTCATTTAACTCTTTTACCTTTTCAGGTAAAATTTTTGTAAACATTGCATTAGGGATATTAAAACTATCCCCAACAGATAATTTATTTATTTCTGTTTTTAAATCAAAAATCCAATCACCCGAGGTGTTCAAAGTTTCCTTTACCTTTTTTGAAAAATCAGGAATAACCGGAGCCGAAAGTATCGCAAACACCCTTATCAAATTTATTGCAAAAGCCAATATCTGCCCTGCCTTTTCAGGTTCGACCTTAAATACGGACCATGGTGCAGTTTCATCAATATATAGATTTCCCATCACCCAAATAGCTCGCAACTCGGACAAGGCTTTTCTAAATTCCATTTGTTCCAAAAATTTAGAATAATTATCAATTTTTTCCTGCATCGCAGTTTTTAATTGTTTTTCCCTTTCTGTATCAATAGGACTATGTTGTATAACATTACCAAATTTTGAAGAATAAAATTTTAATACACGAAGAACAAAATTTCCCAACACATCGTTCAAATCTTTATTGATTTCATCCGCAAAACGTTCAAAAGAAAAATCGGTATCATCCGTTTCCGGTGCATTTTTTATAAGCCAATATCTCCAATAATCCGAAGGAAATTCCTCTATTGCACTATCTGCAAAAATACCCCTGCCCGCAGATTTGGAAAATTTTCCACCATTAAAATTAAGATAACTAAGCCCCTTTAAAGTATCAACCTTTTTATAATCGGGATTCGCCCCTATCAAAGTAGCCGGAAACATAATAGCATGAAAAGGCACATTATCTTTTCCCATAAATTGAACATATTTAACACTATCTGCCCCACAACTTTCAAACCACCAATTTTTATAACCATCACATAACAATTGTTTAGTAATAGATATATATCCAATCGGAGCATCAAACCAAACATAAAAAACCTTATCTTTCATATTTGGAAATACATCAACAGGAACAGGCACCCCCCACTTTAAATCACGGGTAATACACCTATCTGACAAACCTTCATCAAGCCATTTATTAGCAATTCCTAATGTCAGTTTATTCCAGTTTCTAGAATTAACCCAATCACGAACCTTATTAGATAATTGCGAAAGTTTTAAATAAAGATGCGAAGTTTTTCTAACTTCTAAATTTTTGCTTCCTGATATTGCAGATTTTGGATTTATTAAATTCTTTGGATATAAAACCTTTGTGCAATTTTTACATTGATTTCCCCTTGTATTTTCAGACCTACAATAAG
>CALXYK010000010.1 GCA_944392955.1 uncultured Alphaproteobacteria bacterium | reverse complement strand
CTCCACTAAATCGACATTATTTTTAATTATAGTGTTAAGCATTTTTTTACACATATTCTTATCATACCAATCATCACTATCACACCACATAATAAATTCAGCATTTGATGATTTTAAAGCAATATTTCTAGAGTAGGCGATACCCATATTTTCTTTATTTTCAATAATTTTAATGCGGGTGTCTTTCTTTTGATATTCCTTTAATATATTTAAAGAATTGTCAGTAGATCCGTCGTCAACACAGATAATTTCTATATTTTTATAAGTTTGATTGCAAAGACTATCCAAACACCTAGAAATAGTGTTCTCACGATTATAAACTGGAACTATTATTGAGATTCGATTTTTTTTATCTAATTTTTTCATTTTTATTCTTCTCTCTTTTTCTGCATGCTTCCAGATGAAATTTCATCATAAAAAGTTTTTTGAGTATTTAGTGTATTTATATGAAATTTTTCTAGAGGTGATTTATTCCAAATATTTTTATAAAGATTGAAAAAAATATCTTCGGAATAGTCATCTTTCCAAGGTTTCTCTTTTCCTAAAAAATGTACGATAAATATATCATCAAATTTTTTTTCTTGCAACCACCAAGAATAATTAAATTTGTTATCTAGCCATATTACATTATCTTTAAAAACAGCATTTAATATCGGCTGATCTGCAAAGGGGGTGCAATTTGCTAATTCTATAAATGTATTAAATAAATTTTCTTGTTTCCATTTTTTTAAATTGATAAGCATAACTCCGGAATTAAAATATTTTTTTGTATTACACCATTCTAATTGAGATTTTTTAAAATCAGTAGTCCCTCCTTCTTCTACAACAGCAGCATATTTATTTTTTAAGTTAATGTTATACAAAGATGATAGTGATTTTAATACAATTGTATCTACATCAAGATATAAACATTTATCTAATTCAGGTTTAAAAGCAGTTATAAAGAATCGAAAATATGCAGTTTGTGTTATATACCATAACCTATCATAACTTGCTACCAATTCGGGACTAACATTTATCAATTCTATCTTTATATTTATTTCTTTGTTTTTAGCTAGAATTTCTAATTGTTTTAAGTCTGTTAAGAATTTTTCTTTTACATTTGTTTCTTTAAAGACAACATTATCATATTCAATGCCAAATATACAATGCATAATATAAAAATGTATAATATCGCTTTTATCTGCAGATAAAATAACAGATGTCATAGCGACAATAAGATAATCAGTATAATTATCATCAACGGAATAAAAAATATTTATAGGTTCTTTCTTTTTAAATAAATTAAACATTTTTTTTATTTTGAGAAAGTTTTTTATTGCATTTTTCTAGTTTCTCTACTGTGAAATTTTTGATTAACATATCCCAAAACATAGAATCAAGTTTATCAATATTTTCAAATACAAAACTATACATAGGTTCTAATTCTATAAGTTTAAGATCTACATCGGAAAAATCAACAGAAATTTTGGGGTTTTGTTTATTTTGTCTTTTTTCTAATATATCCATCAGACATCTAATTTTTTCTAACTTTTTTATACAAACAGAAAAAGAAAGATAAATTTCTTGAAACAATTTATAAAATTCATCTTTCTTTAAATCTTCAAAAGTAAACAATTCTCTTCTGTTCAGTTCTTTTGGAATTATAGAATAAAATTCAACAAATTTCTTTTTAAACAATTACAGCTCCATAAAAATTTCAGACAACAGAAACTATAATCTTGTTATAATAACACCAAAATCCCCACCAGGAAGACCATCAACAGTTCCTGAAGATTTATCCTTCGACTCTGTTCCCGTTACAGATGCTACAGAATCTGTTCCTGCTTTTCCTGCAGTACATGTCATATAAAAAGTATTACTACCATAACCACAACTAGGATAACTTGTATTTGGTCTGTAAGCATAAGCATCAGTTCCATCGGTAGCCTTCGTAGTTTCTGAGAAAACCCTCTTTTTTCCTGTAGTATTATTCTTAATTTCCAAATAAGGAGAATTATCAGTCTTTTTATAAGTAACAGTAGATGTATTTGCAATATATATAACATAAGCTAAAACATCAGCAGCTCCACCAGCTCCTCCTGTTGCAGCACAGGAATACAAGGTCCAATTTCCAATGGTAGTACCAGAATATGAATAATCCCCTGGTATAACACAATCACCCTTGTCAGCAGCACCACTTGCACTTAAACTCTTACCTTTAGCACCAGCTTTTGTTTTCAAAGTAACACGATACCAACCAGGTTGCAAAGTTGCAGAACTACTACTTGCGGAGTCAAAAACCTTAGTTCCTTTTTTATTAGTAACTGAAAAACAGGAACCCGCTCCAACAGCACCTGGGTTAGATGTTGTTCCATCTGGGCATGGCAAACATTGATATATTGTTTGCGCCGAAGCAGAAGTTGTAAAAGAAAATATACCTAAAAATGCAAATTTCTTTAATATTTTATTTAATAGATTCAACAACTTTATTTTCATTTTTTTCTCCTTTTATTATTAAAACTATTCAACATAAGTTATGTTTGCATCAACCCAAACCTGCTTATAATATCCGGAAGGGCATTCTGCCATACTTACTGCATAAGATCCTGCTTCACACCCTTCTTTTTTTACAAGATAGTATTCCGAAGGACATATAGGTTGACATGCAATAGCATGATCTGTCGCTGCATATCCCTCCGGACATTCTTCACATAAACCAGTTTCTGGATTGTAAACAAGACCTTCTGAAGTATCACATACACACATGGTAGGCTTATCAGACTTAGATCTATCATATCCAGGAAGATATTTTGGCTCTACGGTTGGATCACAATTAACACAATATTTAGAAAGAGTGTTTTTCAAAGTAGACAAGTTCAAAGCATAAGCACTTTGAACAAACGAAAACATAAACACTATACAAACATAAAATTTAAGATTTTTCATGGCTATTTTCCCCGTTCCTTTTTGAATTTCTCTCTCTCTCAAAATAAGAACATCTTCAGTATAACAAAGTAAAAAATAAAAGTAAAGTTTTTTTTATTAAAATTTTTTTACTTCTAATGAGCATCTTTCCAGTTATCTGCAATTCCAATCTCCGCTAATAAAGGCACTGATAAATTTTCAACATTTTCCATAGAGGTCTTTATTATCAAAGATGCCTTTTCCAACACTTCTTCTTTTACTTCAAACACTAATTCGTCATGAACTTGTAAAAGCATTCTTACGTCATTGGAAAGGTTTTCTTTCGCTATTATTTGCCTTATATTATTCATTGCTTTTTTCAAAATATCAGCAGCAGTTCCTTGTATAGGGGCATTTATAGCAGCCCTTTCGGCATAATTTTTAAGTTTAGGATTATTTATATTTGATATAAACAATTTTCTTTTATACATAGTTTCCACAAAACCATTTTTATGAGCAAAGTTTTTAACATTTTCCATATAATTAAGTATTTCAGGAAATGCCTTAAAATAATTATCAATATATTCTTTTGCTTCGGTTTGGGAAATATTTAATTGCTTTGCCAATCCAAAAGGAGAAATTCCATAAATAATACCAAAGTTCACAGCCTTTGCTTTTCTTCGTATATCAGAAGTTATTTCAGATTCGTCCAGGTGAAATACCTCAGATGCAGTTTTCGTATGAATATCTATATTTTGATTAAAAGCAGTTTGTAAATTTTTCACATCTGCTAATACAGAAATT
This sequence comes from uncultured Alphaproteobacteria bacterium, assembly GCA_944392955.1. GTDB lineage: Bacteria > Pseudomonadota > Alphaproteobacteria > Rs-D84 > CACZYB01 > CACZYB01. The sequence continues at coordinate 132,952 of CALXYK010000010.1, read as the reverse complement.
AACCTCAACTCTATTTGAGAATAATCTGCGGCTAAAATTTTATAGCCCTTACTTGCCACAAAAGCAGATCTAATTTCTTTTCCCAAATCTGTTTTAATAGGTATATTTTGAAGATTAGGATCGTTAGAAGATAACCTGCCCGTAGAAGTTCCACACTGGAAATAATTTGTATGAACTCTGTTATCTTTTTTTGAAATTTGTTTTATCAAAGCATCTGTATAAGTACTTTTTAATTTTGTTAATTCCCTATATTTTAAAATTTTTTCAGCAATTTCATAACCTTGATTAGAAAGTTGTCTTAAAATTTCCACATCAGTAGAATATGACTTTTTTATTTTTTCGGGATAGGGTATAGCCATTTTTTCAAATAAGACTTCGGCTAATTGTTTTGGTGAAAGAATATTAAAATTTTGATTTGCAAGAGTGTATATATCATTTTCTAATGAAGTTATTATTTTTTCAAACTCTATACTTAGGTTTTCAAGTTTGTCTACATCAACATTTATTCCCCATTCTTCCATCTCAAATAAACAATACACAAGAGGTAAGTCTATATCATAATAAATAGATTCCAAAGTTTCATTTCCAAGTCTTTGCTTGAATAGATTATATAATCTCAAAGTTATATCGGCATCTTCTGCTGCATAATCCAAGGCCTTTTCAAAAGGAACCTGATTAAATCCAATTTGTGTTTTTCCACTACCACAAACATCGGAATAATGAATAGTATTATAATTCAAATGAATATCTGCTAATTCATCCATATTATGTAGATTTTTAGAAGAGTCCAAAACATAACTCATAACCATAGTATCTTCTATCGGATACAAAGTTATACCTAACTGCTTAAAAATATGCATATCGTATTTTATGTTATGCCCGATTTTTTTAATATTTTTATCTTCCAACAGAGGTTTTAGTAAGGTAATTACATCAGTAAGTGGTATTTGATTTTCTTGTAAAATATTTGTTGAGTCAGCAAAAAGATCTGTCCCATTAAATACTTGTTTTATATGAGCAACAGGAATATAACATGCTTCACCTTCTTCCACAGCCAAAGATATTCCAACCAAATCCGCAGTTAAACTATCTAAACCAGTTGTTTCCGTGTCTACGGCAATAAATTTTTTTGAATAAGATTTTTCTATCCATTTTTTTAAGGTATTTATATCCGATATAAGTTCATATTTTTTTTCAATATTATTATTGGAGACAAAGACAATATTTTCTTCTTTATCTTCTAATTTTTTTTCAGTAATAATGTTCTGAGAACTAAAAATTTTATTTACATTTTCTATGAATGTATTTGCCTTTGCCTTTAAGGATTTAAATTCCATCTCGTCCAAAAAATTCATTATTTTATCTTTTTCCACAGGACAATTAACTATTGCTTCTAATGCAAAATCCACAGGCACATCTTTTTTCAAAGTTGCAAGTTGTTTAGAAATTCGGGCATTTTCTGCCCCGTCTTCTATCATCTGTCTTTTTTTATCTTGTTTAATATTTCTTGCTCCTGCAATAAGGTTTTCAATATCACCATATTTTAAAATCAATTCAGACGCAGTTTTCGGGCCAATACCTTTTATACCAGGAATATTATCTGTTGTATCTCCGATTAATGCTTGAACTTCAACAACTTTTTCCGGAGGCACACCAAATTTTTTCAATACATCCTCTTCGGTTATATCCTTATTTTTTAAAGGATCGTGTAGTCTAATGTTTTTAGTCATCAATTGCATCAAATCTTTATCCGAAGAGTAAATAAGAACTTCGTCCCCATTTTTTTCAGCCAATGTTGCATAAGTGGCAATTAAATCATCAGCCTCAAACCCGGCCTGTTCAATAGATGCGATATTAAAAGATTCAACCGCCTTTCTGATATATGCAAATTGAGGTATCAATTCTTCGGGTGTTTGAGCACGATTTGCTTTATAATCGGGATAAATATCATTTCTAAAATTTTTTCTTGCCTTATCAAATATAACAGCAATTATTTCATTTGGATTTTTTCTTTCGTTAAGAAGTTTTAACAACATATTACAAAATCCATATACCGCTCCGACAGGCAGATTATCACTTCTTGAAATAGGGGGCAAAGCATAAAATGCTCTAAATATATAACCAGAACCATCAACAAGAATATATTTTTTTTTCATTTTATACTCCACATTATTTTTTAAATTCCAATCCTATATCAGTAAAAAATTCAGGTGTATTTCGCCAATCTTTTTTCACTTTTACAAAAAGAAATAAATTGACTTTTTTACCTAATATAATTGACATTTCTTCCCTTGCACGAGTACCAATGGATTTAAGTTTTGTTCCACCTGCACCTATTATAATAGACTTATGATTTTCGGAACTTGTGTATATAGTTTGTTTAATTGTAATTCCTTTTTCCTCATATTCAATACTATCTGTTTTAATAGCAATAGAGTAAGGAAGTTCCTGATGCAAAAGTTGATAAATTTTTTCACGTGTAATCTCAGCCAGGTGTAATTCCAATGGTAAATCTGTTTTTGCATTATTATCAAAATAAAAAGGTGATTCGGGCATTTTATCAACTATCCAATCCAACAAAGATTTAATACCATCGTTTTTTAATGCGGAAATCATAAAAATTTCTTCAAAAAGATTTGGGGCAACCTTTATTATTTCCGAAGTCAATTTCAAAAGATCGTCTTTTTTTAACAAGTCTATTTTGTTAAGACATAATGCAATAGGGGTATTTATAGTTTTTAAATGTCTAATAATGTTATCAAATGTTTTGGTAATTCCTTTTTGTGCATCAAGAATGAATACTACACAATCGCTATCATTCATTGCAGTCCAAGCTGAACTTACCATTGCCTTATCAAATTTTTCCTTTGGATTAAATATTCCAGGGGTATCTATAAATACAATCTGAGTATTGGATAAGGTTTTAATTCCACGAATTTGATTCCTAGTAGTTTGAACCTTATGCGAAGTAATTGAAACTTTTGTATCTAATATAGTATTTAATAGTGTAGATTTTCCACTATTTGTTGCACCAATCAATGCCACAAATCCACATTTGGTTTTTTTATTTTTTATTGTCATAAATCAGTTTCCATAAAATTATTTACACTATCCAAGATATCAAATTTTTTCCATTTATCAAGAATAATATTTTTCCCTTTTGAAATAAGAATTTTATCAAATTCGGTTTTAAACTTCCTTTTGGATAAAGTAAAGGTTTTAGAAAAGTTTTTCATACATATATCAAAAGTTTCATTATCAATATTTTCATAAAAATATTCAGAACAAAATCTAAAATATCTAAGGATTCGCAATGGATCATTGGCAATACTTATCTCAATATCTCCAATGAATTTAACAACTTTGTTATTTATGTCATCTATACCCCCAACAAAATCGTAAATTTCCCCATCTTTATTTAAATATAGGGCATTCATGGTGAAATCCCTCCTTAAAGAGTCTATTTTAATATCTTTTACAAACCTAACTTTTGGAAAACGAGAGTTGGCATATAAATCCTCCCTTAATGTAGTAATTTCAAATTTTTTATTGTTCAGTACAGCGGTTATAGTCCCGAATTTTTTTCCTATGGTTTCATAAATGATATTTTTACTTTTAAGTATTTGTATAGTTTTATAAGGAACAGATGTTGTGCAAAAATCAATATCAGTAAGTCTATCCCCTATCAAAGAATTTCTTACTGCTCCGCCAACAATAAACAAATTTTCATTATTTTCTTCAAATAATTGAAATAAATAAGATATATCAAAATTTTTTAAAAAATCAAAAGACATTATTTATAAATCCTTGCATCTTTTTTGATTCTAGTATAACATTAAAAATAAAATTAGGGAATTATTTTGTTAAACAATAAATTTAAAATAATTGTGTGGTTTTTATGTGGAAATTTGATTTTTTCACATTATGTTTTTGCTGCAAAAAATGATGCAAACCAACTGGCTAAAATAAATAAGGAAATAGAAAAAAAGAAAAAAGCCACGGCAGAATTGGAAAAACAGAAAAAACAATTATCAAAGGAAATTTTGGAAACCCAAAATAAAATGGTTTCTATCGCAAACAATGTTACAAAATACGAAAAACAATTATCCGGATATGATAAACAATTATCAGAATTAAGGTTTAAGGAACGATTGCTTAATAAAAAAATAGAAAAAAATAATGCTAAGTTAATACAAATAATTGCAGTTTTTGAAAATATTTCACAGGTGCCAAAGGGATATTTGCTGATTTCACCTTCCAGAATTGATACCGTTTTTCAAAGTTCTATTCTTCTAAGGACTTTGATTGAGCAACTGAATGTATCAAAAATTGAATTTAAAAAGGATTTATCAGATTTAATAAAACTAAAAGATGATATAAATCAAGCAAAAGCATCAATTTCAAAATTAAATTCAAAAGTTAAAAAGGAAAAGGATAAAATCGCCGATCTTATTAAATCCAAAAAAACGGCACAACGGAAATTAACATCGGAACAAAAGAAAACTAAAAAGGAAATAGATAAGTTAGTTGCAGAATCCAAAACCATAGAGGAGTTTTTAAAGAAAGCAGAAAAACTAAGAAAAGAAAAGGAAAAACAATCAAAAACTAAAAAAACTATTTCCAAAAAGGCAACGGGAACATTCCCACTTCCTGTTGACGGCGAAATAATTACATATTATGGTGAAAAAAAGACAACAGGTGTAAAATCAAAGGGGTTATACATAAAACCTCGCTCCAATTCACAAGTTGTTTCTCCATCAGATGCAGATGTTGTATTCGCAGGTAATTTTTATGGTTATAAAAATCTACTTATATTACATTCCTCAGATGATTATTATATAATAATGGGGGGTATGAACAGGGTGTTTGCGGAAGAGGGTCAAACTTTATTGGCTGGTGAACCGATAGGTGAAATGGGAAATTCGGAATTTTATGTTGAAATCAGGGATAAAGAAACTCCTATAAACCCACTAAAATACTTCAAAGTGTAAAGAAAAACTTCAAAAAAATAAATAATTCCATAAATATTTAGACTTGATATTTTTATACAAGTTTATTAGACTTACAAGGTAAAAAGGAGAAATACTATGGAACACAAAAAAATATCATCAGCAAAGTTATTTACAATATTGGCATTTTTGTTTTTTATTGCATCAATAATATCATTTGAAATATCTACTTCTAAAATATCTGATGCAAAGTCAAAGGAATCTCAAAAGCAAAAGGCAAAGGACGAAGATGTATATGACATGCTTGAACTATTCGGAAAGGCATTTGAAATAACAAAGGAACGATATGTTGACGAAGTGGATAATAAAAAACTAATAGAAAATGCAATAGATGGTATGCTTTCAAAGTTAGATCCTCACTCTGGTTTTCTAAACGAAGATGATTTCAAAGATATGACAGAACAAACCAGTGGTTCTTTTGGCGGACTTGGGATAGAAGTAACTATGGACAAAGGTGTTATAAAAGTTATTTCTCCATTAGATGATAGTCCAGCCTTCAAAGCTGGAATTCAGGCTGGTGATTTAATTACTCATATAGACGATGTTCAGGTGCAAGGTCTTACTTTGCAAGAAGCAATCAAAAAAATGAAAGGTGAGCCAGGGACAAAAGTTAAATTAAAAATTTTCCGTGAAAATTCAGAACCACTGGATATAGTGGTGAAAAGGGAAATAATAAGAACCGAACCTGTAAAATATAAAATGAAAGCAGATGGAAAGGTTGGTTATATCCGTCTATCTACTTTCAATGATAATTCTTATGATGATATGGAAAAGGCAATAGAAAAAATCAAAGCTGAAAATACAGACATAATTGGATATGTTCTTGATTTAAGAAATAATACAGGCGGATTATTGGATCAGGCTGTTAAAATCTCAGATGCCTTTTTAACAGAAGGTGAAATAGTTTCTATAATGTCGCGTCAAGAAAATGCAAGCAGAGTTTTCTTTGCATCAGAAGGTGATTTAATAGATAACAAACCTCTTGTTGTTATAATAAATGGTGCTTCTGCTTCTGCTGCTGAAATAGTTGCGGGTGCATTACAAGATCATAACAGGGCAGTTTTAGTTGGAACAAAATCTTATGGTAAGGGATCTGTGCAAACATTGCTTCCTATTGGGGATACAGCCCTAAAAATCACAACCGCCAGATATTATACCCCAAGTGGTCGTTCTATACAGGCAGAAGGAATTGAACCAGATGTGGAAATAAATAGGGCAAAGGTAGAAGAAGAAAAAGAAGACAGATTATTTTCCGAAGAAACTTTAACAAATGCCCTTAAAAATGATACAAAAATTGATGACGATAAACATGAAAATAAAACAGATAAGGAAAAAGAAGAAGAGGAAAAGGATAAAAACGATTACCAACTTCAACGTGCAATAGATATGGTAAAGGGTCTTTCTGTTTATGATAAACGTTTTAAAAATAATAGTAAAAACGAAATATCAAAGAAGGATTTAAAATCTGAAAATAAAAAGGATAAGGAAAAGAAAACTTCTAAGTAATTTTTTAAGTAATTATTAAAATATATAAACAAAAAGCAACAAATTTAAACTTGTTGCTTTTTTATATGTTGCACTCCTTTTTTATTTCATGAAATTCTTGCTCAGTTAAATCTAAGGCATTAGGATTTACTTTCAATAGCGATGTTAGTAAATCACAAGGCACAAATCCATTTGCCTCCCTGAAGTCCATAATGTTTGAATTATTACCAATAACTTCAACAAAATTATGTCTGTTTAAAATGTCAACAGGCACATTTGATACATCAACAATAGTATTATTCATAGAAATAATACCCACAACAGGACACTTATAATTTTCTATTGTAACATAGGAAGTCGCAAAGCCAGCACCACTTTTAAAAAATTTTCGTATTAAATCTTTCCATTTATTTGTATGGCTAAGGCTTCTTGAATACCCATCTTTATATCCCATATTCAATATGGCAACTTTTATATCTTTTTTTGCCTTATACCCTGCAAAGTATCCGATAGTTTGATTTTTTTTCACATCTCGTATTTGTAATATTTTTGCATAAACTGAAATAACGGGATTCATTCCTTTTAAAATTCCATAAAGTCCATAACCAACCCTTAATAAATCAAAATGATATTCCGAAGACAGAACAAAACTTCCCCCCGTAGCAGATAAACTTTTCGGTCTATCAGGTAATTTAGATGTCATCTTAATAAAATTACATAGTTGTTTTTTATTTTTATCACTATCTTTCTCATAGGAACTATGTAAATGACTGATATATATTACTACATCAAGATTAGAGGTAATTCCTTCAAAATCGTCCGATAATAAATCTACTTCTTCCATAGATAAGCCAGTCCTGTTCATACCTGTATCAAAATGTATTCCTATTTTAGGTTTTGTTTTTAAAGTTTTAGCGAATTCATTAAAATTTTGTATTTGTTTAAGGCTTACACAAACAGGAATAATATTATTTCTTACAAAAGTTTCTTCCTGCCCACTTTGAACACCTGCAAATGTATAAATATTAGCATTTTTATTTGATAAATGCTTTTTTACATCAATTGCTTCTATTATATCCTGACAAAAGAAATCAGTAATTTTGTATTGTTCAAATATAGGCAAAACATTTTCAATTCCAATTCCATAGGCATCAGATTTAACAACTACGGATAATTTTGTTTTAAATTTTTCTAGTGTTTTTATTAAGTTTTTTTCAAATGCCTCTTTATGAAATACCCTTAAAATGTCATAATTTTCAAAATTTTTCATATAAAACTCCTATTATACAGGATATATTCTACTTTTTTTTACAAATATATACAAGAAAAAGTTTTTATTGATTCATAAGGTCTTTTTTTATAAAATATAACACAATTTAAAACGAAAGGATTTTATCTAAATGAAACTATCAGATTTATTAAAAAATATATCATACGAAAGCAAAAATCTAAACACAGATATAGAAATTGAAAATATATCTAATAATTCCTCTAAAATATTTACAAATGGACTTTTTATAGCAATAAAAGGAAGCAAAAATAATGGTGCAGATTTTATTTCACAGGCTCTAAATAATGGTGCTGTTGCTATTCTAACTGATACAGAAAACAAAGATAATAACTTTATAAACAAGGATGATAAAACCCCATATATATTTGTAAGTAATACAAGGGAGGTAGAGGCACAAATTGCAAATAATTTTTATCCTACACAACCACAATTTATATGTGCGGTAACAGGAACAAATGGAAAAAGTTCTGTTGTAAATTTTGTTCGTCAAATGTGGGAATTTTTAAATATACAATCTGCATCAATAGGAACTCTTGGAATCCATACATCAAATGGCGTAGGGCAAAAAACTTTAACAACACCTGATGCAATAGACTTACATAAAAACCTTGATGAACTTGCAAAAGATGGAATTACAAATGTTGCCATAGAAACATCCAGTCATGGTATAGAGCAAAGAAGAGTTGATTGTGTAAAAATAAAATCCGCAGGTTTTACAAATATATCTAACGATCATCTTGATTATCATAAAACATTTGAAGAATATTTTAATGCGAAATTAAGATTGTTCAAAGATATTTTAGATAAAGATGGAACCGCAGTAATAAATATAGATGATGAAAAAGCAGAAAAAATTTTACAAACTTGTGCTAATAGAGGAATAAAAACTATTACATACGGGGAAAATGAAAAAGCCGATATCAGATTAGTTAAATACGAAATAAAAGGTTATAGTCAAAGTGTAAAATTAAGTATATTTAACAAAGAATATAATATTACTTTGAACCTTGTTACAAAATTTCAGGTTTTAAATTTTATGTGTTCGCTTGGATTATTTATGACCAGTGTTGATAATTGGGAACAAATTATTCCATTTGTTTCAGAAATAAAAAATGAAAAGGGGCGTATTGAATATGTTGCAACAACTCCAAACGGAGCAAAAATTTTTGTGGATTTTGGACATAATGGTGATGGTTTAAAAAAGTTATTAACAGAATTCCGCCCTTATGTGAAACATAATCTAATATGTATAGCAGGTTGTAGTGGTGATAGACCAGATATCAGAAGGATAGAAATGGGGCAGGTTTTAAATGAGTATGCTGATACTGTTATTATAGTAGATGATAATCCAAGGACCGAAGATCCAGAAAAAATCAGAAAAACTATCCTTAAATATTGCCCTAAGGCCAGAGAAATTCCAAACAGATACGATGCAATAAACGAAATAATAGATACATCAAGGGAATGGGATTCAATAATAATATGTGGAACATTATATGAAAAAGATAAAGAGTTTATCAAACACAAACTTACACCACATAGTATGCCTCTTGACGAACTATTATCAAAATCAGGCTTTGATACAAATGCAAGTTCTACACCAATAAATCTTGTATCCTGTGATTCTAATACAATAATAGAAGGTAGTATTTTTGTTGGTATAAAGGGCTTCACACAAAACGGATCTGATTTTTCCTATGATGCTATTACAAAGGGAGCAAAGGCAATAGTCATAGATTCCCAATATGAATTTGATGATAAAACAAAACAAATTATCAAAGACAAAAATATAGTTGTTGTTCGTTCAGATAATACAAGAAAAGCATTAGCAGATCTTGTCTATAATTTTTATGAACAAAAACAACCTGATACTATTTGTGCAGTAACGGGAACAACCGGAAAATCTTCGGTAGTAGATTTTACACGACAAATATGGTCTTTATTATCACTTCCTGCAATAAGTGTTGGAACCATAGGAATAATTGCTGAAAATGTATATAGTAAAACACAAATAGTTAAATATACCGATGCAGATTATACTACACCAGTAAATGGTGAAGTTTATAAGTTCTTAAAGTATTTCAAAGAACATGGTGTGGAACACGGAGCAATAGAACTTTCTTCTCACGGACTTGATCAATTGCGAATGGAAAATATTAAAATTAAATCCGCTGGTTTCACAAATTTAGGCACGGACCATCTTGATTTTTATGGTAGTTATGAAAATTATTTAAAGTCAAAATCTAAATTATTCAAAAGTAATCTTTCCCCTGATGGTGTTGCTGTTTTAAATGCAGATGTTCCAGAATTTGATTACCTAAAAAATATTTGTGATGAAAGGGGGATAAAGGTATATTCTTATGGTTGGAATGGAAAAGAATTAAAAATCATCAAACAAGATATAGGTTTAGAAGGGCAAAATGCAACAATAGAATTGTTTGGAAAAAAATATGATTTACAACTAAAAATATTAGGCAGTTTCCAACTTAATAATTTACTATGTGCCTTGGGAATGGTTGCTGCAACAACACCATCATGGGAAAAAGTTATTCCTTTGCTATCTAAAATTCATAATGCTTTAGGAAGATTGGAGTACATAGGTAAATCCAAAAGTGGTGCATCTATATATGTGGATTTTGCATACAAAGGAGAAGCCTTAGAAAACACATTAAAAACATTAAGAAGTATGATAAATCCAAAGGGCAGAATCATAAATGTTTTCAGTACTTGTGGTGATAATTATGAAACAAGGATTCGTCGTATAGAATTGGGAACAATTGCAAATAAGTATTCTGACATTCCTATATTAACTGACGATTCCCCAAGGACCGAAGACCCTCAAAAAATAAGGGACGAAGTTTTAAAATATTGCCCTAATGCAATTGAGATTAAAACTGGTCGTAAAGATGCAATAAAAAAGGCGATGGAGTTATCTTCATCAGATGATGTTATTCTTATTGCTGGTAAAGGACATGAAGATTATGTTACAATAGGGAAAGAAAACATTCCATATACTGACCAATCGGCAGCATTGGATTTAATACAAGAAGGATTTTAAAAAAAATGTTGCAAATTATAAAATGCTATTGTAATATATAAAAAGTAATACATATAAATTTTAATATATATAAATAATTAAAGGAGAAGAGAATATGTCAAAATTTATTTTTTTATTAGGTATGTTTTTCCCATTTTCAGCAATGGCTAATCCTGCGTGTGCGGTTTGCACTGTTGCAATGGGTGCTTTTTTAGGTATTTCTAGAACATTGGGTATCTCTGATGTCGCAACTGGTGTTTGGATAGGTGCCTTAATTTTAATGACATATTACTTTACAATCAAATTCATAGAATATAAAAAATGGACATTTAAGTTTTATAAAATCTTTTGGGGACTAATTACATTACTTTTGGTTCCAGTTATGTATGAATTTGTTCCATATAAACTTAATACTTATTTTGGTATAGATGCATTTTTAATCAGTATGATTGCAGGAGCTTTTACCTTCTGGTTATCACAAGTGCTTTACCAATATATGAAGGCTAAAAATAATAACCACGCACATTTTCCTTTTGAAAAAGTTGTTTTAGCAGTTGCTTTTTTACTAATTACATCTATAATATTTAATTATTTACCATAATTCATAATTAAGGAGGAAAATATGAAACAAATTTTAAACAATATATTAGATTATGTAAAATCCTTTTTCAGTATAAATTGGAGAAGGGATTTTGAAATCGCAGGAGGTATAATAATTACATCAGAAATATTAACAACAATATTTAAAACTCCTATGCTATTACTTTTTTTAAGAAGTGCGGTTATTTTTGTATTGAGTATATTTTCATTGTATATGGTTGTAAAGGGATTGTGTTACCTAATTTATAAGATTTTTAACAAACTAAATAATATTTCAATAAAGGGTAAAACACCAGCTAAAAAAACTATTGCAAAAAATGCTAGGCAAAAGAAAGCAACAAAAAAATAAATAAAAGAAAATAAATAACAGGAGGAAAGTATGAAACAATTTTTTAAAAATATATTCCATTATATAAAGGTATTTTTCAGTATAAGTTGGAGAAGGGATCTTTGGATTGCCGGTTGTGCATATATCGTTTCTGTGATTATTCCCATTGGATTGAGTTTTTTCTCTGAAAAATTTGCTAAATTGTCAAGCACAATACTATCTCGTATATTTGTTATTTTATCCGTATATATTTTTGTAAAGGTAGTAATTTGGTTAATTTACATTATCTTAAAAGGATTTGTTCAAATTATTAAAAAAGTTGTGGATTTTTGCTGGAATAAAAATAGTAAACCAAATAAAAAAACAACAACAAAAAAGATAACAAAACCAGTTAAAAAACAAAAGACAAAAGATATTAAGTCAAATAAGGTAGCACATAAACGAAAATAAAATATTAGGAGGGAAAATGGTAAAAAAAGAAAATATGAAAAAAGATTTAAAGGATTTTGTTGAAAAAGTTGATAGTATGAAAAAGGTAAATCCAAAGGATTTGTCTTCGGACCAGGATTTATCAATTGCGGTTATGAACCTTATTTCCATAGAAGAACATCTTGTATTTTCTGGTGCAAAAACAGGTAAAACATCATTTTATGATTTAATAGAAGAAATCAGAGAAATGAGAAAAAATCTTATGCAAAAAATGATAAAGGAATATGAAGGTGAAGTTTGGTGTATATCAAAACATCTCCTTGCATCATCAATGCGTTTAATGGAGGTAGGAACCAAACAACAATCTATGGGTAATACAAAGGAAGCTTACGACTTGTTTGATAAAGCATATGAACTATATTGTCTTTTCTGGGGATTGAACATGAATGCAATAAATTTAAAAGATGTTCAATGGGTAAAAGATACAGGTGTTGATGTAAAGGAAATTGAAAAACATATAAACAATTTAAAAATTGCAAATCAAAATATAAATATCCCAAGCAAAAAAAGCCAACAAAAAACTGATAAAAAAACAGGAACAATGTCAAAGTTAAAAGATGTTGTAAAAAAGGCGGTTAATTGCTGTATAGAATAGTGAGAATATTATGATCATTGCGACATTTAATGTTAATTCCGTAAGGGCTCATATTCAAAATATTATTGATTGGATAAATGATTTTTCTCCGGATGTAATATTGATGCAGGAATTAAAATGTCAAACTGATGCATTTCCCTATATGGAATTTGAAGATTTAGGCTACAATGTAAAAGTATATGGTCAAAAATCATACAATGGTGTGGCAATTTTATCAAAATATTCTATTGAAGATGTAGTTTGTGGATTACCAACATTTCCAGAAGATAATTCCGCAAGGTATATAGAAGCTCTAATAGATGGAAGATTAAGGGTTGCAAGTGTTTATGCACCAAATGGCAATCCTGTCCCATCTGATAAATTTATTTATAAGATAGAGTGGATGAAAAAATTTACAGAGCATTTAAAAACATTATTAAACAATGACGAAGTTGTTATTTTAGGAGGGGATTATAATGTTGCCCTTACCGACAGGGAAATTTACAATCCAAAGGCATTTATAGATGATGCTATTACACAACCGGAATCAAGACAGGCTATGAACACATTGTTTGATTTAGGTTTTATTGATACATACAGAAAATTCCATCCTGATAATGATAAGGCTTACACATACTTTGGATACAGAGGAGGGTGTTTCCAAAAAGGTTTTGGAATCTTGCTTGATTACTTTTTAATAAATTCTAAGGGACAGGATTTAGTTTTAGATTCTAATATAGATATATCCCCGCGTGGCAAAGAAAAACCTTCTGATCATACACCACTATGGATAGAAATAAAATAAAAAGCCCTTTCAACAGGGCTTTTAAAAATCATATTTTTAATTCGTTAATTTAAAACTCTAAGTATTGCCTTTTCATTTTTTTCAACACCATATTTTTTATAAAGGTAATTTATATAGGTATCTACTATCACATTTGCAAAATTTATTTGTTCTTGTGTTTTAAATTTTTCAAAATCATTTTTATCTTTTATATCAGGAATTACAATGTCCCTTACAACAGCGACATAGTAAATATCATCACTTTTTGAAACAAAAGGTTTGCCTATCTCATAGGTAAATAGTTTTGTTAAAAAGTCAGAAGTATAAAGGTTATTAAATCTTGAAGAGGAAGTATTTAATATTACATTAGCATTCGCATCAACTTTTTTAACGGCACTATTAAAACTTTCACCACTAGTCAATGCTGAGGATATAGAATTTAATTTTTCCGAAGCCTGTGCTATCTGAGCATTCTTTTTCCAAATTTTTTGCACTTCACTTTTTACATTTGCAAATGATTTTGGTTGAGAAGGATACACGGTATCAACAACAACTAACATAATATTTTCATCACTATCCAAAACATCACTTACACCTTTTTCATCAAGGGCAAAGAAAGCAATGTCGCGATATTTTTGAGAAAATACTGAATCTTTAAATTTTGATCCATCGCGTTTTTTACCTTCTACATCAAGGTCAGGAAGTTTTGTTCTGGAAACACCGAAAACTTTTACTATTTCATCAATATTTGCACCACCATTTATTTCATCTATAATATTTTCGCCCATTTCTATCATAGTATTATAGATTCTGTCATCTTCATTTTGTTTTAAATCTTTAAATTTCATAGCCATTTCCGGAGTAATGGTTATATATGAAATTTTCCTATATTCAGGTTGAGCAAACTTATCTATGTTTATATTATAAATGTCGTTTAACTCTTGCTCCGAAGGATTCTTTTTTATATTTTCATCTTTAACTTTAAAAGATACTACATCAAAGATTCTTTTTTCATTTTTGTTTTTATATAATATCTCAGCCAAAGTTGAATTATCAACATTACTCATCACAGAATTTACAAGTATCTGTCTTGAAATATCATTTGATACTTCGGAAATAAATTGATGTTCGGAAACACCATTATCAGATAGTATATATGCAAATTGTTCAGGAGAGAAATTCCCCTTATCATCTTGAAATTCCTTAGTATTTTTTACTATTTCATAAATTTTTTCATCGGAAACATAAATACCTTGATCTTTTGTTTCTGCATCTATAAGTAATCTGTAAACTAAGTTATTAACAATTTGGTCCAAAAGTCCCATTTTCAACGCCTGCTTATAATCAAAATTTACATTTCCAACACTTTGTTGTAATTGGGCAATTTGCCTTCTTACTTCTTCATTTAATTCTTGAACAGTCACTCTTTTATCTGCAACCTTAATCGCGATATTATCATCTCCCATAAACTCCTTTGAAAAACCAAAGAAAACAAAACTAAATCCTATTAACCAAAGTAAAGTTTTTACTACAAAAGTATCAGAATATTTTTTCATTTGTTTTAACATTTTTTCCACCTTTCTAAAAAAAATTAACTTTTATATAGAAATAGCAAAATAAATATGGTAAAACAAGAAAAATATTAAAAAAAATAAATTAAACAAAAGAAAAGGAGAAAAAATGTCTTTTACAAATAAAAAAATAATCGCTGGAAATTGGAAAATGAACGGATTAAAAAACGAAGCATGGCAATTAACAAACGATTTACTTTCTAAATTTGAAAGCCCAGATCAAAAATTACAATTTGAAATGATAATATGTCCACCTGCAACATTGTTATCAGAAGTTGTGTCTATGGTCGATGGTTCTCCAATAAAGGTAGGGGCTCAAAATTGCAGTGATAAACTAAACGGGGCATATACTGGTGAAATTTCTCCTACTATGATAAAAGATATAGGTGCACAATTCGTGATTTTAGGTCATTCCGAAAGACGTTCTTACTATGGTGAAACAAATGAAATAGTTTCCCAAAAAGCTTTTAGTGCATTGTCCCAAGGTCTTACTCCAATTATATGTATAGGAGAAACCCTAGAACAAAAAGAAAATGGTTCTGCTTTAGCCGTAATAGAGGATCAATTCACAAATTCCATTCCCGAAGGTGCTTCTATAGAAAATATAATAATCGCATACGAACCAGTTTGGGCGATTGGCACAGGTAAAGTTGCTACTTTGCAAGATATAATTGATATTCATACAAAAATCAGAGAAGTTTCAGAGAAAAAACTAGGTTCAAGGAATATTTCTATACTATACGGAGGTAGTGTTAAACCATCAAATGCAAAGGATATTTTCTCTTTACAAGATGTTGATGGAGTTCTTGTAGGAGGGGCTTCCTTAAATGCAGATGATTTCTGGAATATCGCGATGGAAAGCTAAAAATAAATCCAAAAAACAAAAATACCAACATTTTTGTTGGTATTTTTTTATTTAAAACAAAAGAAATTTCTTAAAATTACAACTATTTTGTTTTTGTATATTTAAGTAATTTGTTTTCATATATATCAAAAAGGGTTTTTTTAGCTTCAATTTCTAAAATTTTATTAAGTTTTGGATTTTTTCTTAATTCTGCAATGAATAATATATGATTTCCATTTATATCTGTATAATTTGTATTTGCATTATGTGCGAGTAATTCCTTTACTGCATCAAGACTTTCAAATAATACTGCTAAATACAAAGGAGTTTGATTATCGCTATTTAACAAATCAACATTAGCACCCCTCTTTAATAATTCTTTTATAATTTTAACATTATTTCTTACTGCTGCAAAATGAAGATATCCCCATCCGCTTTCATTTGTGTCATCTAAATTTTTAATTACTCCATTCGATAAAAGATCAATAAATTCCTCATCACTAACGATAAAAGGATTAACAGAACCGGTAAAAGGGAAATTCCTCTTTCCTTTGTCTAAAATAAAAGACTGCATTCTCATAAAGAAAGAATCTTTCTTTTCGCTAGGTATTACCGGATATTTTGTTATATTTTTTTTCATATTCAATGCTCCTAAAATTATCTACACAGAAATATATAACAAAATAAATAATTTGTCAAGTATTTTTTGTTAAAAATATCACAGATAGTTGTTTTTTTGTATTTTTTTATTTGGAATAATGTAAAAAATATGATATAATACCAATATCATATAGTATACAGGAGAGAAATTATGAAAAAAATAATAAAACCATTTGTTTATATGTTGTTAATGATGGCAATTGCTCCTAATAAAAGTTGGGCTATGTGGGATTTATGGGAAAACGAAGATGAAGAAAGTAATATGAAATCTTCTAAAACTTCTGCAACTCCTACAATTCCAAACAATCAGGCAAATAAAAGTGTTTATAGTCCGTCAGTTTCAGTACAGCAAACACAATATACAACACCTGTAAATTCAAATAATTATATAACACAAACAGGGGCTTATTCAACTATGCCAGTTTCTCAACCTGTATATATTACTAATACTATGAACAGGAACTATGGAAATATTGATTATGATACTTTGCAGTCGGAACGAGTTATTGATAACAGCGAGTTAGCCAATTCCATTAATAAATGGAAAAATGGGATAGTTAGTGTTTTTTGGGAAAATTACAGGGGTAATAATGTAAGAATAGAAATACTACGAAATAATAGAGATGTAAAGGAAATGAGGTTAAAATTTGTTCAGTCTCAGAATATGACTTCTGATCCTGATGGTTCAATATCCGATATGTTAAATGTGGTAGCAAATCAAGTTATGAAACGAACATGTGGAAAGAATGCAAAACAGTCTATAATCCTTTACGAAAGACCTTCTGTTGAGTTGGAAAGGGAGACTGCCGCAGATGGTTATAAGATTATGGCAAAGGGAACCTCTTTAAAAGAATATGGTTTTAGATGTATTTATTAAAAAAATAATAAAAAACACTTGATTTTTTATAAAATATAATGTTTAATACCTACATCTTTTTAATAAAGAGTGCCCGTAATTAAATAAAGGGGGTGTAGCTCAGCTGGTTTAGAGCGCTTGCCTGTCACGCAAGAGGTCGAGGGTTCGAGCCCCTTCACTCCCGCCATTTAAAAAAAGTTATGGTGCTTTAAGTTGAAAAAAAAATCTACAATATTTTCTATCTTAAAAGTTTTAGGTGTATCACCACAGGTGGTATTTCTTTTGCTACTTGGAATTTTATTATCGGGTATGATTCTAGGATTTTTAATAACAAATTCCTCTAATAAAAAAAGTAGTCCTGATTACAAAATAAAAAAAACACAAAAAGTTATAATTCCAGAAAAACCAACTTCGAACGAAGCTGTTATCAAAGATGAAATAAAAAAAGAGGATTCTTTAATAATCACAGATGACACTAAGAAAGAAACAACTCCATATAATCTAAATAAATTAGCATTTTCAACAACCTCTAAAAATCCTATGATTGCAATAGTCGTTGATGATATGGGTGTTGATATGATTAGATCTAATAAAATGCTTGGTATTCCTGATATTTATACATTTTCTTTTTTGACATATGCTCCTAATTTACAATCACAAATAAACTTTGCAAAAACCAAAGGCAAAGAGGTAATGCTTCATGTGCCTATGGAGGCATTAAATAACATATACGATTATGGTCCCGAGGTATTAAGCACAAAGCATTCCAGATCTGAAAATTTAGAGTTATTAAATACTATGTTAAATAGGGTTTCTGGCTATATAGGGATAAATAATCATATGGGTAGTAAATTTACATCTGATTTACCACTATTATCAGGTGTCATAGAAGAATTAAGCAAAAAGGGTTTAATGTTCTTAGATTCCAAAACTATTGCAAGTTCAAAGGCTGATGAGATAGTTGAACATATAAAACTTCCTTATGCAAGCAGAGATATCTTTATAGATGATAGTAATAAAATAGAAGATATAAAGAAAAGTTTAATTTCTTTGGAAAATATTGCAAAAAAAAGAGGGTATGCAATAGCCATTTGCCATCCTCGTGATAATACAATAAAGGTTTTACAGGATTGGCTTCCTACATTAAAAGAAAAAGGTATCACCTCTGTCCCTTTATCATATATAATTGACAAAGTTAATAATTAAATATTGACAAATTAAATTTTTCTGTTATATTCAGGTTGTTTTTTAACAATAAATAATATAAAGGAAATAAAATAAAATGAAAAGAATAAGAAAAACTGGTATTTCAAAAGATGAATACGAAGCATTATTTGACACATCTTCTTATCCCGAAGATTTTTTCGAAGAACCAAAGGGGCCATTTGCTAAATTAATAGGTTCGCATAAAAAGAAACAAAAAAAATCCAAAGAAAATATTGATAATATATTAAACTCAGAAAATTCAAGATAATATACAAATATTGCTTGCATAATATATATATGTGTGTTATTATAAAAGTATCCTTAAATAAAGGATGAATAATAACAAAAAAACAAAAGACAAAGAGTGGTTTTCCCACTCTTTTTTTTTTATTAAATATAGGAAAATTTATCTGCCAATCCCTTTTGTCCCCATCAACATCGCACTCAAAGTAATATCCAAAGCCCTTAATGCTCTTTTCTTTTTGATAGGTGTAAGAGTGGCCGGAGCCTCTAATGCGGCCGCTACTAATTCATCTAATGCACGATTTATTTCATAACTTGGTCTTATTCCATCAAGATTTACTGATAATTCTTTTTTATTTACTTCTATCATACACTTCTCCTCATAGACAAGACGAAGTATATCATATTTTTAGATGATTATCAAATAAAAATCATAAAAAGAAATCATTTTTTTGTTGCAAGTCATTATATTTAGATGTATTTTACAGCAATATTTAATCAAAAAAGAAAGACTTTAATTATGGATATAAGAAATATAGCAATCATAGCCCATGTTGACCATGGAAAAACAACACTTGTTGATGCAATGCTTAAACAAAGTGGAACGTTCCGTGATAATGAAAAAGTTGCGGAACGAGTTATGGATTCCGGTGATATAGAAAGGGAACGTGGAATTACCATTCTTGCAAAATGTACATCACTAGAATACAAAAATTACAGAATAAATATCGTAGATACACCAGGGCATGCCGATTTCGGAGGTGAAGTTGAGCGAATACTTAATATGGTTGATGGTGTAGTTTTATTAGTAGATAGTTCCGAAGGCCCACTTCCACAAACAAAATTTGTTTTGGGTAAGGCATTAAAATTAGGACTTCTCCCAATAGTTGTTATAAATAAAATAGATAGAAATGATGCCCGTCCCGAAGAAGTTTTAAACGAAATTTTTGATTTATTTGATAAGATGGGGGCAACCGACGAACAACTTGATTTCCCAACACTATATGCAGTTGGTAGAGAAGGTTGGGCAGTGGAAGACTTATCGGACATTAACAAACCTAATAAGGATTTAACCCCATTATTTGATTTAATAATAAAACATGTTCCTGCACCTGATGTTGATGTGAACAAACCATTTACAATGTTGGCAACAACTTTGTCTGGTGATAATTTCTTAGGTCGTATCTTAACAGGAAAAATTATGTCCGGTAAGGTAAAACTAAATATGCCTGTAAAGGCAATATCACTTGATGGTCAGATGGTAGAGCAGGCAAAAATAACAAAAATTCTCGCATTCAGAGGTGTATCCAAAACTCCGCTGGACGAAGCCGAAGCAGGGGATATAGTTTCCATTGCAGGTTTTTCAAAGGCAACCGTTGGCGAAACACTTTGTGATTTAAGTGTGAATGAGGCTATTCAGGCACAACCAATAGATCCTCCTACCTTAACTATGACATTTTCCGTTAACACATCTCCGTTTGCGGGTAAAGAAGGAGATAGGGCAAAACTTCAAAGCCGTGTTATTTGGGCACGACTTCAAAAGGAGGCAGAGTCCAATATTGCTCTTAGAATAGAAAGATCTGAAACAAATGAATCATTTGAGGTTTCAGGAAGAGGAGAACTTCAACTAGGTATTTTGATTGAACAAATGCGAAGGGAAGGATTTGAATTTTCAGTTTCCCGCCCTCGTGTAGTTTTTAAGGAAATAGATGGTGTAAAATGTGAACCATTTGAAGATGTTATAGTTGATGTGGACGAGGAATTTTCTGGTGTCGTAGTTGAAAAACTTTCAAAAAGAAAGGGTAATATGACAGAAATGCACCCAACAGGTGGAAATAAGTTAAGAATAGTTTTCAAAGTTCCATCAAGGGGTATGATAGGTTATCTATCGGAATTTAGAACTGATACTCGTGGAACTGGTGTCCTTAACAGAATTTTCAGTGGTTATGAACCATATGCTGGACCAATAGAAAGATATAGAAATGGTGTGCTTGTTTCTATGGAAAATGGAACCACAACAGCATATTCTCTGTTTGCTTTGGAACCAAGGGGACAACTATTTGTTGGTGCAGGTGTAGAAGTTTATTCTGGTATGATTATCGGTGAACATTCAAAGGATAATGACTTAGAGGTTAATCCAGTAAAGGGTAAAGCCCTTACAAATTTAAGGGCATCTGGACACGACGAGGCAACAATCCTTGCTCCGCCAAGAGTTATGATGCTAGAAGAAATGTTGTCATATATCGCAGATGATGAACTTTTGGAAATTACTCCAAAAAGTATTCGTATGCGTAAAAAGGAACTTGATGCAAGCATCAGACATAAACAATTGGGTCGAAAAAAGGAAATGTAAATTTTCTTATTACAACAAAAACTCCCTGATTATTCAGGGAGTTTATTTTTGAATTTTTCTATCAAATTAATTAAGAACGAGTCATCTTTGTAAACTTTTCGATTCGTTTTTCTTTTGATTGTTTGAAGTTTTTAGAAAGTTTTTTAAGTTCTGTTAGTATTGCTTCTTTTACATTTGCAATAGTTTCTTCTTTATTTCTATGTGCACCACCAACAGGTTCTTCTATTATTTTATCAATGATGCCTAATTCCAATAAATCATGCGAAGTCATCTTCAATGCCTTTGTTGCATCTTCTTTGTGATCTTGACTTCTCCAAAGTATTGATGCACAACCTTCTGGTGAAATAACAGAATATACAGAGTTTTCAAGCATCATTACACTATTTGCAACAGCAATAGCAATCGCACCACCGGAACCGCCTTCGCCTATAACAACACAGATACTAGGTACATTTATATCAAAACATTTTTGTATAGATGTTGCAATAGCCTGTGATTGTCCACGTGCTTCGGCATCCGCACCAGGGAATGCCCCCGCGGTATCAACAAATGTTATAACAGGAAGTTTAAATTTATTAGCCAATTCCATCAAACGAATAGCTTTTCTATATCCTTCTGGTTTTGACATACCAAAGTTGTGTTTTAACCTAGTTTCAGTATCACTACCTTTTTCCTGTCCAATAACCATAACTGGCATATTATCAAGATATCCTATTCCCCCGACAATAGCATTATCATCAGCAAACATTCTGTCCCCAGAAAGTTCAATAAAACCATCTATCATAGAATTGATATAGTCAATAGTATGAGGACGAGCAGGGTGTCTAGCAACCTGTACACGATTCCATGGAGTTAAATTGGAATAAATTTTTTTAAGTTCTTCTTGTTTTTTCTCTTTTAATTTTTCTAATCTTTTAGATGTAGGCTTCTTTGTATCTTCAAGTTCCTTTATTTTTGCATCTAACACTTTAATATCTTTTTCAAAATCTAAGTAAATCATTTTTCAAATCCTATTTGTTATGCATAAATATTTTTAAAATATTAGCTAAAGTATCTTTTAAATCTTTTCTATGAACAACAATATCCACCATACCTTGCTCTTTTAAACATTCTGCGGTCTGAAATTCCGGAGGAAGTTTTTGCTTAATTGTCTGTTCAATAACACGTCTTCCTGCAAATCCTATAACCGCACCTTTTTCAGCAATATGAACATCTCCAAGCATTGCAAAAGAAGCACTTACGCCACCCATAGTAGGATTTGTAAATATTACAATATAAGGAAGTCCGGCATCTCTTACCTTATTTATTGCCATAGTAGTTCTAGCCATTTGCATCAAAGACAACATACTTTCCTGCATTCTTGCTCCACCAGATACAGGAATAATTACCAAAGCCGCATCTTTTTTAACTGCGGTTTCGGCAGCTTTTATGATAGCCTCTCCAACAAAGGTGCCCATACTACCGCCCATAAACTCAAAATTAAAGGCACAAATTACAGTATCAATACCCCCAACTTTACCAAATGCAACGTCTATTGCATCATAAGATTTTGTAGCATTTCTGTATTGAGAAAGTCTATCCTTATACTTTTTTAAATCTTTAAAGTTCAAAGGATCTTCTTTTACTTTATTAAGTTCTATTTTTGAAAACTTAGCATCATCAAAAAGACTTTCAAACCTATCTTCGGTAGGAAGAAACAAGTGGTAATCACAATTTGTACATACATTAAGATGATTGTGCAAATCCTTTCTATACATCATAGTTCCACATTTAGGACAAGGAAGCCACATATTTTCAGGTACATCCTTTATCTTTGAAAACATAGTTTTTATTTTAGGTCTGAATATGTCATTAAGCCAATTCAATTTTAAACTCCTTTTTTCTTTTTAAACGATTTTGTTCCATTATAAATTTTATTTGCCAATATTCCAGCAATAAATGATATAAAAAATAATAATATTGTATAAAGATACACCGGCATTTCTATCCCCATTTTAAAAGGGAATAGGTTAAGAATCATAAGAGACTTATTTTCAGTTGAAAACAAAAATATCAAGAAAAAAAGTCCTATAAGGCAAATCCAATTTACAATATATTTTACCATTTTATATCTTATTGTTTATTTTTTGAGAAAGTAATTTTCCTGCTTTAAATTTTACAGAAAGTCTTTCAGGAAGATTTATTTTTGCCCCACCTTTTGGATTAGAAGCCATTTTAGGAGCCAATTTTTTAGGTGCAAACACACCAAATCCCCTAAGTTCAATTCTGTGCCCTTCCGATAAAGAAGATGAGATTTTTTCAGTTAATATATCAACAATTTTTTCTACATCACGAATAAGTAGATTTTCTTTTTGTTGGTATATAAGTTTTATTATATCACTTCTAGTCATTTTTTTCCTTTTTTAAGGTTCGTTTAAACCCAATTAAAGCAATTTATTTCTCTTTTTTCAAGTATTTTATTATCCCATTGCACTTTGAACCTGATTCTGCATATCAAATACTCCAAGTAGAACCCAAGCAATGATACCAGACACTATTAATAAAGCTATGGAATTAAGAAGGCTGGCTTCTTTTTTTATATTCTTAATACTTGTTTCCAAATATTCAGTAGCCACACCATTTAAGGCTTCTTCAAAATTATCTAGTTCGGAATAAATTTCCAGATCTCCAATCAGTTCATCTTCTGGGAAATGCATATTACTTTTTTTTAATGCAGTTCCAAGGTTATCACCATTTTTAATAAACATTAAGGCTCTATCAATCCTTTCCCTTAAATAAGGATTCGCATTTAGTCGTAAAGATTGCATCGCCTTTGCAATAGGAGTTCCAGATTCTACCAATGCGGACAAACTCATCAACCAACTCACTCCACTAAACATTCTATATAATGACCAAGGAGGAAATTTATCAAAAGTAACACGCAAAGGACCGGTAAACCTAGAAAAAGAAATATAAATTACAGCCATAAATCCAAATAAAAATATAGGGAAAGTCCACCAATAAAGTTCAACGAACTTAGATAATCCTACCAAAGATTTTGCTGTTCCTGTCCATTGAGCATTTTTTGCAAACTCCAATAACGGAGGAACCATATAAATACCCACACCAACAATAATAACCAAACTTAATGCAACCATCATCAAAGGATAAGTCACAGCCCCAATCAAAGGTTCAATAATACGATTTGAACCTTCCGACACCTTAATAACATTTAATAAGGCTTTTTCCAACTTTGACACATCTCCAACAGATAGCATCAACTTTTCACGCATAGGTGCCCACCCCTCAATCGCAGACGAGAAAGGAAGTCCCTTTTCCAACTCTCTTAACCACCATGCAACTGCAATAGCCATTGGTTCTTCTGGACTTTTCCCATCTTTTGATTCTATCATCCAAATACGATCCAAGGCATCCATCAAAGTAAATCTATTACGAAGCAATGCTGCTAATTTATAATAGATTTTCAACCTTCCTTCATTATTCATCAAAACCATAAATTGGGAAAGTTTTAAAACTATTTCGTTTGTAGGTATCTTTTTTTCCGCCATCAAAATTCTCCTTAATAAACAGCATCAGTATTTATCATACCACACCATCTTTCCACTTCATCAACAGCAATTATTCCCCTAAGCATTTTTTCAATAGCATCTTCTTTTAATGTCCTACCACTAAGTTCATTAGTCCAATAATGAACCGCATCTTTTTTATTACCACTTACCAATTTATCTAAAAATACGGAATCAGGTATAACAATTTCCGAAGCCACTATACGACCTACTATTCCCTTTCCATTACAAAAAGGACAACCTTTTCCCTTAATAAAAGATTGTTCTATTCCATATTTACCTAAGGCACTTTCCAACCTTTTATACGATGGATGATCAGGGTGATTTGCAATAGGTTCACGACATTTAGGACACAATTTCTTAAATAGTCGTTGAGATAATAATCCCCTTATCAATTCAGGATCTTTTAATTTAAAGGAATCAATACCCATATCCAACAACCTGTTTACTATTGCAGGTGCAGAGTTTGCATGAAGTGTTGACCAAACATTATGTCCTGACAATGCAGCCTTAAACGTTAATTCTGCGGATGACAAAGTTCTAATTTCTCCGACCATTATTGCATCAGGGTCAGAACGCAAAGATGCTGCCAATGCCAAGTTAAAGGCATCTTCTTTTTCTTCCTCGGTCGTAGCATTTGTAACAGGCATCTGTCTTGCACCAGGAATAGGGTATTCCGGAGGATCTTCCACAGTAATTAGATTAAGTTCATAATTTTTTTCTTTAAGCATCTTAATCATAACCCTTTGTAGTGTAGTAGACTTACCAGATCCGGTAGGTCCTGCAATGATACAAAGTCCAGTTGGAAAAGATCTCATTCTATAAAGTTTTTCATCTTCGTAATCAGAAAAACCTAATTCATGTAAACTATCCGCAGAGGAAGTAGATGCATTTGCATATAATAATCTCATAACAAGATATCGTGTTCCAAATGCAATAGGATTAAATTGCAAACGTATAGAAAGGACATTTTCAGGTAAATATAAATCCTTTTCACCTCGCAAAGGCGTACTTCCTAATTTCTGTCCTACCTGGAATTCATTTTGTGCATAGTTTGAATCCGAAATATCAGCCGAAGCAAACACCGAACGCACAAAAGCTTCACCCCAGTTTTTATCATATTCCAAGATTGTTTGCATACTACCATCTATTCTGAACATAACAGTTGTATGATCTGCAACCACAACATGGATATCAGATACCTTTTGTTCGGATGCACGATAAACAATATCCACAAAGTCTTTCTGCATCTGATTGTTTGATATTGCATCTTCTTTTGAAACGGTTGACTGATAATTTTTAACAGCAGTTGAATACAACATATTCAACAAACTCATTGATACATAAACAGGTCTATGAATTAAACCGCCTTTTTTACGAACCAAAGATTGAAAACTTAAAACTCTACCATCAAACTTATGGGTATTTGAAACTAAAAATGTTCCATCAGAAAATAATGCAAGCAAACTTTGGGTATCTGAACCAACTGGAAATTTTCCATCAGGTGCAGATTCCAACTTATTCCCATTGGAAAAAAGTTTAGCCGCCGCCTCTTTTGATGACATTCCTTCAAAAGGATTCGCCGAAGTCGCTTCTTGGTTTATTTCTGTTTGCTCATTCATAATACACACCCAGTTAAGTTAATTTAAATTCATAACTTTTACTTCGTTTCCCTTTTTCAAAAGGACACTAGTTCCTCTAATATCTTCTACAACCCATTCATCAATCATAGAGCCAACTTTCACTTTAAATGTTGTTTTTTTCACTGTGTTTTCAACATTTGCGACCAAATTTCCACCGGCTCCCATAATAGATTTCACAGTATATTTTTCATCAAAAGGAACTTCTTCGGTATCTAATTTTGCAGCACCTAAATCACTTACATTTTTACCTGTTGTAAGGCTCATAAGTTGTGTTAAAACCTTTATATCATCAGGGTTAGATAAGTCAGCAGAGTTGATTTTTTCCAGAAGTTTGTCGCTAATTTCTTTTTCTCTTGCTTTCTTTTCTTTTTCTTCTTGTTCTTTTTCTTCAAGTTCTTGTTGTTTCTTTCTTTCCAAAGCTAACTTTCTTTCTTGTTCTTCCTGTTTTATTTGTCTTTGTCTTTCTTCTTCTTCGGCATTGGCTTCTATTTTTTTCTTTTCAGCCTTTTGTTTTTCAAGATCTAGTTTAAGTTTGCCTTGCTCAATTTTCAATTTCATCAAGGCATTTTCCCTTTCTATATTAGATATTTTTTGGAATGTTTCAGCAGTAATATTATCTAATTGATATATACCATCAGGATCTTCTAAACCTTCTGCATTTGAATACAATTCAGAAGTTTCAAAGCCATCATCAAAACCTTCTGCCTCAAAATTTTCATCATAAAATTCATCTTGATAACCATCATCTATATATTCATCGTCAAGATATTCTTCATCAACATTTTCTTCCTGAGCTTTAACAGGTGAACTATTAAATGTAAACGCAAAGGAAAATAGCAACAACATAGATAAGCACAAATTTTTATTAAGATTTTTCATTTTTTATTTTCTCCTTTAACTTTGTCCTTCTTGATTATTAGTATTTTGTTCATTATTTTTTACATCAACATTTTCAACAGGTTGAGCATTTGCACCATTCTGTTGTTTAGTATTATTCTGAATTTCAGGTTGAGATTCGGATTTGTTTTTCTCTTCTAATGCCTTTTTCAAAGCCTCCTCTTCTTCCTTTTCCATTTCTTTTGTTCTTTCATATACTTTACCTACATAATTCCACTGCTTTTTATTATTATCCCAGGTAATAGATTCAAACTCAATTCCTCCGATATCTTTGAACATATTTACCCAATCCATAGGAAGACGATAGGCAGCATCGGAAAATTTAAACGAGGTATATGGATAATCCCTTGAATAAGAAGGATTATTTGGATCTTTTATAGTAACCTTTTTATTTTCAAGTTTTAATCCAGTAAGTTTCAAAGAATGAAATATTCCGTTAAGTTTTATTTGAATTTCTTCCTTTGACATATTTGGTTTTGAATTTATATGATTAACAGAAGGTATAGCAAGAACACCCAACACATTGTTATAGGAACTATCATTTGCGGATAACTTCATGTTTTCATGTAATACACCAAATTGTTGAGCCTCAAAAATCCAACCTGCGGTCCCATAACTTCTTTTCCACAAAGAAGATATTTGCTTTTCTAAACAAGTAGAATTTTGCAATTCCCAACCAGGCACAGTTGCAGTAGAATTTACTATCAACACCGTGCATTTTTTTGCAAGGTCATCAGGACTTATCAATGCCTCATAAGGTGCAGGAGGAGGTGGAGGAGGTGGAGGAGGTGGTTGCAATTTCTTCAATTGTTCCTGTCTCTTTTTTTCGGCAAGTCTTCTCTCTAACTCTGCTTTTTCAACTTGTTTAAGGTGGTATTGCCAACCCACAAAACCTAATATCAATAATATAATTATATTTTTCTTTAAATTGCTTTCTATTTTTCTAAGTTCTACGGCTTGCCCTCTGGATAACAAGTCTGCCGCAGACATTTCCGCTGTTTCATCAATTTTCCACTCCGCAGGAGCAATCTTATACCCCCAATCAGGAATAGAAAGCATAGAGTCAAAAGCATCTCTTGCATCTTTTTCATCGGTATAAACCGTATCTTCTTCGGAAAGTATAAGATTATTTCTTATAGTAATAAACCACCATCCCTCTTTTATCCTAAATACACAAAGAGCAGAGGATTTATCTCTCAACGCATTTGCAATTCCCGAAGCTCCCGAAGGCATGCCTGATTTATGTCCATAAGATGTGGAACCTAAACCATACTGAGATGCTGCACCTTTTTTTAAGCAATACAAATTGGCATTTGTAACAACAGTCTGTACAGAAATTTTAACTTCTTTAAGATAGTTTTTTTCATCCTGTACAGGTTGCCAGAACAAACCGACGGCATAAGTCTTTCCACCAACCTCAATAGTTTTAATTTCTTTATTTGCCAATTTTCCCCCTCAAAAAAAATTTTCTAATAAGCAGGCATTCCCCATTCATTATTAGAATTATCATCAGTATCAAGTGGCGATGTTATAACCTGTGGTGTTAACATAACAACCAACACTTCACGAGAAGTTTCAGTTGATTGAGAACCTCCAACATAAGTAAATTCATTAGCCCCCAATCCCTCACTTGAATTTGTATTTGAAATCTTTTCAAAACCAGTCAAAACTGCAGTTTGTCCAGATTCCATAACAATTTCCTGCATAAAATTTCGTTGTGCAATTTTTGGAAGTTGTACAGCAGTACTTCCTACAACTTTGTTTTCAATTTCAATCAATTCTTTTAATGACATATTGAACATAAGCATTAACTTTCCATTTTCAAGAATATTTGGCATAAGTTGCATACTAAATCCAACAGATTCTTCTTCCGGAGTAACTTCTGTTGTTGAGTTAGTATTTTCTGTTAATGTTGAAATACTACTTATATACTTAAATGTCTGTATATTATTTATAGGAACAACCCTATTATTTCTTGCTGTTACAACCGCTGATGTCAAAAGTGAAGTTTTTCCCTGAGTTGACAAAGCCTTAATCGCAGCCGAAGTTGGGTTATCTGCTGTTCCTGCCCATTTTGAATCCCCCCCCTCAATAATCGCAAAAGAAAGACCATTTGCAGCAGTATTTGAAGTAGTGGTAGATAAACTATAAGTTGAATCAAACAAAGCACTTAAATTTAAACCATAATTATTGTCTTTTGAAAGAGTTACTTGTAAAACCTTAACAGTAATAGCAACTTGTTTTACAAATCTTCTGTTTTGTTCCTTTATATAAGCTTCTACTTTTTGTAATGTTTTAGGTGAAGCAGTTACGGTAACAGAACTAGTAGAAGGAGACATCTTAACTTCACCTTCCTTCACAATAGTTTTTAAAACATCTGCCATTTCAGTCCATTCTTTTATAGAAGCAGTTGTCGCCAAAGTTGACATTGCATCACTTCCAGAAGTAATATTTGCAGAATATGATGATTCTGTTGCCAAAGTATGAATTACAAAAGTTCTAGTTTTAAATTTATAGAATACAATTTTTCCATTATCATAAGACCAGTTTATATTTGCCTTTAATGCAAGCATATTCAAAAGTCCAGACAAAGGACCAGTATAAGAAATACTCATTTCTTTTAAATCATCTTTTTTAATAGAATCCTCTATCTGAATTGAAATTCCAGTTAAATAGAAAATTTGATTTGTTATTTCGTCAAAGGATACTTTTGATTCTGTCATCAAAGTAATTCCTTCTTCGCCTTCAAACCTTTTTGGCAAAGGTTCATTGTGTTCAGCAACAAAACTTGAATCCCCAAGCCATATATCATCACTAACAGAAATAATATCTTTATTTATAGGTTTACCTGGAATTTTAGCCCTGTCCATAGCATCTTGGGTAGCATCAAAATCAGTTGATACCTGAGATGCGACATTCTGAGCCATATCCTTATTATATAATAAACAACCGGACAACAAATTACTCAACGCAAGAGTTGTGATAAGGACCTTTTTACTAATTTGCATCATTTTCCTCCAATGTTTTTATAACCAATACTCTGTTTCCAAGGTAGAACTTTGCCAAAGGCTGAGGTGTCGCACGAGAGAAGTTTCTAATCAAAGCAGCAGAAACGTCTTTAAATCTTCCTCTGAAAATAGCAGAAGCCTTTAAAGGATACTCACGTTTTGTATTCCATGCAAGTTCCCAACCTTCCATATCAGCCCATTGTTGCAATACTTCACGAAGAGTCATACCTTCTTTTGCAATCCAATCCCTAACTGAATCTTGCAAAATCTGATTGTCTTCTGTTTCTTGCACAATTTCCTTTGTTTCAACATATTCTATCAAAGGATATCCAGGAGGCATAGAGGCTGACAACACCCTTACACCATCATCTACAACTAGTTCCTTGTTAGCAAGAGGCATATTTGAATCCGAAGGAGGAATAATACCTTCTACAACAGGAGGGTTTCCACCAGGAGGAGTATAACTAGGACCACCAGTCCATCCAGTACCTGATGCCGAAGATTCGATAACCTCTTCTTCTGGATAAACATCAGCAAGGGTATCTACATCAGTATAGGAATCTGTATAAGGCAAAGGCCAAACTTGCTCTTGATACTCTTCTACTATTTGAGTTTGATCTTGTTCAATAGGTTGACTTTCATAAGGCATAGGCCAAACCTGTTCTTGTTCCTCATAATACATTTGATTTGCTTCAATAGGTTCGCTGTCCCAATCTGCAAAAACAGCATTTGCAAAAGTTAAAACAGAAAACACAGAAACAACGATAGATAATGTAGATATTTTTCTCATAACTCTCCGCCTTTTTTAACCAATTTTTCTTTCCTTCACTATAAGAGTATATTTAAAAATTTGTTTTTGCAAGAAAAATAATCAAATAAACGGAAAAACTTAAACTTTTTTAAAAATTGACTAAAATACCAGTTGTTGAAAGCATACCGACAGAAGAAACATTATTTTCAGATTCGTAGGCAATTCGTCCAATAGATAGTGCTAAATTTATATATTTTGATAATGCATATTTTGTAGATAATAAGGATAAATTAAGTATATCATCACTATTATTGGATATTAAGTTGTCTATATTAGATTGATGATTCGTTAAACTAACAGAAAAAGGTCCTATTTCATAAGCAAGCCCATAACTAAAAGAATAACCTTCTTGTGAGACAATACCTTCTTCATTATCTTCTTTTATGGTTTTATAGGAAGCAGATAGTTGTAATCCCTTTATATAGTATTTAGACCCAATAGAAAATTCTTCCCTTCTTTTTATTTCTGCGAATATATTTTCTGCTTCATTAAATTGTCCATATGCAAGGGAAATCCCAAAATTTCCATTGTTTTCATAAGAATATTTTAATGCCCCTATAAATCCATTTTTAAATTGCCCATAATTAAATATGTTATATGTATCTAAATTTCTTGCTTTTGGAATATAACTTCCTGCAATTTGAAAACCTAATATAGACGGGGATATATAGTTAACTTTTTCTGTATTATAATCCATAGTAATTGCAGTAGAGTCTATATAATTAAAATTGTTATTTTGTAATAGGTAATTAAGTCCCCAAGTTTCATCTATATTTAATATTCCAACATCAGGAGGGGCAAAATGAATTTTTCGTGCAATGTTTTTTGCTTTACCTAATTCAAAACGTCCATAACTTCCTTCTAGGTATAGATAAGCCTCACTAACATAAAAGTATTTTTTCATATAATCGTTATCAGAATTGAAATCGGCCTTTAAAAAAGTTCCGACAATACTATCTGAATTTTTGGCAGATGCATCTACCTGAATATCACCATAGGAAGATAAATATAATTCTTTATCTAAGAAATTTTCATTAGTAGTATTATATATTCCATATCCTGCAAGATTTCCCCCTATATATACATCATAAACTTCATCTTGAAATAAAGTTTTAGAAAAAACCGTTGATGACAAAGAACACAATACAAATAACAAAAATAACTTTTTCATAGAAAATATTCCTTGTTTATAATATAATAATAGGATAAGGTATAAAAAGGAAAAGTCAAATGTTAAGTAGTGATTTATTAGATATGAAAGGCAAAGTCCTATTATTGGTATGTTGTGCACCTTGTTGTGCAGGGGTTGTAGAATTTATTCATAAAAATAATTTAGATTTTACACTTTTTTTCTATAATCCTAATATCTATCCGGAAAAGGAGTATGAAAAAAGAAAACAAGAGGTAATAAGAATTGCGAAACTATACAATGTCCCATTTATAGATACGGACTACACTCCACAAGATTATGTAAAGGCAACAATAGGTTTAGGAGGTTTCCCAGAAAGGGGACCTCGTTGTGAGCATTGCTTTAAATTAAGGCTTGCTAAAACTGCAATTTATGCTCGTGATAATGGCTTTGACTATTTTACTTCTACATTGGGTTTTTCCCGCTGGAAAGATTTATCCCAAGTTGATAGTGCAGGTTATGATATAGAAGAACTTTTGCACATTCCATATCTTGATGTAAATTGGCGAAAATGTGGTATTCAGGAACGAACTCGTGAAATAATAAAGGAACAAAATATTTACGAACAAAATTATTGTGGATGTATTTATAGTTTAAAAAATAAACAGTCCGAATAAAACTTTTTTGATAATCATATTTTTTTTATAAAACCCTTGACAAATATATGACAAAATGCATCATATAAATAATAAATAAATAGTAGATTTGAGGTAATAATGAATAATGTAGTTATGAAATTTTCTGATGGGGCTAGGGTAGAAATTCAATATCTTGAAAAAGAAGTTGTATTTCATTTTTTTTATAATACGGGAATGAATATTATGTCAATGTGCGTTTCTAATAAATTGGACATATTAGATATATTCATAAGACATAGATTATGGCCCCAAGAGGTTTCTAAATATCTTGTTAAGTTTTTAAATGAATATAAAATCAATGGAAAAAAATTAAAATTTGCAAGCAAAGTTGATTGTCAAGGAATTGTTTGGGATTCTGATATGAATTATTATAGTGTTTTTAATGTTTTCCCATTAGATATCCCATTAAAAACAGAGACTTTGGATATTTCTAATTTAAAATTAATAGAACTTCCTAATTTAAAAAATCTAGAAGTTTTTGGTGATTTTGATTGTAGTTTAAATAAAATTCCTAATTTAAAAGGTTCTCCTAAGTTAGTATATGGCCATTACGATTGTCGTCAAAATAGATATTTGACAAACCTAGAAGGAAGTCCTGATTATATTAAAGGAGATTTTAATTGCACATTTTGTAATTTACATACCTTAAAAGGAGGTCCTATTGAAGTATATGGAAATTATTATTGTGCATTTAACAAGTTAACTGATTTATGTGGTATTCCAGAAACTATTATGGGTAATTGTTCTTGTATATTTAATAGATTAGATGTATTAAAAGGTTCCCCTAAATATATACACGGAGATTTTGATTTATCTCATAATAAATTATCCGATACAAGCGATATAATGGATACAATAGTAGATGAAAATGTTATATATTCCTCTGAAAATTTACAACCACCATTTAAATTACCAAAAAGTTTTAAAAAGGTAATATATGATAAAGGCTTAGGCAATGCAGTTATAATAAATATGCTTAAAACAAGATAATATTTCTTGACAAATACAAAGAAAATATATACAATCCATACCACCCGAGAAAGTAGGACTGAGTAAAGTGACTCCTCACTTGATAAGGCTCCTCGGCCACATACTGTGGAATATCGGACAAACCCAAGGTAAAAGCTCAGATACCTTGTAAAATAACCCGTTCCAATCGGAACATAAGATAAGGAGACTAACTTTGAGTAAAAGATTAGAAACAAAACACAAACTTGACCGTCGCTATGGTGTAAATACATGGGGAAGGGCAAAATCACCTGTTAATAAAAGAAAGTATAAGCCAGGACAACATGGACCAACAGGCCATTCAAAAAGGACTGATTATGGTACACAGTTATCTGCAAAACAACTTCTAAAAGGATATTACGGAAATATTTCGGAAAAGAAATTCCGCTCATATTATGACGAAGCAATGCGTAGAACTGGTGATACAGCACAGGAAATTATTGGACAACTTGAATCAAGACTTGATGCAATAGTATATCGTGCAAACTTCGTTCCAACAGTTTTTGCTGCTCGTCAAGTTGTAAGCCATGGACATATTCTTGTTAATGGAAAACGTGTTAATATTCCATCATATCAGGTAAAACCTGGTGATGTTATAACATTGAAAGAGTCAGCAAGACAAATGCCTATGGTTATACAGGCTAAAAATAACAAAGAACGTGAAGTTCCTGAATATATATCAGTAAACGATAAATACGAGGCAACTTTTGTACGTATTCCATTATTCGAAGAAGTTCCATATGCAGTTAAAATGGAACCAAATTTGGTTGTGGAATTCTACTCACGTCAGTAATAATTATCTTTATCAAAAAACTCCCCAAAAAAAGGGGAGTTTTTTTTAATTTCCATAAAATACACGAAATTTCTTTAAAATCCAATCTCTCATATTTAGATTTTTTATAGGGGATTTTTTTACAATCTTATCATATAATTCAAAATATTCATTTTGCGGATGATTATTTATCCATGGTTTTATGCCGGCAAA
This sequence comes from uncultured Alphaproteobacteria bacterium, assembly GCA_944392955.1. Classification (GTDB taxonomy): domain Bacteria; phylum Pseudomonadota; class Alphaproteobacteria; order Rs-D84; family CACZYB01; genus CACZYB01. Next base: position 97,877 of record CALXYK010000010.1, on the reverse strand, counting down.
ATGAATAATTGTAATATCATTGATATTTAACAAATGGGTTGGGCTATTTATACAACAATTGTATTTTTTTTCAAACCAAGTAACATTTTCTTTAAAAATAAAATTTAATACAGGTTGATCTGCAAAGGTTGAATTATAAGCATTTTCTAACAATTTAGTAGCAATACTTTCTTCGTTCCATTTTTTTAAATTTATAAGCATTACGCCAGAATTAAAATATTTTTTTGTTTTTGTATATTCTAATTGAGATTTTAATAATTCCCCAGTTGCCATATCTTCCGTAACGGCACAATAGGTGTTTTTAAGATCAATTTTATAAAAATCAGATAAGGAGTTCAGAACAATAGTGTCAACATCCAAATACAAACATTTATCTAATTCTGGTTTAAATAAAGGAATTAAACATTTAAAATAAGCTGTTTGCGTTACATGGCATACTCCTTTTAATCCATTAACAAGTTCAGGATTTATAGGAATCAATTCAATTTTTATCTCAATTTTTCGGTCCTTAGCCATCTTTTTTAATTGTTCTAAATCATTTAAAAATTTTTCACCAACATTGGTTTTTACTAATTTATCCCCATCTAATTCAAGGTTAAATATACAATGCATAATATAAAAATGTAAGATATCGCTTCTATCAGCAGATAAAATAACAGAGGTCATAGCAACAATAAGATAATCTGTATAATTATCATCTACACCATAAAAAATATTGATAGGTTCTTTCTTTTTTAACAAATTAAACATTGTTTTCCTCTATCTTTTGTAATTTTACATCATTAAAATCATCCAGATTATTATCACGAATAATCCTTTTTACATCTAAAATATATTTATTTTTTTCAGTAGAATAATGAATCATAGAACTCATTAACCAACGCCCATAAAAAGGTTTGTTTTCTTTCCTTAATTTTGCCCTCATGCGACGAAAACCTGCATAATATCTGGTTTTATTTAGGTTATTTGCATAACTATCAACGGAATCATATAATGTCGGAAATGTTTTAATCCTATGAATAAGCCCATCTTTTCTAGCCCTTGGAAGCATACCTTCACCGCCCCAAGTCCATTCTGCGAATATAGAATTTCCTTGTATCAAAAATCTTGATTCTCCCCATCCCGTTTCTTGTATGGCTTGTCCCAAAGCCATAGAAACAGAAATTTCATCAAGTTTTACAAGTATATCATCAATATTTTGAGTTGTAGTCTTATAATTTTGCTTCATTAAATCAAAAAACTTCTGTTCTGATTCTGTTAATGATTGATTTTTATCTAATTTTTCTTTTATAGAAATTAGTTTATTCCTATCAGCCAAAAGTTCCTCGTTTTTCTTTAATATCAATGGTAATAAGAACTTAATGAACATATCTTTTTTTTCTTTTGTAGATTCTATCATATTAAAATCAGAAGGAAGGGTTTTGATAAATATTCTTGGGACATCCATTTCTTTATTTCTTATTTTATCAAGGTTATAATTCGCCTCTAAAAATAATTGTTGCATCTTTCTATAAGAGGTAATATGAGAATTTGTGTCATATAAAACAACAGTTCCAGAAATTATCGCGGTTATAAGAAATATTAGTAATGCACAATATATAGGCACAAACTCCCTTCTAAAAAACTTTCTATATATGAAGTTTAATCTGATATTTATCTGATGAGCAAGAAAAAGATATAAACCAACAATCCTATTTTTTATTATAATAGGAAGATTTTTAAGATTAAAATGAGACTTTTTCTTTTTTTTCATAATTTAAAAATAGTATAAAATTTTTTTAGTATTTGTAAAGAGTTAAATTTTTCAGAAATTTTAAAAAAAATGATGACTATTTAAAAAAGCAGTGCTATAACTTAAAAAGATTTATACAGGGGGCTATTTTGAATAAATTAAGTACATCACAGAATATGAAAATGCAAATGATAAAACGGCTTGTTCGCAAGGTTTTTATAATACTTTTCATTTTGTTTTCATTTGTCCTTATATTTATCGGAAAGCCAGATAATATAATAATAAGTAAAACCAGTGGTGTAGTAGTTGATGTTATGTCCCCATTTGTCAAGGTTATTTCATACCCTATATACATGGTAGGTACATTTATAAAGGATGTAAAAAATTTTAGACAGGTTGATGCACAAAATAAAGAATTAAGAGATGAAGTTTCAAAATTAAAAGAGCAATTAAATTACCTTAAACAAATGGAGGTAGAAAATAATTCATTAAAAAAATTGGTTAATTATACTTCAAACGGAATCAATTATCTACTTTCTACAAAGGTAGTTGGGGCCAGTGGTTCCGGCTTCACTCACTCTTTTATAATAGATGCAGGGGCAAGGCATGGTGTAAAAAAGTATCAAGGTGTCCTTGTAGATGGCTATTTAGTAGGGCAAATATATTCTGTTGGTAAGAATTATTCTAGAATGCTTTTAATAACAGACGCTCTATCCAAAATACCGGTTCAAATTGAACGTACACGAACTCGTGCTTTTTTAATAGGTAACAATACAGATTATCCTAATCTTGCACATTTTGAAAACCAAGAGCCTATACAAATAGGAGATGTTGTTGTAACCTCTGGTATGGGGGGCAATCTTCCATCTGGTATACCGATAGGTATAGTAGGTAGTATAAGTGAGGAAAGCGGGATAATAGTTCAACCATTTATAAATAAATCTAATATAGAGTATGTAAAGGTTTTAAAAACATCTCATACCGAAGGAATTCAAAATTTTATAAACAATAATCCATTAACGGAATAAGGGTGTAAAATTGGTAAAGAAGAATAAATATAAATGGTTATTATCTATTTTATCAAAACAAATTCCCTTTGTAAGTAGTTTTATAATACTTGTTTTATCTTTTGTGTTGCCACCAATATATAATGCAAAGGCGACAATAGTATTGATTCCTATTTTTTTCTGGGGTATAGAAAAAACGAAATCATTTGACTTTATCTTTGTTATGTTATTCGGGTTTATTCAGGATTTTATGGACGGAACTCAATTTGGTATAAATATTTTTATATTTTTAAGCATATATTTTATGGCATATTACCAAAAATTATTTCCATTAGATTCATCTTTTGCATTTTCATATTTTGCATTCAGTCTTGCAACATTATGTTTACTTTTTTTAAAATATGTAATAATTTCAAGTATGTTTATAACAAATATAAATTTATTTAATGTAATACTAAGTTGGGCAATTTTAATTTTATGCTACCCACTTTTTTATTGGATATTACAAAAGTTAAATATGAAAATAGTAAAAAGGTATTAAATAGTGAGAGATGCAGAGTTAATTAAAGTTTTTAATAGAAGAGCCCTATTAGTTGCAGGTGGGGAACTATTTCTATTTTCTATTTTAGCCGGTCGTCTTTATCAATTACAAATACTAGACAGCGATAAATACAAAAAATTATCAGAAAGAAATAGTGTAAGAATAAAACTATTACCTCCACCCCGTGGAATAATCGCAGATCGTTTTGGTGTAGAACTTGCTATAAATGTAAATAGTTATGGTATCCAAATGATACCAGAGGAGGTAACTGCGCAAGGTTTAACGGTGGAAGAAATTCTAAACCGAATTTCAGAGTTAATTCCCCTAACAGAAAAAGAAAAGGAAAAAGTTTTAAATAATGTTAAAAAGAAAAGGGCATTTTTCCCAGTCTTTGTAAAAAATAATCTTGGTTGGGATGAAATGGCTAAAATTCAAGTAAACAATCTTGATTTCACAGGTGTTTATGTAGAAGAGGGGAAAAGAAGATATTATCCATTTGATGAAATCGCAGCCCACGTTATCGGTTATGTGTCAGATGTAACAGAACAAGAATTAAAAAAGGATCCATCACCAATCCTTCAACTTCCAGATTTTAAAACTGGAAAGGCTGGTATAGAAAAACTTATGGATAAGGAATTAAGGGGTGAAGTTGGTGAAACGATACAAATTGTAAATGCAGTAGGCAGGGTGATAGAAACCTTAGATGACAAAAAGAAAAAGGCAATTCCAGGTCAACGAATAAATCTTACAATAGATAAAAGATTACAGGAATATGCATATACAAGAATAAACGAAGAAAGTGCCAGTGCTGTTGTAATGGATATTTATAATGGCGATGTTTTAATGATGATATCTGTTCCTTCGTATAATCCTAATATATTTTTGGATGAAGATATGTCAGCAAAGGAATTTGAAAAACTATTTTCAAATCCACGACATCCATTTATAAATAAGGCAATAGAAGGTCTATATGCCCCGGGTTCTACATTTAAAATGATGACGGCTTTGGCTGCACTTTCTGATGGTAAGATAAATGCAAATACAAAAATAAATTGCACAGGTCATATGGACTATGGTGATGGAAGATACCATTGCTGGAATACTGGCGGACACGGACTTTTAAACCTTGAACAATCATTATTGCATTCTTGTGATATATTTTATTATGCACTTGCGACAAAGGTAAGTATGGATGTTATACAGGAAATGGCATACAGATTTGGTCTTGGTGATTATACGGGAATAGAACTTGCGAACGAAAAAAAAGGACAGGTCCCAAGTCGTGAATGGAAACGTAATTACAAAAGCGAAGCTTGGTATACTGGTGATACTATCACTGCATCAATAGGACAGGGATATACTCTTGTTACACCTATTCAACTTGCCGTTATGACAGCTAGGATTGCGAACGGAGGTTTTGCGGTTAAACCACGAATAATAAAAAACGAAAACGAAGGAAATATTTTCTTCCCATCATTGAATATAAATCCTCAGCATCTAAATATGATAAAGCGAGGTATGTTTGCCGTTGTCAATAGACCTAATGGAACAGGTCGTAATGCTTACTTGAATTATAATGGCTCATATATGGCGGGAAAGACGGGAACAACTCAGGTCAAAAGAATAACCAGAGAAGAAAGAGCCAGAGGAGTAACCAAACAGGAAGATTTACCATGGAAATATAGAAACCATGCATTATTTGTTGGTTATGCACCTTATAAAAATCCACGATATGCAATCAGTGTTGTTGTTGAACACGGAATGTCCGGATCCGGAAGTGCCGCTCCGATAGCAAGGGATATAATGATGAAAACACTTGAACTTTATTTATAGGAGAATACAAATGCTAGATTATTCATTAAGTATGAAGAAAAGTGGAAGGATGAATATTTTTTCAAAACTATTATGTTTAAATTGGAAACTAGTTCTTTTGATTCTAGCAGTTTGTGCTGTTGGTATAGTAATATTATATAGTGCAGGAAAGGCAGAATGTTCAGATCCTTATAAATGTTTAATCAGTTATGGTAGTTGGCACCCATGGGCAATTTCTCAAATACCAAAGATTCTTGTAGGTTTTTTTATTCTTATAGTAGTTGCAGTAATAGATTTAAAGGTATGGGTAAAATATGCATATTGGATTTATGGAGTTTCTTTATTACTTTTGATAGGTGTAACACTTTTTGGACATGTCGGTATGGGGGCACAAAGGTGGTTAAATTTAGGTATAGTTAGGATTCAACCTTCGGAATTGATGAAAATTGCATTGGTTTTAGCCCTTGCCAAATATTTTGCTGCATTAAGTATAAATGAAATCCACAGAAATTACTACTTAATTTTCCCTTTTTTATTAGTCTTAGTTCCAGTAGGTTTAGTTTTGGAACAACCTGATTTGGGAACTGCTATGACATTATTATTAGTATCAGGAATAGTATTTTTTATTTCGGGCGTTCAATTATGGAAGTTTGGTTTAGTCTTTCTAATAGCAATTTTAGCATTCCCAATAGTATGGAAATATGGATTACATGATTATCAAAAAGAAAGGGTTATAATATTTTTGAATCCAGAAAAAGATATTATGGGTTCAGGTTATCATATTACCCAATCCAAAATAACATTAGGTTCAGGTGGTTTTTGGGGTAAGGGATATTTAAAAGGCACCCAAAGTCATCTAAATTTCTTACCAGAAAAACAAACGGATTTTATTTTTACTATGTTTGCCGAAGAATTTGGAATGTTTGGTTGTCTTTGTTTATTTGGCTTGATAATAGGTATCCTGTGGCAATGTTATAAGATAGCATTTGCAAGTAGGAATAATTTTGGAAAATTACTGACATTAGGGTTAGGTGCCAATTTTTTTATATATTTCTTTATAAATACGGCTATGGTTATGGGATTATTACCAGTTGTAGGTGTGCCTTCACCGCTTTTATCTTATGGTGGAACAGCAATGATGACCTTATTGTTAGGTTTCGGATTGATAGAATGTTGCTATGTCCATAGTGATATGTTAATCAGTTCAAAAAGTGATTATCTATAATTTTATTTACCCAAACAGAACGAAGAAAATATTTCATCAAGCAGTTCGTTGAAATACACTCTTCCTGTTATGGATCCAATTGCATCAGTAGCCAACCTCAGATTTTCAACTTTTAAATCAATTTCTTGTTCGGTTAAGGCTGTTTTTAAAAACATTAAAACACTTTCCAATGTATTTTTATATCGTTGTTGAGTTAATGTTGCATCAGACGACATTTCCATTTTTTCTTTGATTTTAAAGGTTAATAAATTCCAAAATTTTTTCCAATTTGAATTATCCTTTACAGAAATAGGTAATATACCATCAGGTATTTTCTTATATGATTTTTTATCAATTTTATTTAATAAAACAATAGTATCCTTGTCCACTTGCTTACTATCAAAAGATTTCAAATTATCAATCACATAAATTTTTATATCTGCTTTTTGGGCTTTCTCTAATGCTTTTTTAATCCCTTTTTTTTCTATTTTATCGTTTGTTTTTGAGTTTAATCCTGCTGTATCAGATAGATTTATTTTGAATCCATCAACATCTATTATTGCATCAATAACATCTCTGGTAGTTCCTGCAATATTAGAAACAATAGCCTTATTCTGTCCTATAATTTTATTAAACAAAGATGATTTACCAACATTTGGCTTTCCAATAATTGCAATATCCAAACCATATTTGATAAGTTGAGCCACAGAAGAGGTCTTAATATGTTTTTCTATTTCATTTATTACATCTTCTAAATTTTTATTATTTTGATCTATTACATTGATAGGCATTTCATCATCAGAAAAATCAATAGATGCTTCATACCAAGCCAATATCTTTACTAATTTATCTCTCCATAAATTATATAATTTTGATAATTGTCCATTCGTATTATTTAAGGCCAGTTTTCGTTGAGATTCTGTTTCTGCTTCTATTAAATCGGAAATTGCTTCTACCTGAGTTAAATCAAGTTTATCATTTAAAAAAGCCCTTTTTGTAAATTCACCAGGTTCAGCAATTCTTGCTGTTTCAAACTTTGATAATGCATCATAAACAGCATCAATAACAGCAATACTTCCATGGGTAAATAATTCAACAGTATCTTCTCCGGTATAAGATTTCGGAGCCTTAAAAAACACAACCATACAACTATCCAATAATTCATTAGTCAAAGGATGGTAAATATCAGAATATTGCATTACATTAGGAGTAAATTTTTTCTTTTTTGATAATTTTTTTAATATATCTAATGCATCAGGGCCGGATATCCTAAACACAGAAACACCGGCCTTTCCATAAGCAGAACTAAGAGCGAATATAGTATTTTTCTTTTTCATAATTATTCAACTATTTCCTTAATTTTCCAAATATCTTTTGCATAACTTTTTATAGTCCTATCCGAAGAAAAGAAACCACAATTAGCAATGTTGATAAGAGATTTTTTATTCCATGATTTTTTATCTTTATACTCTTGATCTACTTTGCCTTGCATTTTCACATAGGAGTTAAAGTCAGGTAATAACATATATTCATCATTATTATCAAAAAATGCATTCATAAGGTTTTTGTATCTATCCTTTTGGTTATTACAGAAATATCCTGACATTATTTGATATAAAATTTCTTGTATCCTTTTGTCGTTATTAAAGTATGATTGAGCATCATAACCTTTTTCTTTTAAGTTATAAACTTTTTTTGCGGTCAAACCGAAAATAAATATATTTTTAGATCCTACATTATTTTTAATTTCCACATTTGCACCATCCAATGTTCCAATAGTCAAAGCTCCATTTAATGCAAATTTCATATTACCGGTTCCACTTGCTTCTTTACCAGCAGTTGAAATTTGTTCACTTAATTCCGTTGCAGGAATTATAACCTGAGCCTTATCAATATTGTAATTAGGTATAAATACAACTTTTAACAAATCATTACAACGCTTATCATTATTTACAACATTTGCAACATCATTGATAAGGGTTACTACCTCCTTTGCAATAGTATAAGTAGGCGGAGCCTTTCCCGCAAACAAACAGATTTTAGGTTCCAAACCTTTTGTATCACCATTTATGATTCTGTTATACCTATCTATTACTTGTAAAATATTTAAAAATTGTCTTTTGTATTCATGAATACGTTTTATCTGGGAATCTACAATGAAATCAGGACTTAACTTTAATCCCAAATCATCTTTTATAAGTTGTAGTAAGTCAGATTTATTTTCCTGTTTTATTTTATATAATTTTTCTAGGAAGTTAGAGTCATTTTTAAACTTTAATAATTTTTTAAGTTCAAATAAATCAGTAATCCACTTATCCCCAATATTTTTAGTTATAAAAGATGCAAGCCTAGGATTTGCCTCCAACAACCATTTCCTTTGTGTAATTCCATTTGTTTCATTTATGAATTTTTTAGGGAATATATTGCTGAACAAAGGAAATTCTTTTTTCTTTAATAACTTAGAATGTAATTCTGCGACACCATTTACCTTGTGTGTAGCAACAATGCAAAGATTTCCACTATTTACATATCCTTTTTCATAATTAACAATTTCTAATTTATTTAATTTCCACTCTGCAACGGTTTTTCTTGCTAAGTTCATAAAATCATTATTAATTTTTTCTATTATAGCAAAGTGATAAGGCAATTCAGACTTAAATAATTTAATATCAATTTTTTCCAATGCTTCGGCAAGGAGAGTGTGGTTAGTATAAGCACATATTTTATACATTTTTTCATAGGCTTTTTCATAGGAAAATCCATACTCTTGCATAAGGATTCTTATTATTTCAGGAATAGCCAAAGTTGGATGAGTATCGTTAAGTTGAACTGACATAAATTTTTCAATATCTTCTACACTAACACCAGTTTTTTTTAATCTATTGAATAAATCCTGAATAGATGCAGAAACAAGCAAATGTTCTTGTCTTAATCTCAATCTTCTGCCTTCATCAGTTGTATCTGGTGGGTAAAGAAAATCTGTTATATTTGTAATTGTTTTGTGTAAATCTGGTGATTTTTTATCACTTCTTTGTGCTTCCCAAAGTCTTACCCTTAAAACATTATCATTTCCATAACCAGCCAAAAGCAAATCATTGGCATGAGTTTTAACAATCTCCTTTGGCATCCATTTCATATCCTCAATCCTATCAGTTTTAGATACATTACCACCAAAGTAAATATCATAAGAAATATCTTTTCTTTTTTCTACTGCTGGATTTTGTTTTTCTATCCATAAATCAGGTTTTTCAACTTGTTTGCCATTTACTATTTCTTGTTTATAAATTCCACAACGATAAAATAATCCATAACCAAATGCAGGATAAGATAGTGTTGCCAAAGAATCAAAAAAACAAGCCGCCAATCTTCCTAATCCACCATTACCTAATTGTGTAGAAGGTTCAAAGGATAAAACCTTGTCTAAATCAACACCAAACGAAGCAAAAGCCTTTTCAAAAGTCTTTTTTGCTTTTAAGTTTAAAAGAGTTTGATTTGATAATTTTCCAAGCAAATATTCCATAGAAAGATAAGCCATAAACTTATTTCTTCCATTCAGAATATTATGTTCTGTAATATCTGCTACATCAATCAATTCATCGTTTATCATATTTACAAAAGCGATATACCAATCCTTAGCCGAAGCAGATTTTATAGTTTTATTAGAAGTTTCTTTAAGGAAAAAGGTCAATCTTTCCTTTACATATTTTAAATTATTTAATTGTGTTTGCATTTTCTTCCCCCTTATTAACAATAAAAATATTATAGCATAATTAAAAAGAATATGCTATAATTATTTTAAATATAAATAAATTTTGGAGGCAACTATGAAAGATAACAAAAATAAAAATACGAAAGAAAAAATTCTTAACGAAGTATTTGAAGATCAAGCTGCTAATCTAAGGAAAAATTCCGCAGATGAAATGGTTAAAAATAAAAAGGCCAAAAATTTTAAAGATGCATGTATGAAAATAAAAGATAAAGAAGATTTTGCGGACAAGAAAAATTCTGATTATATATCAGAACAGGAGTTAGAGTTACGAAATTTTATGAAAGGTCGTAACCATTAATGCCTGATATATCATTTTTAAATCAACAAATTGCTGCGGATCCACACTTATCAGTTTGGGTTTCGGCAAGTGCGGGAACTGGTAAAACAACCGTTCTTGTCAATCGTTTATTGCGTTTGTTTTTAAATGATATAGAACCAAGTAAGATTCTTTGCCTGACTTATACTAATGCGGGTGCATTTGAAATGCAGGATCGTATATACAAAAGGGCAAAACAATGGGCAACTATGCCAGACGAAAGTTTGCGTAAGGATTTACACTCCCTTTTTGATAATAGCAATGATTTCATAACAGAAAAAGAAAAGGATTTTGAAAATATATTTATAAAGGCAAGAAAGTTATTTTCAAAATTATTGGATAATGCTGTTCCCTTGAAAATATATACTATACATGCATTTTGTCAGGCAGTTTTAAAAAGGTTTCCTATCGAAGCGGGTATTTCTCCACACTTTAAAATCATAGATGATATAGAAAAAACTATTTTATTAAACGAAGCCTATAAACAATTGGTTTCAAATATAAAATATGATAAATCAGATATCAGTCCTGATATTTTTTCTAGTTTTAACTATTTAATGAATCTTGTTTCACAAAATGATTTTGATAAAATAAAAAACGAAATAATTACATCTAGGGAAAATTTTTCAGAACTACTTAAAACATATCATAACAAAGAAAATATATCGTTAAAATTAAGGGAAATAATTTTTCAAGGCTTTGATACTATAATTGATGATTTTATCAAAAACGATAAATTATATATTGAGAATGTATTAAATCATATTCCTAATAATTTTATAGAAAATTTAGAAGGTTTTTTAAGATTAAATACTCAATATAGCACAAATTCCAAAAGGTATGATAAATTAAATAACATTATAAGGTTTCGTTCACCTGATTTACAAGATGATGTAGAAGAAAGATTTAACCTATACAAATCTGTATTTATATCAAGCAAAAATACACTTTATGAAACCTTGTTTGTAAAAAAAGTAATAGATACCAATAAAGCTTTTTACCAAGATGTTTTAAACGAAGGTAAAAGGATAGAAAACGCAGTTAGGTTTTTAAATTGTTCCAAAATATATATGGCAACACTATCAATTATAGATATAGGTTTGGCATTAAATCACATATATGATAATTTAAAAAAGAAAAAGGGAGTAATGGATTTTACAGATTTGATAACATCTGTGAAAAAATTATTTTCAATTCCCAATGTTTCTGAATGGATTTTATATAAATTAGACGGCGGGATTTCTCATATTTTAATAGACGAAGCCCAGGACACATCACCTCTACAATGGGATATCGTTGATAATTTAACACAGGAATTTTTTACAACAGGACGAACAGAAAAAGATATAAAAACTCTTTTTTCAGTTGGTGATGTCAAACAATCTATTTTCAGTTTCCAAGGTGCAAATATAAAACTATTTAAAAAGTATAAAGATGAATTTAAAAAAAAGATAGAAACCAATAACTATAAATTTTATGATTTACCATTAAATGTATCTTTTCGTTCATGTAAAAATATATTAAATACAGTTGATGATGTAGTTAAAAATTTATCTGGTGTCAGAATAGGGGACGAAGAAATCAAACATATACATAATAGAACAGATAGTAATGGTATAGTCGAAGTTTCGCCATTGATAAAAGCAATAGAAAAGGACGAAGGTGAAATTTTTAAAACACCAATAAAACACATATACAATTTTAATCCAGATATGGAACAGGCAAATGTTTTGGCAAAAAAAATAAGATATTTGTTAGATAATGAATACATTTCTGATGGGGAAATAAATGGTGAAAAATACATAAGGAAAATACAACCAAAAGATATTATGATTTTAGTAAGAAAAAGAAATTATATGGATTCTGCTATTACTGCATTAGTGAATAATAATATTCCAGTATCAGGGCAAGATAAGTTATCGTTAAGTGATAATATCGTAGTGGAGGATTTAATATCCTTGTTAAAATTTGTTCTATTTAATTATGATGATTTATCTTTGGCCGAAGTTTTAAAATCACCGCTTTATAACTTAGACGATGACGATTTATTTACTCTTTGTTATAACAGAGGGGACAAAACCTTATTTAAAAGATTATCAGAAGAAATTAAATACAGGGAAATATTTGAAGATTTATCTTCTTTAATAAAACTTTCTAAAACTGCATTCCCATTTGAATTTTTTGATTTTGTTTTAAAGGTTCAAAACAAAAGGGAAAACTTCATAAACAGATTCGGTTATGAAATAGAAGAAGTTCTAAATGCCTTTTTGTCTCAGTGTTTAAATTATGACAATACCCAGATGGGAAAATCATTAAGTGATTTTTATGAATGGTTTTCGTTAAGTGAAGTTGTAATAAAAAGGGATATGGAACATACAAATAATACAGTCAGAATTTTAACAGTTCATGGTTCAAAAGGTTTAGAAGCTCCAATAGTATTTTTATATAACACCAATGTTCCAGATAGATGTGTCAGGGAAAAAATTTTATGGTTTAAAAATTTTCCTATGTATAAAATTGCAAATATGGATACAATAAATGAAAATTTTGCTCAAATTGTAAATGATTACAAGAAGGAAAGTTCAGACGAAGAATACAGATTATTATATGTTGCGATGACCCGTGCCAGAGATAGATTATATGTTATGGGAGTTGAAAAAAATATTAAGCAAAATACCTGGTATTCATGTATAAAACAAAGTTTAGAGGAAAACAAAGACGCATCTTTTGTAAAAGATGAAGTCTTAGCAGATTTTAATAGGGAATATATTGATGATATGGTTCTTCGTTTAGGTAAAAACGAAAGTGGTAAAATTTCCAATGAAACAAATGATGAAAAACCACATATTATTTCTATGCCTAAATATTTAGAAGAAAAAATGGAATTGCCATCTTTTGAATATAAAAAAGATATTAAACCCAAATCACCATTGACATATCTTTCCGATGATAATAAATCATTGTTAAGGGGGTCTATAATTCATAAATTATTAGAAAATATTTCTAAGTATGCTAATGTAAAACATGATATAAATTTAAAAGAAATCATACAAAAATATTTTGAAAAAAATATCATAGACGACCATGATTTTATCACAGAAAAAATTTTGCAATTATATAATGATAATAAGTATAATTTTATATTTGGTAATAATAGTTTATCAGAAACAGAAATTATGCTTTCACAAAACAAAGATGCAAAAATATTAAGAGTAGATAAACTTGTCATACTTGAAAATGATATATGGATTATAGATTATAAAACTGATAAGGATACATCAGAAATTCCATCACAATATAAAAAACAATTACAAGAATATAAAAACGCAGTTTCAAAAATTTATCCAAATAAAAATATTCATACTGCTATTTTATGGATTACAGATTTAAAGTTTCAAGAGTTTTAATTATTTAATATATTTTTTAACTGGAGCATATGATTTTCTATGAAACGGAGAAATTCCATATTTTTCCAATGCTTCTAAATGAGATTTAGTTCCATAACCTTTATTTTTTTCAAAGTTATACATAGGATATTTTTCTGCTATTTTATTTAACAATTCATCTTTTTTAACTTTTGCAATTATTGATGCAGTTGCAATAGAGTAAGATTTTGCATCACCTGCAATAATAGTTTGACAAGGATGAATATCAGGGGGCTGATTCCCATCAACTAAACTTATAACTGGTTTATTAAAAAGCCTAGGTAATAATTTTTGATATGCTTTTCCCATTGCCAATAACGAAGCCTGTAAAATATTTATTTCATCAATTATTTCCGAAGATATTTCTTGATATTCAAACATAAAAACGGATTTATCTAATTTTTGTAATTCAGAAAAAATTTTATTTCTTTTGATTTCTGAAAGTTTTTTTGAGTCATTTATCTGTACCAATAATTCCTTTGGAAATAGTTCTTGATTTATCCAAACACATGCGGCAACTACGGGACCTGCTAAACATCCTCTACCTGCCTCGTCCAATCCTAAAACTATATCAGTTTTATTTGTCATAAAAATGTTTTCAATATCAAAAGAAATATTGGTATTTTTCATAGTGCTAAGATTCTAATATTTGATTATTGCTTTCTTCTTCTTTTTTTACAAGTCCATCCGAAGATATATCTTCAACATTTATGTTATCCAAATTTTGAAGGGTCTCACCTTCCTGTTTTAACATTTCTTCTTCTTCTTCTTTTTCTTGTTCTTCTTTTTGTGCTTCTTGTTCTTCAAGATAATCTTCTAAATATTCAAACTCTTCATCTGTATATTTGTTTACAGGAGTATCACCTTTACTTATGTAAATAGGCCAAAGGTCATTAGATAAATCGTCCAACGATTCCGAAGTTTGTCCCAACCTATTTCTATAAATCCAGAAATTAGCCATCACACGTTCAACATAGATTCTAGTTTCTTTTAGGCTAATAGATTCTACAAAAAATAAAGGATCGTTTCCTGGATTTACAACTTTTTCTTCGTGTTTTTTTAAATTTCCAGGTCCTGCATTATATGCGATTAAAAATTTAAAAAGATTCCCGTTTATGTTAGGTCTGGACAATAAATACTCTATATACATTTGTCCTATTTTTAAATTTAATTCAGTATCAAAAAGTTTTGATTTTTGCTTTTTACGGAAGGATGAATCTCTCATAATAAACGAAGCAGTTGCTGGCATTATTTGCATCAAACCTCTTGCCCCAGCATTAGATTTTGCCATAGGGTTAAATCTGGATTCTTGTCTTATCAATGCATTAACCAAAGCCTTATCAATATTCCATCCATCTTCCAGTTCTATATCAATAGTAGGATAAGTAGATGTCGCAAAAGTCGCATCATCGGCATATTCTTTAATATAATTAGAAAGATTTATGGAAAGATAAGGCATTCCAGATATTTCCGCAACTGCCAAAACGGCATTTATTAAGTCATTAGAGAAATCATCAGTCACTGTGTTTATAAGAAATTTTAATTCATCTGCTGCTTCTTTTTTCATACCCAATTGTATTAAGGCCAAGGCTCTTACACCACCTTGCCAAGAAATAATTTCCCTTGCATTTTGAACGGTTAAAATTGGCTCTTCCCAACTTATTTCTAATTCTTTATTCAATTTTTTTGTGGCCAAAATTCCATAAAAAGTTTTCGGATAACTAGCCGCAGTTTCCAAAAATATTTCCTCATCATCTTTTAATTCAGGATCTTCAATCCTCTCATTTGCCCTATATGCCCAATATGCACCAGCAGAAACAACATCAGCGGGTATTTGTTTTGTAAATGCAACATTTTTAAAATAATCCCTAGATGTTAAATAATCCCCCATCCTCCAATAGACTAAACCCAAAGTCCAATTCGCCAAATAAAAATTTAATTGTTCAGCAGGTTCCTTTGCCCATAAAATAGCCATATCATCTTCGTTTGCTAGAAAATATCTAAATGCAAGATATGCCTGCATTCTAAGGTAGTCATTTTGGGCGAATAACTTTTTACTATGAGGATTTTCTAGTATTTGTCTAGCATTTTTGGTATAGCCTTTTTTCAATCTGTTATTAAAAACTTTTAACATATAGGCAACTTCATTTCTATCTTTTTTAGGTAAGTGTTTATATGAATGTTGAATCATTTGATAAGAGTTTTTATAGTCATCATTGAAGTATTGAGTTCGTCTGGCTTCACGTTTAGGCTTTTTCAACTCCTTTTTTGCACCTTTTTTTAACCCCAATTTATATATATCACTGGCATTAGGCATATCATAGTATTTCAAAAGCCATTCCTTTATTTCTTTAAAAGGTGTTTTATAATAAGGACTCATAAATCTTTGATACAAAACATATCCCATCAACACATCATTTTTAACTTCTTTGATAACTTTGTCAGCATCTTTAAATCTTCCTTTTTCCTGTAATTCAAATATTTTTTTATAGTTTTCAACATCATTGCTATACATAATATTAGGAAGAGCCGCCCTAACAACAGAAGGGTAGAAAAGGCCTTCTAATACGAATAAAGAAAGCAAAAATATTAAAAAAGTTTTAAAATAAAAAATACTTTTTTTCATTCAAAAAAAAGAAAGATTACAAAATCTTTTCCCCCAATAAGATTAAGATCTTTTTGAATATAACAAAGTTAAAATAAAAGGTAATGCAATCATATGTAAAAATTGAGGTATTATAGCAGAAGCAGTTTGTCCCAATGCTAAAAAGTCCAACAATTTAAATACAAAAGCAAAGATTAAGCAAGATAAGAAAGGAGTCCACTTCTTACTTGATAAAAAACCAGCAAGTATAAATACTATCATACCAAGATAAATTAAATCAGATACACAATAACCAGGTATCAATTGAAACAAATAACTTCTAAAAGTTGCATACATTTTTTTACTCCTTTTTTATTTTATATAATAAACTAATTTATAACATAAAAATTTCTGTGGCAAGCATATTTTAAATTTTATTTTACTTTTGAATTAAAATATGTTTCCATATAAGAAAAAGAAGAATATAAGAGGTTAATTATGTCAAATTTTACACGAAAATCAGAACTTTTAATTCCTGGTGGTTCCTATGATAGAATAAAAACAGCCTTTATGTATGGAGCAGATGTTGTGTATGCAGGCACTCCTGATATGAGCCTTAGAGCAAAATCAAAGGTATCAGTTGAAGAAATGAAGGAATGTGTAGAATATGCACATAGTATAGGTAAAAAAATATATCTAACAGTAAACTTATATACACATAATAAGGATATAGAGCGACTTCCTAGTTTTGCTAACACCCTTAAACATTTATCACCAGATGGTATTATTATTGCAGATGCTGGTGTTTTCAGATATATGAGAAAAGCCCTTCCTGAAATTCCATTACATGTATCAACCCAGGCAAATGTTTGTTCGTATGAAACCGCAATGTTTTGGTATGATATAGGGGCAAAATTATGTGTTTTAGGTAGGGAAGTTTCTTTTGAAGAATTAAGGGAAATAAGGCAAAAGGTTGCACCAGATTTAAAATTAGAAACATTTATTCATGGAAGTATGTGTATGAGTTATTCTGGTCGTTGTTTAATTTCTAATTTTTTGGCGGAACGTAGTTCAAATCAGGGTAATTGTGCTCATTGTTGTCGTTGGAATTATAAAATGTATGTAAAACCGAACGAAGAATTATTAGAAGGTGGTAAAATAATTAAAGAGGCAAAAACTCTTGGTATAGATATAAACTCTGATACAATGAAATTATTTGATTTTTATTTAGAAGAACAGGAAAGAAAAGGTGAATTTTTGGAACTTTGCGAAGATGACAAAGGTTCTTATATAATGAATTCAAAGGATTTATGCCTTATGCCAAAACTTGATAAACTATTATCTATTGGAATTGATTCGCTTAAAGTTGAAGGACGAAACAAATCCGAATATTATGCAGGTATTACATCAAGAGCATATAGTAATGCAATAGATGCATTCTATAAATCACCGGATAGTTGGAATTGTGCTCCGTATATGAACGAACTTAATACATTACAAAATAGGGGATATACATACGGATTTTTTGAAGGTCATTTGACACATCATGCAATGAATTATGAAACTACACGTTCTGATGGTAATTACAGATATGCAGGTAGAGTTTCTAAACATACACCAGATGGTATAGAACTAGAAGTTAAAAATTCATTTTCAAAAGGTGAAACCATAGAATTTTTATCTCCAATACGTTTTGAACCAATCTGTGTTAAGATAGATAAAATAATAAATACAAAAAATAATAATATAATAGACAGGGCAACTGTTGGAAATAATTATATTTTAATCCCATACAAAGAATTTAAAGGATTTTCAAAAACTGAGATTGAAAATTTATTACCGGTTTTATCTTTAGCCAGAGTCAAAGTTTCCAAATAAAACTACATTTTTATAAGTATGAATTCAAAGGAATTTAATATTATTGCCATAATGGTATAACTTCCATTATTCTAGTATAAGTTGTAGAATTATAAAATTCTATTTATATTAACTAAAATAAAAGGGAGAATAAAAAATGACAGTAGGAACACGTTATCCAACATTGGCTTTCCATACAGGTGGTGCAGGACAAGCAGACGACGGAATACCACCGCAACCATTTGAGACTTTCTGCTATGATAGTGCACTATTACAAGCAAAGATTCAGGACTTCAATGTAATACCATACACATCTGTTTTACCACCGGAACTTTTTAATAATATAGTTCCAGTAGAACAAGTCCAAAATCAATTTAAGCATGGTGCAGTATTAGAAGTGATAATGGCTGGTAATGGAGCAAGAATAGAAGATCACAAAGCTATCGCTACCGGAGTTGGTATTGTCTGGGGAAAAGATAAGCAAGGAAATTTCATAGGTGGTTGGGCTGCAGAATATGTAGAATATTTTGATACATATATAAATGATGAAATAGCCCAAGCTCATGCTGAAATGTGGCTTACAAAATCATTAAATCATGAATTGATGTTAAGAAATGTTGATAAACATAGCGAATTTCAATTCTATCACAACTACCTTAATATCACACAAAACTTTGGTTATTGCTTAACAGCATTAGGATTTTTGAATTTTGAGTATGCAAATCCAGCCACACCACAGGCTTCTTATTAAAAAAAGAGGGAGCATAACCTCCCTCTCAATTCTTTAATAAAAGGAGAGATAAAATGTTTAAAACAAAATCAAAAAAAGAAAGCAATGTTTCTAAATTAGGAGTTATGGGACTTGCCGGTATAGTTGTAAGTTCTATGATAGGAGGAGGCATTTACAGCCTTCCACAAAATATGGCACAAAGTGCTTCGGTCGGTGCAGTATTACTTGCATGGTTAATAACAGGTATAGGTATGTATTTTATTGCAAATACATTCAGAGTATTATCTACCATAAAGCCAAAACTTACATCTGGAATTTATATGTATGCAAAGGAAGGTTTTGGTTCATATATGGGATTTAATATAGGTTGGAGTTATTGGCTTTGCCAAATTTTTGGTAATGTAGGTTATGCAGTTATTACAATGGATGCTTTGGATTATTTTTTCCCTGGAGTTTTCACCGGAGGTAATAATCTTGCTTCTATAATAGGAGGTTCCATACTAATCTGGTCATTTAATTTCCTTGTATTAAAAGGCGTTAAACAGGCAACTATAATAAACCTTATTGCAACTATATTTAAGATAGTTCCACTGATACTATTTATTTTAATACTATTATTTGTATTTAAAATGGATACATTTGACTTTGATTTCTGGGGTGAAGCAATTATAGGAAAAACAAAATCCTTAGGAAGTTTATCCAGTCAAATAAAAAGCACAATGCTTGTAACACTATGGGCATTTATAGGTATAGAAGGTGCCGTAGTTTTATCAGGTAGGGCAAAAAGTCAAGACGATGTATCAAAAGCAACATTATTAGGTTTCTTAGGTTGTTTAGTAATTTATGTTTTACTATCAATCGTTCCATTCGGCTTTATGAGTCAGGCAGAACTTTCAGCAATACCAAATCCATCAACAGCAGGTATTTTAAAGGCCGTAGTAGGTCCATGGGGTGCATGGCTTATGAACATAGGTTTGTTAATAGCAGTTCTTGCAAGTTGGTTGGCATGGACAATGATAGTTGCAGAAATGCCTTATGCAATGGCACTTAACAAAACATTCCCAAAGGTGTTTTCAAGGGAAAATCAAAATGGATCTCCAAGTGTTTCATTATGGGTAACAAGTATAGTTATGCAACTTGCAATGTTCCTTGTATATTTTTCAAATAATGCTTGGAATACAATGTTAAGCATAACTGGTGTTATGGTTTTACCTGCATACTTTATTTCAACTTGTTATCTTTGGAAAATATGCGAAGATGGCGAATTTGATAATAAAAAAGGAATAAGTAGATCAGTAGCACTTATTACATCTATATTGGGAACAATATACGGATCTTGGTTAATTTATGCCGCAGGTTTAAATTATCTTTTAATGGCAATAGTCTTTATTGCAATAGGTATTCCATTTTATATTTGGGCTCGTAAAGATAATTCATTTAAAAATATGATATTTACAAAAGGAGAAAAATGCCTAGTCGGGATTATATTATTAGTAAGTGTCATTGCAATATATTGTTTCGTCCGAGGCATAATAAATATCTAATAAATTTAACAAAGGGAAGATTAAAATCTTCCCTTATATAAAAGGAGGTAAAGATGTTATTAAAAAAAGATAAAATGGTAATAGGTTTATTATCATTGTGTATGTCTCCATCATATTCATATGGTCAAGAAATGGTTGGTATAGAAGTAGATACATATACGATAGAAGAAATTTACCAAAGTGATGGTATAGTGAATTCATCTAATATTTATGCTTCAAAAGAGTCTAGTAATAAAAAAAATTATACGAATAAAAGACACTCACTTTCTAACCCTAATAGTTGGGAGGAAGAATACACGAATTGGAAAAACAAACTTGCCGAAGAAACAGGTTTTTCATATTCCTTTGATATGTCGGTTCTAGGACAAAGAGGAGCCCCTAATGGTAAAGGAACATCTATCCAATTTCAGGCATATCCAAGTATTTCATGGGAACTATTTGATAACGAATATGGAACAGGAACTATAAACGCTAGTTATACACCAACTCGTTATTGGAATTCCACAACAGCTCAAGATATCAGCGACAGAATAGATGTTTTATCAGCAATAAATGATTACAGCACGAAATCAAATTCTTTTGATCAATTAAGTTATACACAACAATTTGCAGGAGATTTAGATTGGTTTTCTATAACAATAGGACAATTTCCAATATATAATTTTGACGGAACTAATTATGATGCCAATCAGCAAATTAACTTTTTGAACTATGCACTTTCACAAAATGCCAGTTCAACATACCCACTTGCAAGTTTAGGAGCATACTTCACATTTACAATAAATTCCGAATGGGAGGTAATAGTTGGAATGCAAGATGCAAATAATGTAAGTGGAACATCAATAAGTGCAAATGATTTTGGTAAAGGAGAATATACAAGTTTTGCATCTATCTCCTATGCGCCTATAATCAAAAGTCTAGGAGCAGGGCAGTATTCCATACTTGTTTATAATCAACCAAGTGTAACAGAGCAAGAAGGCACATCTAATGGTTGGTCATTAAATTTTGAACAAGCCCTAAACGAAAAGTTATCTATATTTGGAAGAATAAATGGTGCTGAAAATTCACCATCAGAAATAGAACAATCATATGTTTTAGGTAGTGTATTAAATAATCCTCTTAACAGGAATGCCTTGGATCAAATAGGTTTTGCCGCAGCAATTAACAAAGCGAACAAAGATATAATTGGAACAGAAAATACCCGAGATTATGAAACTGTTCTAGAAACTTATTGGGCATGGGGAATTGGAAATTGGATGACTATAACACCAGATTTGCAATTCTATTTCAATCCAGCATTGGATAGAAGCCATGACACCGCAACTGTTGCAAGTTTAAGAACGACACTTATGTTCTAAAACAAAATCCCCCTTATCAAAAGGGGGATTTTTTTATCTTATTTTTTATCTATCTTTCAAATTTTGTAAATTCAAAATGGTTTCCATAAAAGAAGGGACTTCATAATAATACCCAATAAATCTAGTCAATCTATCTTCTGTTTCTTTAAGCCTTTCTTCATACTGAGCGACAAGAATTTTTTTTGCCTCTTCACTATGTGTTCTACTCTCTTTTATCATAAATATAAGTTGTTCTAAAACACCGATTTCTCTATTTATTTCAAAGATAATACTTTGGATATTATTTCGCTTTTTTATATTATCAATTGCTCTAGTAAATTTACTATCTTTTTTTTGATTTTTCATATTTTTGCTCCTTTATTTTGTTTTAAATAATTTTACTATATCGTTTAACAGAGTTGGAACAGAATCCAATTCCATAATTTTATCTTTCATTTTAGAAAAAAGAACTTCTCTTTGTTTTCTGTATTTTGCAAGCATTTCATCTTTTGTTTCAGAAGATGAATAACTATCTATAATAGATGCAATCATATAATCCAAAGCATTTATATCATTTGAAAGTTTTGCAATATTTTCTTTTATTTTCTTTCTTTTTTCTTGATTTTTCTTAATATATCCGTATTTTTTTCTACGAAGTTCAATCCTAAGACCTTTTTCCAAATCGTTCATATTCATTCCTTTTCTATTTCTATATCATAAACTCGCTAATATCAGGATATTTTAAATACTTCACACTCCCACATATTACAAGTTTAAGGAGATTATAGACATAATAAATAAAAAGTCAATAAAATTATAAAAGTTTTTTAATTTCATCTAATTTCATAAAAGTAGGGTATAATTCGCCATTTATAATCAAAGCGGGGGTTCCATGTATATTTAAGGAATGAGCCAAATTCCGTATTTTTTGAATTTCATTTTCAATATCTTTGGAAATAATATCTTTTTTTAATAATTCAAGATTTATTCCTGTTTTTTCAGCAATTTTAAAAACTTTTTCTAATACCTTTTTGTTTAATTCTTCCATAGAAAAATTTGAATAATTTGCCGGTAAAAGATTATTTTCAAATAATGCTTTGTTTAATAAAAATGCCTTTCCCTGATTTTTAGATGCTATTGTTGCCATTGCAGGTATTTGAGATATTGGGAATATAGGAAAATTTTCAAGGATTATTTTTACATTTTTATTTTTTGAAATTAAATCTTCTAATACAAAATATTGATTTTTACAATGCCCGCAATTATAATCAAAAAATTCATAAATTACATTTTCGGCATCTGGATTTCCAATAACAGGAGCCATTTTATCATCTTGTAAAACTTTTAAAATATTCAAAGGAATTTTCATTTTAACCTCCTTATTCAGCAGTAGAAATTATAAGCAAGATTAACAAAATTATCTATAATATGATATTCCTAAACAATTTTATAAAAAAATAAGGGCTTTAAAAGCCCTTCTAATTATATAATTGAAAGTTTTTATTGTTCCATTTCTGGGAATTCTTCTACTTGAATAAATTTTATTACATCACCTTTTGCATTATTCAAAGTAAGTTCTTCACCTTCTATGACATAAGTTATAGGAGAAGAGTTAAGAAATTCAAAAAAGTCTTGTTCAGTTTGCATAGCATTAGGCATTCCCATCATCATAGTAGAACCTACACCATTTAGCATTAAGTTATTTCCATCAAGTTTGTATGTAGCAAAATAGTTATTTACAACTTTACCATATAGCCTATTTTCTTTCTCGTCAAATCCTAAGGTAATCAAAGTCCCATTATCAGCATTTGAAACAAACTTATTACCTTTTAAATCATTCTGTTTTAAGCAAGCAAACAAACAAAGACAAATAGCAAAAGTAGATAATAATTTTTTCATAATAACCTCCTTTTTGTTAACATACAGATTATATCACTTATAAAAAAATAAACAATAGGAAATAATATTATTTAGTAAACATTGAAAAACAAATGGTTTGTTGACAAAATAAAAAATTGCCACTATATATTTAAGTATGAATAACTAAATTAGAAATAAGGATTCTAAAATGAGAATAATAGATAAACTACCTAAAACCCCTAAATTTAACGAAACAATTGTTCGTTTGATAACAGTATTTCTTTTTTTAAAAGATCAAGAAGGAAAATTTTATCCTGAAACTATTTTTCAAATTATGGGCAACATTGCATTTCTTGATAATCTATCTCATAAGGCACTAAATGTGATAAAGGAAAATCCTGATACAAATATAATTATTTCTGGTGGAATAAATCCAAATTATAAAGAAAATTCGCAAGAAACTGGGTTGGTTAAAAACCTTTATGTCGCAGGTGGAAAAAGAAATTGGCATGATGCCCTTACTATTCCAGAGGCAGAAATTATACAAAAGGAGTTAAATAACATAGGAATTAAGAAATCTTTACTTCTTGAAACTACAAGCACTAATTCCAAGGAAAACTTTCAAAATGCATCTGAACTTGGATATTATAAGGAAGCAAAACATCTTACTATATTAACGACTAAGGAAAATACTTTACGTGCAAAATTAACCGCCCAACAAAATCTTCCACAATTTAAAGAAAGTCAAATTTCCACAATTGGGTATACTGCTAGTATAGATGCACTGGGTATAAAAGTAGATGAAAATCATTGGGCTGAAAATGAGTTATCTAAGCAATATGTTTACGGAGAATTTTTGCGTATTGCTAAATATACTGAAATGGGAGAAATTTCCTTATCCGAAAAGCAGTTAATTAATTTGGAAAATATAATTAAGAGTTTAAACGAATATCAAAAATAAAGTTTTGAGGTATTTTAATAATTGATATTGACTTTTTTATAAAATTGATTTAACATCTTACGACATCGGCGCCCTAGCTCAGTCGGTTAGAGCGACGGAATCATAATCCGCAGGTCCCCAGTTCGAGTCTGGGGGGCGCCACCAAAAATCAGGAAACCGTCCTAGTGGCGGTTTTTTCTTTGCCTGTAAAACTCAGTTTTGACTAGAGTTTTTGTTATATCGATTTTTATTATAAGTTTTTCATAATTAAATAAATTTTTTCAATTTTTACAAATTTAGTAAAATTGTTATTAATTAATTGTAAATTATCTGGTAAAATATTGTATAACAATTTAGAATCCAATAAAATTTTTCTTTCTTCATTTCGGAAATAGTATATTTACTTTTCATATTTATTTCTATTGTTAAGTTAAAAAGTAAAAAAATTGAAATTTACGAGGATTTTTATAAAATTTTCATTGAAATAATTTTTCATTTTTATCTAATTATTAAAATTAGATGTAATTTTGTGTTAAATTACAAAAATTCTTTTATAAGTTTTGGCAAAAGTTTATTTTGTTTTTTGCTTCCATGTCCAAAACTATCAATAATATGTAAAGTCGATTTAGGCATTGCTTTATGCAATGTATATGCCTGTTCAATTGGAGTACAGAAATCTAGTCTATTTCCCACTATAAGAGTTGGAATATTTTTAATTTTATCAATATTATCCAATATTTCATTTTCTTTTATGAAATAATTTTGTATGTAATAATGCATATAAACTTTAAAATAATTATATGTACGGTCATTTATTTCTTTATCAATGTTTATTTTTAACTTCCCAATTTGATGGTCATAATTTGTAAGATATTTTACTGTTTTATTAATTTTAGTATTACTTTGCTTCAATAAAATTTTCAAATCTTTATTTGTGTTTATAAGATATGGTGAAAGTTTTTCAATTATGTCAGGATAGAACATTTTTGAATCTTTATATAACCAATCCACATCTTTTTTCCTTGCTAAAAAAGTCTGAGATACAATCATTTTATCAACTAATTCATGATATTTTTCTGCGAACAAAAGTGCAAGTGTTGCCCCCCATGAACCACCAAATAAAATTACCTTTTCTTTTATATTAAGGTAATCCAAAATCCTTTTTGCATCATTAATGGTATCTTGTGTTGTATTTTTATAAAATAAATCTTTAAATTCAGAATTCCCACAGCCACGTTGATCAAAAATGATTACTTTATATTTTTTGAGATCACAACATTTTACATATTTAAACTTACTTTTTGCACCTGGACCACCATGAAAATTTAAGATAGGTTTCCCATTTGGATTACCGAATACTTGGAAGTAAATTTTATGTCCATCAAGTTCTGGAAGATAGCATTTTAAAATAGTCTTTGAATTACATGAAAATATATGAAACATTTTATTGCCTTTTTTAAAATATACTATATAATTGTATCACAATATATAATTATTTCAAGGTGATAAATGAATAATTATAAAGAATTTATATCTAAAATTTCTTCTTTTTTAAATTTAAAAAAAGTATCTGGTGAATATTTCCGATTTAAAGATAAAAAAAATATTGATAATTTCCCTAAACAATATATTCATGAATATTTCAACGATGTTCCATTAATTTCTGCGGATAATGTTATAAGAACAGATAATGCTACAACACTTTTTACATGTGCAGGAGTACAGCATATAGAAACAATGATAAAAAACAATGAGATTTTAAAAGATTTTTGTGTTTATCAACCATCTATAAGGACTCAATTTATCGGTAAAACAAAAGAAGGTGTTTCTACATCTTTTATTAATTTTTCTTCAATTATATTTGATATTTCAAATAATGAATTTTTAGATAAAACAAAAAATTATATTTCTTTACTTAATAATTATGGATATAATAATAATGATTTATTAGTTAGGTTTGAAGAAAAATCTAATACTTGGGGAACTAGAAAATTTAATACGTATGTTGCTAGTTTATATTATAATAATTTTAGAATGGGAGAATGTATTTTTATGAAATATTTTCCTATCAATTCAAATCAAGTTTCTAATATTATGGAAGTAGGATTTGGTGTAGAAAGAATGGAATGGTTATCTAAAAAAGACAATTATTATTTTTCTAGATACAAGGAAATTTATGATGAATTTAAAAATGATAATGTTTCTATCAATCAAATTACAACTATCATTGATTCTATAAGAACTTCTATCTTAATTACTGGTAATGGGATAGTTCCAAGTAATAATAATCATGGATATAGACTAAGGCAACTATTAAAACATTTTGTTTTTGATAATGCAAATATATCAATACCCTTAAATAAAATAGAGCAAATAGCATATGATGAATGGAAATCTAATACATTTGTTCCATATAGTAAAATTTGTAACATTATAGAAAAAGAAGTTGAGAGAAATGAACATGCATATTTGTTAGATTTATTAAAAAAGTATAATATAAAAACAAATATAGATATAACATTGCCAGATAATGCATTTATAAAATCTTTAAAAAGTCGTATTTATAGAGAAAATACAAGTATAATTTTAGATAAATTATTTAAAGAAAAGGTTAAATGAATGGGAGTATTAATTTCTGAATTTTTATGTTATAAGCAATCTGTTTATGATGAAGTTAATGAGTTATCAAAAAAAGAAATAGATAATTTTTACTCTTCTATATTAAGTGGTGTAAAATTTAATAATTCAACACCAAAATTTATTATGATGTTGGGTATTAGTGGAGCTGGAAAAAGTACATTTTTTAATAATGTAAAGCAATATTATAAAGATTATGCCTTCTTATCAGGAGATGAAATTATGCATAATTTACAAATTTTCAAAGAACTAAAATTATTAAATAAATCATCACATAATGATTTTCGAATTTGTGAAACAATTTCTAGAAAATTATCGTTCTATATTTTAGATTATTTGATTTCAAATAAAGTAAATGTTTTTTATGATTGTGGAGGTCTGGATTCAAATAAAAAAAATATGGTTAAATATATAAGCAATTTGGGATATAAAATAGAAATCAATGCTATTCTAGTAGATAAAGATATAGCTATTGATAGAGTAATAGAGCGTCATTATAAAAATGGAGGTGGGTATATACCAATTGATTTAATCGAACAAGGTTTCAATGAAGTTTTACCAGCTGTTAATTTTTACAGACAATTTGTTGATAAGATAAATATCTACAACAACAATAATAAAATATTTTTAGAAGAGACTTATGTAAAACGGTAAGGAGTTTTATATGGATATTTGTATTTTTAATTCAAACACTAATGTTAATGAACAAGATTATGAAGTCGTTGAACGTAAAGGTATTGGTCATCCTGATACTATTTGTGATAGTTTAGCTGAAAAAATAAGTGCTAATTATTCTTTATATACGTATCAAAAGTATGGACATATATTTAGACATATGATTGATAAATTATCTATTTTAGGTGGAAAAACAAAAGTATATTTTGGTGGTGGAGAATTTATAAAGCCTATAAGAATACTCTTAAATGGACGATTTACAGAAAATTTCTGTAATGAAAAAATTCCATATGTAGATATTGCAACAGAAACTATTTATGAACATATGAAATTTCTATTTCCTATGATAGATTGTAAAAAAAATATAGAAATAATAGATAATACACATTCATCACAAGGCCCCGGTGTCGTATATAAGAAAGATGGAACAACAAATAATGAACGTTCCAGTTTTTTCAACATAAAAAATGAAACTTTTATACAATATCATAATAATATGAATAGAACAAATGACACATCTACTACAGTTAGTTTTTATCCATACACAGTTTTAGAAAATGTTGTGTTATATGTGGAAAATCAACTGAATTCTAAAGAATTTAAAAGAAAATATTCTTTTGTCGGAAATGATATAAAAGTAATGGGAACACGAATTGGAAAAAATATAGATATTACAACTTGTATAGCTTTTATTTCTTTATATACTCCAGATAAAGATTTTTATAGAAATAATATAAAGTTTTTAAAAAGTTTTTTAATCGATATTTTATCCCAAAAATACTTGGGTTATACTTTTAATATTTCTATAAATACAAGAGATAATTTAGAAAATGATGATTTATATTTAACGTTAACAGGAAGCGCTGTCGAAAGTGGTGATGAGGGGGCTGTTGGACGAGGAAACAGAAGTTGTGGATTTATTCCTTTTTGTCGTAATATTTCTTTAGAAGCGCCATGTGGTAAAAATCCTGTATATCATACAGGAAAATTATTTACTGTTATTGGAAATATTATATCTAATAGAATTTATAATCAAATAGGTATTGAAAATACTGTTTATTTAACAAGTCAGATGGGTGGCAAGATAGAAGAACCTTGGAAGATTGCTATCGGTTTAACAAATAATTCTTTTATTTCATCAGGGTTAAAAAGTACAATTGAAAATATTGTAAATGAAGAATTAAAGAAGCATAATAAAACTACACAAGATATAATTTTGGAAAAGATAAAGTTATATTAAATAAAATTAATATATCAAAGATTTATTCTTATAGAAATATTATTAATGGTAATCTAAATAGATTTTTAATATGAGTTTTTATAGTATGTTGGGTTAGGTAAAGTAATAATGTATAGATTAGAATGAGAATTTATTTCATTTTATAGAAATCTAGTAAACTAATCCTTTAATAGCCACCAAAAATCAGAAAGTCCTCTAAATGAGGCTTTTTTTATTAAATTTCATCAAAAACCTTATATTTTTAAAGGTTTTATTTAATATCTTATAAACATTGTTTGACTTAATAAATTTACAAAACAAAATATTTAACAAGCATTTTTGTATTTTAAGAAAAAGTAGTTGCAAAATATAAGGTTTAGGTATATATTCTCTGCCGTGTGGCTTGTATTTATCTTTGATTTAAAATTTAAGATTATTCAATATATTAAGATAGGATAATTCTACCACAACCCAAAATATTTTATTTTTATGTAAGGAGATTATCTATGGTAAAATGCAAAAGGAATATTGTCTGTATGAAATGGGGGACAAAATTCGGTCCTCAATATGTTAACAGATTGTATGATATGGTGGAAAAAAATCTTACATTACCACATAGATTTGTTTGCTTTACAGATGATGCAAAAGGCTTGAATAAAAATATAGAAGTTTTTCCTTTGCCAAAGGTTTGTTTTGAACCTGGTCCAGAAAGGGGCTGGAACAAATTGGGTATATTCAGAAAAAATTTAGGTGATTTAGAAGGTGATGCCTTATTCTTAGATTTAGATGTGCTTATTTTGAAAAACATAGATGATTTTTTCAAAGAAAAGGGTGATTTTTTAATAATCAAAGATTGGGATTTTAAAAATTATATTGGGAATTCTTCGGTGTTTAGGTTTAAGGTTGGTAAATATCCAGATATTGTAGACTATTTTGAAGAAAACCGCTTTCAAATCAGAGCCCAGTTCCGAAATGAACAGGCATATCTTTCTTATGCTATGAAACAAAAGGGAATATTGAAATATTGGAAAAAAAATTGGTGTGTAAGTTTCAAAAGACATTGTTTAAGACCTTTCCCACTAAATTGGTTTTTATCTCCAATATTGCCAAAGGAAACAAAAATCTTAATATTCCATGGACATCCCAATCCAGAGGAGGCATTTAAGGGCTACACGGGAAAATTTGGCTTTCGTCATGTAAAACCAACTAAATGGATGGAAAATTTTTGGAGGATATAATGAATATAAACAAGTCATTAAGAAATTTAATCTGTGGCTTTGTTTGGTCCAGAAGTTTAAGGCATATAATAAGGGATGGATTTTTTATCCAATATCTAAAAAATATTAAAGTTGTTTTACATAATGCTAAGGTAGAAAAATCTCGTAAGTTTAAATATAATTTAGCATTTGTAATTTGTATAAAAAACGAAGCAAATTATATTAAAGAATGGATAGAATATCATAAAATTGTTGGTGTCGAAAAATTTTATGTATATGACAATGATTCGTCTGATAATTTGTATGAGGTCTTATTACCATATATAACCGAAGGTCTTGTAGATTACACTAAATGGCTAGGAAAATCACCACAAAGACCAGTTTATAATGATGCATTATTTAAACATAGATATGATACAAAATGGTTGGGTTTCATTGATACGGATGAATTTGTTATTCCAGTAGAAAAAAACACTATACCCGAGGTTTTAAATGATTATGATGGATATGCAGGGCTAAGCATTCATTGGGTTATGTATGGTAGTAATGGGCATAAAACTAAAACCGATGGCTTGTTAACCGAACGATTTACAAAAAGGGCAAATGATGATTTCCCCAGAAATAAAGAGGTTAAATCAATAATAAATCCAAGGTTAGTTATTGGTATGGATGCACATATTCCATATAGTTTTGGAAAATTTGTTTCGGTTGATGAAAATTACCGAAAAATTTATAGTCATAAAAATAATCCATTTACAATAAATAAAATCAGAATCAACCATTATTATTGTAAAAGTGAAGAAGAATTTATCTTAAAAATACAAAGAGGCAATGTTTTAAGATTAAATAAACCATATACTATAGATGCATTCAAAAAAAATGATAAAAACGATATAGAAGATAAAATCATCTATAAATATATTACAAAAATAAAGGAAAACATGAAATGCAAAAAGTAAATATCGCATTTTGCTTTGATAAAAATTTATGGAAACATTTTTGTGTGGCATTGTCTTCTTTACTAAATGTGTCAAAGGGAAAATGTTCATATAATATATATGCTGTTGTTTCAAATGACATTACATCTTCTATGACAAAATATATAAGTGGTTTAGTAAAGCAACTTGATTCATCTTCTGTAATTACATTTTTATATGCAGACAAAGATTTAGATATCTTAGCAAATAAAAAAGAAGTTGGTTTTTATCTTAGATTACAAATACCAAAACTATTACCAGATATTGATAAAATCATATATTGTGATATTGATGTTGTTTTCAATGATGAATTATCAAGTTTGTATAATATAGATATGAAGGATACTTTGCTATATGGTGCAAAGGATGGACTTAATTTAAAACGTCCATGGAAACGAAAGATGATAAAAATCTTTGCCAACAAAGTCAAAAGAGGTGATTATATAAATTCAGGAGTCTTATTACTAAATTTGAAATCCATAAGAAATGATAATTATTATCAAAAACTTATTGCACAAACACAATATGAATTCAATTATAAAGATCAAGATATCTTGAATTTAGTTTGCAGAAACAGAATTAAATTTTTACCATTGAAATATAATTTTACGCCTCGTTCAACTCATAAATATCACAAAATGATTAACGAAGGAATTTTAACTAAGCAAGAATTTAACGAGGCAAAAAATAACGGAATTATATATCATTTTATTAATTATAATCCATGGAATAAATTGACTAAATGTGCTGATATGTGGTGGTCTTATGCTCGGCATACCGAATTTTATAATGATTTTAAACAAACCTTTTTTCAAAAGGCATCATTATTCCAAAAAATAAAATTTATGCTAATGGAAAGGAGATTCAGGAGGTCTAAAAATGCCTAAGGTAAGTGTAATAATACCAGTATATAACGTAGAAAAATATCTAAGAGAATGTTTGGATAGTGTAATAAATCAAACATTAAAAGATATAGAAATAATATGTGTAAATGACGGCTCTACTGATAGTTCATTAAGTATTTTAGAAGAATATGCAAAAAAAGATAAAAGGATAAAGATTATAAATAAAGCAAATAGTGGCTATGGACATACTATGAATGTTGGTATTGATAATGCGACAGGAGAATATATAGGTATAGTAGAACCAGATGATTATATAAAATTAGATATGTATGAAAGCTTATATAATAAAGCCACAGAATATGATTTAGATTTTATAAAGGCAGACTTCTATCGTTTTACAGGTTCGGGCAAAGATAAAGTTTTATTTTATAATCACTTAGATAATACAAATACATACTATAATAAAATATTAAACCCACAAAATGATTTAAATACTTTCAACTTTATAATGCATACTTGGAGTGGTATATATAAAACTGATTTCATAAATAAAAATCATATAAGACATAATGAAACACCAGGTGCTTCTTACCAAGATAATGGTTTTTATTTTCAAACATTTATGTATGCAACAAAGATATATATTTTAAATATTCCATTTTATATGAATAGAAGAGATAATCCAAATTCTTCAATAAAAAATAAAAATAAAGTTTATGCTATGAAAAATGAATACGATTATATAAGAAATATATTAGAAAAAAATGAAAATTTAAAATCAAAGTTTCTAGGCATATATTGGGTAAAAAAATATAATAATTATATGTTTACATTTAATAGAATAGATAAAAAATTTAAAAAGGAATTTATAAAAGTATTTTCAAAAGAATTTAAAGAAGGTTATAATAATAATGAAATTGATGAAAATTTATTTAGAAAGAAAGATTTAAAGAAAATTCATTTGTTAGTTTCTAATATCTTCGTTTTTTATTTGTATATTATGCTAAAATTATTATTTAGATTTATTCTTTCATTTACAAATTCTAGTGATGCAAAGCATAAAATAATTACATTGTTCGGCTTAAAAATAAAGATTAAAAGGAGATCTAAAAATGCCTAAGGTAAGTGTAATAATACCGGTATATAATGTAGAAAAATATCTAAGTGAATGTTTGGATAGTGTAATAAACCAAACATTAAAAGATATAGAAATAATATGTATAGATGACAGCTCCACAGATAATTCTTTAAGTATTTTAGAGAAATATGCAAAAAAAGATAAAAGGATAAAGGTTATTAAACAAAAAAATTTAGGTGCAGGTGTAGCAAGAAACAAAGGAATAAAAATTGCCAAAGGTGAATTTGTAATATTCCTTGATTCTGATGATTATTATCCAACAAATGATATTTTAAAAATTTTGTATACTAATGCCAAAAAACATAAGGTATTAATTTGTGGCGGAAGTTTCAGTCATTTATTTAATGGAGAAATTAAATCTTCTCTTAATAAAACATTTTTTGGATATATATTTAACCAGGATAAAATTATAAAATATAAGGAATATCAATTTGATTATGGGTATCACAGATTTATTTATAATAGGGATTTTTTAGTTAAAAATAAACTTTTGTTTCCTGATTATAAGCGATTTCAAGATCCGCCTTTTTTTGTAAAGGCAATGTATAAGGCTAAACAATTTTATGCAATTTCAAAAATCACATATCTTTTTAGAATAGGACATAAAGATGTTATATGGACAACAAAAAAGAAAAGAGATTTATTAAAAGGAATTACGGATAATTTTAATTTTGCGAAAAAACATAAACTTGATATACTTTATTGCTTAACATACGAAAGGTTATATCAACATTTTAAAATATTCACATTGAAAGATATTTTTACTACACAATTATATAAAACCATAAAATCAATAGATTATGAATTAATTTATAAGGCGAATTTAGTTCAAAAAGTTTATAACCATTTACTTTTAAAATTTATTTCTCAAAATATATTTTCCATAAGGAATTCAGATGATAAAAAACATAAAATAATTACATTGTTCGGCTTAAAAATAAAGATTAAAAGGAGAAATGAACATGCCTAAGGTAAGTGTAATAATACCGGTATATAATGTAGAAAAATATCTAAGAGAATGTTTGGATAGTGTAATAAACCAAACATTAAAAGATATAGAAATAATATGTATAGATGACGGCTCTACTGATAATTCATTAAATATTTTAGAAGAATATGCAAAAAAAGATAAAAGGATAAAGGTTATTAAACAAAAAAATTTAGGTGCAGGAGTCGCAAGGAATAGAGGTTTAGAAGTTGCAAAGGGAGAATATATTGGTTTTGTAGATTCTGATGATTATGTGGATTTAGATTTTTTTAAAAAATTATATAATAAATCTAAAATAAATAAGTATGATTTTATCAAAGGAGATTTAAAGCAACTATATCAAAAAAAACAAAAAATAAAATTTACAAATACAAATTTAAAAATAGCGAAGGCATCAAAAATTACTAAAATTCCTTATAAAAATTTGGCATCTAGTTGGCTGTCTATTATTTATAGAAAAGATTTGATAGATAAATATAATATTAAGTTTGCAAATATAAGATGGTTAGAGGACGTGACTTTTTTATATAAATTTGTCTCTATTGCCAATAATTTTGTACTAGTCAATGATGCTTATTATACTTATAGATTAAGAGAAAATTCTACATCTCATAAAATTTTATCAGAAAAAGAATTAATTGCGCAAATAAATTCCAAGTTAAATAGTAGACTAGATACATTAGATTTCTTTAATAAAAATATAAATAATAAAGATAAATATGATAGATTATTTTTCTCAACAATATATAAAGGATTAGAACACTCTTGGGAAAGTTTTTTTTGTTGTAATAATGTTAATATTGTTAAGCATGCAATTGATAAATCTATAGATATACTATCTAAATATAAATATCCAGATAGTAAACTAATTAGATATAGATTCTATGATATTTTATTATCAAAAGACATTGATAAGTTAAAAAAATACTTTTATACAAAAAATCTTAAATTTGTAGAATATATATTTTCAATAAAAAATTCTAGTGATGCAAAGCATAAAATAATTACATTGTTCGGCTTAAAAATAAAGATTAAAAGGAGAAATGAACATGCCTAAGGTAAGCGTGATAATACCAGTATATAACGTAGAAAAATATCTAAGCAAATGTTTGGATAGTGTAATAAACCAAACATTAAAAGATATAGAAATAATATGTATAGATGACGGCTCCACAGATAATTCTTTAAGTATTTTAGAAGAATATGCAAAAAAAGATAAAAGGATAAAGATTATTAAACAAAAAAATTTAGGTGCAGGTGCGGCAAGAAACAAAGGTTTAGAAGTTGCAAAAGGCGACTATCTTAGTTTTTTAGATTCTGATGATTTTTTTGAATTAGATATGTTAGAAAAGTTATATGACAATGCTATAAATATTAATTCAGATATTGCCATATGTAATTTTAAATACTTTTGTACATCCACAGGAAAATATATAAATGCACGAAACATCAATAAATTTATACACAAAAAAGTTTTTAATTATGAGGATATTCCCAATAAAATTTTTAATATTTTTGATAATTGTAGTTGGAATAAATTATTAAAAACCTCTTTTGTAAATGATAATAATTTAAAATTTCAAGAAATTTATAGAACCAATGATTTATATTTTACTTCGGCATCTTTAATTGTTGCTAAAAAAATTTCAGTTATTAGTGATTATTTGGTATGTTATAGAATAGGAATAAAAAATAATTCACAAAGTACTAATTATAAATTCCCATTAGATTTCACAATGGCATTGACTTCATTAAGAGATTTTTTAATATCCCATCATGTTTATGGATGTGTAAAAAAAAGTTATTTTAATTTAGTAGTGGATACATGTAGACATAATTTACATACTATAAGTCATTATGAAAATGAATATAATATTGTATTAGAATATTTATTAAATAATGGATTTGATAAAATGGGTTTAAGTAAACATTACAGAAATTTAATACTTTTTCACAATCGTTCTTTTTTACAAAGTATATTTTCAATAAAAAATTCTTGCGATAAACAATTCAAAATAATTACATTGTGTGGCTTAAAAATAAAGATTAAAAGGAGAAATAAACATGCCTAAGGTAAGTGTAATAATACCGGTATATAATGTAGAAAAATATCTAAGCGAATGTTTGGATAGTGTAATAAACCAAACATTAAAAGATATAGAAATAATCTGTGTAAATGATGGCTCCACAGATAATTCTTTAAGTATTTTAGAGGAATATGCAAAAAAAGATAAAAGGATAAAAGTTATCAACCAAGAAAACAAAGGATTATCAGGAGCAAGAAATACAGGAATAGAAAATGTAACAGGGGAATTTATTGGTTTTGTAGATTCGGATGATTGGATAGACTCAAATTTTTATAAAAACTTATATAATACTGCAATTACAACAAATTCAGATATTGCATGTGCCCCTATAAAAAGAGTTTATGGAAACAAAATTCATTTACGTTTAAAAATAGAAAGTGAACAACTTGCAACTACATTACAGGAAAAATTTGATATTTTAAATATCCCTAGATGTTGTTATGTTTGGAATAAAATATATAGATCTTCTAAACTACTTAAACATAATATAAGATTTGAACAAGGTAAATATTTTGAAGATGTCCCATTTTCAATAGATATAATTTCTAAATTAAATAATATTATCGCGGTTCCAGGTGCTTTTTATTATTATAGAGCAAATCCAAATTCCATAGTAAACACTTTAAATAATTTTAAAAGAATGGATCATATTTGGGCAAAGGACTATATGCTAAATTTTGTAAAGGAAAATAATATTAAAATTCCATTTAAATTACAACTTAAAAGGAAACATAAATTTATAATATTTGGTATAACAATATTAAAAGTTTATGAATGGGAAACAGAAAAACATTATAAATTATTTGGTATAATTCCAATACTAAAAAAAATAACATTTTAAAGATTATATGAGAGGATATTAAAAATGAAAAACTCTAAAAACTTAATTGTAGGTTGTGGAATAACAGGCATCACACTTGCCAGAAAAATTGCCGAAGAAAAACAAGAATCTGTTTTAATAATAGATAAAAGAAATAATATTGGTGGTAATTGCTACGATTATTACGAAGATGGTATTTGTGTTCATAAATATGGTACACATATTTTCCATACAGATAATAAATATGTCTGGGATTTTTTATCAAAATTTACAAAATGGCACCCATATATGCACAAAGTAAAAGCAATAATAGAAGGCAAAGAAGTTCCAGTTCCATTCAATTTAAATTCTATAAATCTTTTATTCCCAAAATGTTTAGCAGAAAAATTAGAAGAAAAGTTAATTGCAAAATTCGGCTTTGGTAAAAAAGTTCCAATATTAGAGTTAAGAGAAAGTAAAGATAAAGACTTAACTTTTTTAGCAGATTATGTGTATAAAAGAGTTTTTTTAGATTATACTTTGAAACAATGGGGATTAAAACCAGAGGAGTTAGATCCACTTGTAACTGGTCGTGTTCCTGTTTATATAAGTAAAGATGATAGATATTTTCAAAATAAATATCAGGGTATTCCATTAAAAGGTTATACATCTATGATGGAAAATATGTTAAAACATCCATTGATAAAAGTTTCTTTAAACAAAGATTTTAAAGATTTTACAA
The DNA here is from genome assembly GCA_944392955.1 of uncultured Alphaproteobacteria bacterium. Taxonomy (GTDB): domain Bacteria; phylum Pseudomonadota; class Alphaproteobacteria; order Rs-D84; family CACZYB01; genus CACZYB01. The sequence continues at coordinate 59,895 of CALXYK010000010.1, read as the reverse complement.
ATGTTGATAAATATGATAAAATCTATTATACCGGAGCAATAGATGAATATTTCAATTACAAATATGGGCAACTACCATATCGCAGTATAAATTTAGATTTTCAAAAATTTAATACAGAATACTATCAGTCTAATTCCGTAATAAATTATCCGGAAAATTATACATTTACAAGAATAGGGGAATATAAATATTTCCTTAATGATAAATCAAGGAAAACAATAGTTTCATTTGAATATCCCGAAGCATTTGTTTTGGGTAAAAATGAAAGGTATTACCCAATAATCAAAGATGAAAATCAAGAATTATATAAAAAGTATTTGAAAGAAATAAAAAAAGATAATAAGATAACATTCCTAGGTCGCCTGGGTGATTATAAATACTACGATATGGACAAGGCGATAGAAAGAGTTTTAAATATGGAGTTATAAAAAGGAGAAATTTTAATGAGATATTTAATAACAGGAGCGGGTTTTGCCAACAAAGGGGCAGAATCTATGCTTTATACTTTAATAACTGAAATAAAAAATAGAGATGAAAACTCTAAAATTACAGTATTATGTCTGCATGGATTTGAGAAAATAAACATAAATGATTTTGATAATATAACAATAGTTAAAGAAAATAAAAACTTATCTGATGCTTCATTAAGCTTTTTTAAATATTTAGTATTCAAACTAAAAAAAGTAATATATTCTCTAACAAATAACAAAAGAAAATTAGCTCAATACGATTTTGTTAATATTTATAAAAATAATGATGTTTTTTTAGATATAAGCGGATATGCATTATCATCTCAATGGGGGAATAAACCAAATAAACGTTTATTAGATTTAATTAAAATCGCTAAAAAATATAATAAAAAGATATTTTTATTACCTCAATCGTTTGGACCTTTTAATTTTTCAGTATCTAATAAAAAATTAATAAATATTTTATCAGCAGTAGATAAAATATTTTGTAGAGAAAAAGATGGTTATGATTTGTTAAAATCATATGGATTAAATAATATTGTTCTTGCAAATGACATAGTTTTAGAATCTAATAAGCCTTACAAGCATATTTATAGGAAAAATATAAATAAAACATTTAATTTTCATTCTTCTGCTAAAAAAGTTTTAATTATCCCTAATAAAAGAGTGTTTGAAAGATCTGATAATAATAAATTATATGATAATTATCAAAATTGCATTAAAATGTTATTAAGTAAAGGATATCAGATTTATATAACATATTATGATTTATGTGATATAGATATTTGTAAAAATATAAAAGAATATTTTAAGGATAATTCAGATGTTATATTTATTGATGAATATTTTAATTGTATAGATTTTTCAAATTTATTAAGTAATTTTGATTTTTTTAATTTCTTCAAGATTTCATTCAATAGTACATGCATATAAACAATATATTCCTTGCATAATTATTGGATGGGCGGTGAAATATATTGAGTTGGCTCAAAATTTAGGACAAGAAACTTATATGTTTGATGCCAGAAACGGAATTGATAATAATAATTTAGTAAAAATATTAGAATATTTAATTCTTCATAAAGATGAAGAAAAAAATAAAATTAAGGAAAATGTTATAAGAATACAAAAGGAAAACATTTTTAATACATTATGGAGTTATTTAGATGAATAATAAAAATAACAATATAAATATAGTGTTAAAAGAAAATTTATGCATAGAATGTGGCATATGTAGAGCTATTTGTCCTCAAAATTGTATTGATGTACAAAAAAAAAATTATAATTACCAGCCTCATATATCTAGTAAGTGTATTGATTGTGGATTATGTTTAAAAACTTGTCCTGTAAATAATCTTAAAAGTTATGATTCAAATAAATCCGTGGAACAGAATATTCTGGGTGGGTATAAAAAAATTTATTCTATTAAAACAAAAGATAAAAATCTTTTACAAAATGCAACAAGTGGAGGAGTAGTAACAGAAATTGTAAGAAATCTCTTAAAACAAGATGAGTATGATTGTGCTTTTTTGGTTGAAGGATATTCTTATAATACTCAACTTGAAACAAAATATTTTGATAAAAATATGGACTTATCTGAGACACAAAAAAGTAGATATTTAACCGTTTCACATTTTAATAGTTGCAAATACATTTTAAATAATCCCGATAAAAAAGTAATATTAATAGGAACAGGTTGTACAATTTCTGGAATTTCTAATTTTATTAAATTAAAAAATTTAAATAGAAATAATTATTTATTGATAGGTTTATTTTGCGATAAAACAATGAATTATGGAGTCGTTGAATATTTCAGGCAACATCCAGAAAGTCGAAATAAAAAATTAAAAAATTTATTTTTTAGAACAAAATTGGCAGGTGGTTGGCCAGGAAATGTTAGAATTGAATACACAAATGGTGATATCTTAGATTTGCCTAATACAGAGAGAATGAAACTAAAAGATTTTTTTATATTAGAACGATGTTTGTATTGTCTTGATAAATTTAATAAAAATTCCGATATTTCTTTGGGTGATAACTATATTGAAAACAATAAAGATATTGAAGGCCTAAGTAGTGTAATAGTAAGAAGCGATATTGGGGCTAATATTATTTCAAAGTTAGCAAATAATTTTGAAATAAGAGAAGAAAGAGAAAAAGATTTAATTTTATCTCAAAAATTACATAACAAAGATACTAATGTAGGTTTTTTAAAGATAAAAAAAATTATAGATGGAAAGCCTTCAAGAAAAATAAAGAAAACATATAAAAAACAATTAAAAAAAATAAGAATAACTTATTCACCGAATTTATATAAAACAATTAATTCTTTTATAGAAAAGAGTCAAAAAAGTAAATCAAAGGTATTTTGGGAATATATATTTTCAATCAAAAATTCGGATAATAGAAAATTTAAAATAATTACATTGTTTGGATTAAAAATAAAAATTAAAAGGAATAAAAAATGAAAATAACAGTTATAGGAACAGGTTATGTAGGTTTAGTTGCTGGTGCTTGTTTAGCAGATATGGGCAACGAAGTTATTTGTATTGACAATAATCAGGAAAAATTGCAAAAGCTTCAACAGGGTATCATTCCGATTTACGAACCAGGATTAGAAGAAATTGTAAAATCCAATTTCTCTGAACAAAGGTTAACTTTTTCTTCAGATATAGATACCGCAGTAAAAAATTCTCAGGTTTGTTTTATTGCAGTAGGAACTCCACAAGGCGAAGATGGTTCCGCTGATTTACAATATGTGTTAGAGGTGGCAAAATCTATTGCAAAGGCTATGAATGGATACAAAGTTATCGTAGATAAATCCACGGTTCCTGTCGGCACTGCTGAAAAGGTTGCTGATATAATAAGACAGAATACATCGCATTCGTTTGATGTAGTTTCAAATCCTGAATTTTTAAAACAAGGTCATGCTGTTGCTGACTTCTTATCTCCGGACAGAGTTATTATTGGAAGTAATTCCGAAAAGGCAACTAAGATTATGCAGGATATATATTCTCCATTTTTGCGAACAGCGAACAGAATTATTTTAATGGATGTTAAATCTGCCGAAATGACAAAGTATGCATCTAATTCATTTCTTGCGGTAAAAATATCATTTATGAATGAAATAGCGAACCTTTGTGAATCTGTTGGAGCAGATGCAGATATGGTCAGAATAGGTATGTCAACAGATAGCAGAATTGGAAATCAATTCCTTTTCCCTGGTTTAGGATATGGCGGAAGTTGTTTTCCAAAAGATGTAAAGGCTTTGATAAGAACAGGGGCAGATAATGGTTTAGATATGAATATTATAAAGTCAGCTGATGAAATTAATGTAAAACAAAGATATTTATTTATAGAAAAAATAAAAAAATATTTTTCATCCGACTTATCAAATAAAACAATAGCAATTTGGGGATTGTCTTTTAAACCCAAAACTGATGATATGCGAGAAGCTCCATCCATAACTATAATAAATGAATTGCTTAAATTAGGAGCAAAAATACAGGCATACGATCCAAAGGCTATGGATGTTTCACAAAAAATTTTTGGAGATAAAATTGAATATGCATCTAATCCTTATGAAGCATTAAAAAATACTGATTGTATGCTGTTATTAACTGAATGGAATGAATTCAGACGACCTGATTTTGAAAAGATGAAGTCTATTATGAAAACACCAGTGATTTTCGATGGAAGGAATCAGTATAATAAAGATAGATTAAAGGAAAAAGGATTTATTTACTTTAAAATAGGTTAGTATTTTTACAAATTTAATATATTGACTTTCTATATTTTTTAGGGATATACTCCTATCGTTTATTATTAATAGAGTTTGTGTATGTCTAAATCAAAAAATACAATTTTATTATTTTTTACTTCTGCATTTCTATTTATAATGCCAGATTTATTATTTAAACTTTTTCAGACTTCTTCGGTGATATTTAGACCTGGTAAAATATTAGAGGTGTTTATTTTTTCTTCTATAATTATGATGATTAACTCTAATAAGTTAAGAAGAACTTTTATAATATTATATGGTATTTTTTACTCTATGGAATTATGTCATTATGCATTTTTCGGAGATGTTGCAACACCATACACATATATTTGGATGTTCACGGAATTACAGGATACGGCATCGGGAATTTTTAATTCTTTGAATTTATTTTATGCACCACTATGTGTAATATTGCCTTTTTCAGTTCTATTATATTTAGATATTCATTACAATAATGCTGTATCACGACCACGATATGGAACTATTGTTTTTTGTTTAGTAGTTCTTTTTATGGCAATTGATGTTAATCGTCCAAACAGATCTTTTTTCTATATGGGAGAAAGGAATACAAATCCTACATTTATCAATTCATTACGAAAATTGCCTTTTATATTTTTTAAGGCTGTTCCTAAAATTATTTTAGGAGGTGAGGGTAAGACATTTAAAGAATATACTTTAACAACTATACCATCACCTGAAAAAATAAATATTATTTATATAATTGGAGAAAGTGCGAACCCTGATTTTATGTCTTTGTATGGATATAAGAATAAAACAACACCATTTTTAGATAAGTTTAAAAATGATAAAACTTTCTTTTATAAAAAAGGATATTCATCAAGTGTTTCTACTATTTATTCTATCATGATGAATTTTTATATGCAAAGGGAGCCAGAAAATTACCAAATTCAAAAGGATAAGAAAATAGATATAATAAAACTTGCCAAAGATTCAGGATTCAAAGTTTGGTATATTACAACCCAGTCAACAGATCCTGAATATGAAAAATTTTCAGATGTTTCTATGAATATAAGTAGTAAAATAAAAACAGGGGAGGAGGTTGTTGTAAACTTTTTCCCACTTCTTTCAGAATTAAAAGATAAGAATATAATATTTTATCATCAAAATATAATGCATTTTGATTATAAGGATCATTATAGTTTTAATAAAGATAAATGGGAAGTATTTAAAAAATCGGACGACGAAAGAAATAATCAAAAAATAGCAGAATATAACAATTCAGTTTTGTATTGGGACTATATAAACAGCAAAATATTTAACTATGCAGAAAATATTTCTAAACAAACTATGTCTCCAACCTATATAATATATATGAGCGATCATGGGGAACTAATCGGTGGTAATAAAAGAGGTCATTCAGTTTTAACAAAAGAGGTTGGCACAATTCCAGTATTTGTAAAATGTTATAATTGTAATCAAAAAGAATTTGAATTATTTTCAAAAATTAAAACACCTACACATTATAGGATAAATGAAAAACTTTTGAATTTGTATGGATATGAACTAAATAATCCTAATGATGATGGAAAAACATTTTATATAAATGGGAAAAATCTTTATGGGGACGATGGCTTTATTACTTTGACTGATGATAATCATAATGTTGTTCAAAAATAATATTCAAAAAATTTGAAAAAAATCATATTGAAAAAATGAATTGTTAAATTATACTGACACTATTTTAAAAGAAGGAGTTTATGATGGAATTTTTTATAGATTTAATCTTATTATTACTAAGTTCTTATGTTATATGGAAAGTTTGTGATTCTTTTCAAAATGCATCTATGTATTTGGGACGAAAAATGCCTTTGGGAACACGAGGTGCCACAATAAATGCAATAGGAAGCTCATTCCCTGAATTCATGACATCTTTTATTGCAATATTTAGTTATACAGACAACGATGGTGCAATGTTTGGTATTGCAAATACGACAGGCAGTTTAATTTATAATATTACAATAATCCCTTTCTTTGTTATATTAGGTTGTGTATTTTTTAAAAATATAAAAAAGATGGAATTTGATAAAAACATACTAATCAGAGATAGTATTTTTGTGATTTTATTACAGGTATACTTGATGTATATTTTATCAACAGGGGTTATGACAACATTTTCATCTTTTATATTAGTTTTTATATATCTAATATATTTGTTTATTATTTTTAATTGGAGCAAAGGTAAAAAAGATTCAGATACCAATTGCAATCCGGAACAATGTAACACAAAACAAAAACATGTTATAAAATCTATTTGCGATATAGATTTATATGCACTATGTTTTCCAAAACACAAAAAACAAAATACAAAAATATCATTTACTATTTTGGTATTAAGTATAATAATTTTTTATTTTTCATGTGATATATTGGTAGCAAGCAGTTATGCCATAGGCGAATTTTTAAATATACCAAGTTATTTTATTGCAATCACAATTACCGCAGTTGCTACATCTTTACCTGATACTATTTTATCTGTAAAAGATGCAAAGATAGGTGAATTTGATGACTCCATTACTAATGTATTTGGTTCTAATATATTTAACATAAGTTTTTGTATAGGTCTTCCTGTTTTAATTTTTTGTATTTTAAATCATACAGATATAGTTTTAGGTAATTTATCATTAAGTTATATTAATTGCTTAAAATTTATGAGTATTTTTTATGTTATATTTGTATTCTGCTTGTTAAAATTAAGTAAAAAACACTGGATAATTACAAGCATATCACTTTTTGCAATGTATTTAATTTTCCTAATATATACAGGTATGGAGATAAAGGAAACTCATAAAAACTTACCTGTAAAAAAGACAGAAATTTCTAAACAAGATAACTATACTATGCCACATCATCATCAGAAGGTGATGAATGTTTTTTCATAAAATCTGACATAGAAATTATATTACTATCATCATCAGTATAGGAAAGTTCCGGTTCTTCATCTTCCTTTGATAAATCTTCGGTTGTATTTGTAGGATTGAAAGACAAAGAAAAATCAACCGAAGGATCTGAAAAAACAATCAAAGATGAGAACGGCACAATTATGTGGTAATTATGGTTATTAAATGATAGGGTAACAGCAAACTCTTTATCCGATACAGAAAGATTTGAAAATTCATGTTGAATTACTATTGTTAAGGTATCAGGATATTGCTTTAACAAAAAATCAGGAACTACAACCCCTTTTGCATCAGTTTTAAAAGTTATATAAAAATAGTGTCCACCGGATAATCCGGAAAATGCCACCTGTTGCAAAGCATTTTTTGCAATATCCAATAATGCCTTATCCAACATTTTGTTATAATTTAAAAAGTCTGATACTTGGTTTTGCATTTTTATCTCCTATCAAAAGTTAATATAAAGCAAAGAAAAAATAATTTCAAATAAAACTTTATACTTTTTTTTTACATAAAAATGTTATATATTAAGTAGGAAATTTTAAACAAAAGGAATAGTTATAATGGCAAGACTTTATAACATTGATTTTTTAAGAATTATATTTTGCTTAATTATAGTTTATTTCCATATATTAAATGAGAATATAATGAAGTTTATAGGTAATTCCAATATTTCTTCATTATACCAAAAATTATCTGTTAATTGTGCAAAAAGTTATTTTATAGTTGATTTTTTTTGCATTATAGCAGGTTTTTTCATATATAAAAATTTTTTAAATAACAAAGATGTTTCCTGGTGGGATTTTACAAAAAATAAAATTGCTAGACTTTGGCCGGTATATGCTTTTTGTAATATCATTTATATTTTAATAGGTTATAAAAATTTCCAAGTAAATATGTTAAGTTTATTTTTTCTTGAATCAACAGGGTTAACTTTGGATTATAAAGGAATTAATTGGTTCGTTTCCTTGTTTTTCTGGGGCGTGATATTATTTTATTATCTCATTAAAAATTTTTCAAAAAAATATATAGATTTAGTTTTTGCATTGATAATTTATCTAAGTTTAGTTTTACATATTAACACATTTAATGGAAATCTAGGTTTTATAGTTATAAATGCCATGGTACCCAGTGGTATTTTAAGGATATTGACAGGTCTAGGTATTGGATATTTTATATGTAATTATTGCGAATATCATAAATTACAACCTGTTAGAAAGGATACAAAATTATCTTTTATTTTTATAAGTATTTTAGAGTTATTTACTTGTGCAATACTTTTTTGTTTTATGTTATTTCATACTCCAACATATTCAAATGGAATTCAATATATAATAGGGTTTATTATTCTATTTATATTATTTCTTTTTAAGAAAGGTTTAATTTCTAAAATATTGAATAATAAAAGTTTAGGATTTTTAGGCAAGTTTTCTTATTCCACATACATAATGCAACAATTATCTTTTTTTATTTTAGGAAAAACTTTATGGAAAGAAACATCATTTATTTCAAATATTTATTTAAGTTTATCAGTTAGTTTACTAGTATCTTTTATTATAGGTATAATAACATATTATCTAGTTGAAAAACCCGCATATAAATATTTAAAGAAACATTTTATAAAACATAACGATATAAATAATAGTGAGTATACAAATATTATTTAAATATACTAAAATAATTTCAAATAAAACTTTATACTTTTTTTTTACATAAAAATGTTATATATTAAGTAGGAAATTTTAAACAAAAGGAATTGCTATGCCAGATTTGAAAATAGAAACTATTACATTAAATACAAGGATTGCTGTTGTTCAATGCACATACTCTGTAATTTTTATGGGGGAAAAATTAACTTCAAAAACTATGAAATATTTTAAAACAAAATCTTTTTTATCAGAGGAAGATAGCAATACAGACAAACCAATAGAGGTTAATGAAAAACTTTTTGCATTTTTGGTGAAAGGAATTATCAGAAATCAAGAAACTTTGGATAAAGAAATTTCAAAATATTTAAAGATAGATTTAAATAAAAATGATAAACTAATAATATCAATTATTCGTGCTGGAGCATTTGAGTTGTTATACAGGAAAAATACACCTCACCCAATAATTGTTTCCGAATACACCAAAATCGCGAATAAATTTTATCCAGAAACAAAAACCGCTTTGGTTAATGCGATATTGGATAAAATATCAAAAAATCAAATAGAAGGGTAAATAAGATACTACTTTTGAGAAAGCCTCTTCTCATTTTCTAATCTTATAATATTTTTCAGTATAGAAATCCTTTTTTCATAAGATTTTATATAAGCAAAATCTATGGAAACTACACCCATTTGTTCTACCTTTTCTAACAAAGCATTATAAACATTTAAATTATGTCTATTATATTTTTTATTTTTTTTACAATAAGGTTTTTTTGGTGCTTCTATTATATTCATTTTTTTGCTTTCAATTTTATTAACACAAAATACCCACCTTATTTTCTCGGGGAAGATTCTAATATAATTTAAAATTTTGTCAATATAATTTGACTTGTATATTTATAAAAAAATATTATAATACAAAATACTATTTGTTATAGGAGAAATCTATGGATCGTATAGTAGATATGAAGGAAACAACAGAAGACAAAACAAAAGATGAAAACATTCGTCCTGTTTGTTTAGATGAATTTATAGGTCAGTCTAGATTAAAGGAGAATTTAAAGGTCTTCATACAATCTGCAAAAAACAGAAAAAATGCAATGGATCATTGCCTTCTTTATGGTCCACCTGGTTTGGGGAAAACTACCCTTGCAAATATAATTGCTGTTGAGTTAGGGGTTGGTTTTCGTGCAACATCTGCCCCAATGATTACAAAAACCGGAGATTTGGCGGCAATTTTAACTAATATGCAGCCAAACGACGTGTTGTTCATAGATGAAATACATAGACTTTCCCCATCAATAGAAGAGGTTTTATATTCTGCGATGGAAGATTATAAATTGGATTTAATAATAGGCGAAGGTCCCGCTGCTCGCTCTGTTAGAATAGATATTTCGCCCTTTACACTTATAGGTGCAACAACAAGGACAGGTCTTTTATCTACACCATTACGGGAACGATTTGGTATCCCATTGGCATTTGACTTTTATACCGAAGATGATTTAGTAGATATAGTAAAAAGGGCAGGACACATATTAAACATTTCATTATCTGATGACGGCGCAAAGGAAATCGCCAAACGATCCAGAGGAACACCTCGTGTTGCTAATCGCCTTTTGAAAAGGGTAAGGGATTTTGCAGTTGTAGATAATAAAAATACAATAGATTCTAGTGAGGCAAAAATTTCACTACAAAAATTATCAGTAGACGAATTTGGCTTGGATAATTTAGATAGAAAATATTTAAAATTGATAATTGAAAATTATATGGGCGGTCCTGTTGGTATAGAAACTCTTTCTGCACTATTAAGTGAGGAAATTGATACCATAGAAGATGTTATAGAACCATATCTCCTTCAAATAGGTTTTTTACAAAGAACGCCAAGGGGTAGGGTGATAACAGAAAAGGCTTATAAACATCTTGGGCTATCAGATTTGTTTGTTAAAAAGGAGAATTAAATTGATAAATATGAAGGTAAATCTAGGCGAAATCAAAGAAGGCATTCATTACTTTCCTGTTCGTGTTTATTATAACCATACCGATGCAGGTGGAATAGTCTATTTTGCAAACTATCTCCGTATGACAGAGGAGGCTCGTGTTGCAATGTTTTCAATAATGGGGGCTCAGGACAAAGAGGCATACAAAGAATTACAACAAACTGGTGATTTTGTTGTTCGTTCATGTAATGTAGAATATTTGAAATCTGCATTTTTAAATGATGATTTGGTAATTGTTTCAAAAGTTATAGAAGTTTCTAAAACATATATAATATTGTCTCAGGATATTTTTAGAAATGATGAAAAGTTAGTAGAGGTAAAATTCAAATTGGTCTTTGTTAAAAAATTACCAGATGGAATAGGTCATAGGGTCAGTCGTGTTCCTGAATTTTGGCTTAACAAAATAAAAACTCCATAACGGAGTTTTTTATTTTATATATTCTTTTTTGAAAGATTTTATCTACTTAATGAAAGTCTTAATTTCATTAACTTACGTTCATTTTCCTTATAACGACGAGTTAGATTTTTTTTATCTTTTTCGTTTTTCTTTGCTTGTTGTAATTTAGCCAAAACATCATCATAAGATTTAATTTCTACTGGAATTTCTAGTAATTCTTCTAATGTATAGTTTTTAAAAAAATCTACGCATTCTGATAAAGTTAAGTTTTGTATTTCTATATCTTGAAGTTTTTCTTGAATTTGCTTTTGTCTTTTTTCAATTTTATCTATACAAAGGTCAATATTATCAGTCAAAGTTTTGTATGCATTCAAAGTTTTAGTGTTCATTTCAACCCCCTATTATAAAAGATTCGTTTTTTGTCATTGATAATATGAATACAACAAATTATTTTATTTGTCAATATTTTTGTCAAAATAATATTATAAAATTACAAGTAGTAAATAAAAAGCATTAAAAAACTAAAATTTAATTGACTCTTATATTTTTTGGGATTAACATAGTTGCACTTTAATTTGATAGATTCTAATATCTATTGTTTAACATATTGTAAAAACTAAAAAAAGGATAAAAATATGCCAACTATAAATCAGTTGATAAAACATCCAAGAACTGATAAGGTTAAAAAATCTAAGGTTCCTGCAATGCAACAAAATCCACAAAAACGTGGTGTTTGCACAAGGGTTTATACAACAACCCCTAAAAAACCTAACTCTGCTTTACGTAAGGTTGCAAGGGTTAAGTTAGTTAACGGATACGAAGTAACAGCATATATACCAGGTGTTGGTCACAACTTACAGGAACACTCTGTTGTTATGATTCGTGGTGGAAGGGTAAAGGACTTACCTGGTGTTAGATACCATATTATAAGAGGTGTTCTTGATACCCAAGGAGTTGCTAACAGAAAACAAGCACGTTCTCTATACGGTGCAAAAAGACCAAAGTAATATAAGGAGTTAATATGTCAAGAAGAAAAAGAGCAGATAAAAGGGTTATAAATCCAGATCCAAAATATGCAAATTTATTAGTTTCAAAATTTATGAACTACTTGATGGTTGATGGAAAACGTACCGTTGCAAGTGGTATTATGTATAAGGCACTAGATGCAGTGAAAGCAAAAACAAAAAAAGATGAACTTTCACAATTTTTGGAATTGGTTGATAAGGTAAAACCATCTCTTGAAGTTCGTTCTCGTCGTGTTGGTGGTGCAACATATCAGGTTCCAACCGAAGTTCGTCCAGCAAGACGTGAAGCATTAGCAATTCGTTGGATTATAGAAGCTGCAAGAAAACGTAATGAAAAAACAATGGCAGAAAGACTTTCTGGCGAATTTTTAGATATTCTTGCGGGAAATGGTGCTTCATTGAAAAAGAAATCTGATGTTCATAAGATGGCAGAAGCTAATAAGGCTTTCTCTCATTTCAGATGGTAATATAAAAGGAAATAAGGAATAAGGAAAATATTATGGCAAGAACTACTGCATTAGATAAATATAGAAATATAGGAATTATGGCTCATATTGATGCTGGAAAAACAACAACATCAGAGCGTATTTTGTTCTACACAGGAAAAACTCATAAAATAGGTGAAGTTCACGAAGGTGGCGCAACTATGGACTGGATGGAACAAGAACAGGAACGTGGTATAACAATTACATCTGCTGCAACAACTTGCTATTGGAAAGAACACAGAATAAACTTAATTGACACACCGGGGCACGTTGATTTTACTGTTGAAGTTGAAAGATCTTTGCGTGTTCTTGATGGTGCTGTTGCTGTTTTTGAAGGTGTTGCTGGTGTTCAACCTCAATCAGAAACAGTTTGGCGACAGGCTGATAAGTATAAAGTTCCTCGTATCTGTTTTATAAATAAAATGGATCGTATTGGTGCTAACTATGAATATTGTGTAGGTACTATTCGTGATAGATTAGGTGCAAATGCCGTTTCTTTGTGTTTGGCTATTGGTGCCGAAGCTGATTTCAAAGGTATTGTTGATTTAGTTACTATGAAGGCTCTTGTATGGCATTCTGAAGATATGGGTGCATCTTACGATATCCTTGATATTCCAGCAGAATTACAAGAAAAAGCAAAACAAGCAAGAACTGAATTACTTGATGCAGTTGTTGAATTTGATGATGATGCTATGGAAGCATATTTGGAAGGAAAAGAACCTGATGTAGAAACATTGAAAAAATGTATCAGAAAGGGAACTTTGGCAATGAAAATATTCCCTGTGTTCTGTGGTTCTTCTTTCAAAAACAAAGGTGTTCAATATTTACTAGATTGTGTTGTTGATTACCTTCCATCACCTATTGATATTCCTGCTATAAAGGGAATAAATCCAAAAACAGATAAGGAAGATGAAAGACAACCTTCTGATGATGCTCCATTCTCAGCATTGGCATTCAAAATTATGAATGATCCTTTTGTTGGTTCTTTAACATTCACTCGTGTTTATTCTGGAAAGTTAGAGGCTGGTTCATATGTATATAATTCTGTAAAGGATAAGAAAGAACGTATCGGTCGTATGATTTTGATGCACTCTAATAATCGTCAAGAAATAAAAGAGGCATATGCAGGTGATATTATTGCTCTTGTTGGATTAAAAGATACAACAACAGGTGATACACTTTGTGATGAATCAAAACCAATAATTCTTGAAAAAATGGATTTCCCAGATCCAGTTATTGAAGTTGCTGTTGAACCAAAAACAAAAGCGGATATTGAAAAAATGGGATTGGCTTTACAAAAACTTGCTGTGGAAGATCCTTCTTTCAAAGTGTCAACAGATCAAGAAACAGGTCAAACTATAATAAAAGGTATGGGTGAACTTCATCTTGATATTATTGTTGATAGAATGAAAAGGGAATTTAAGGTAGAAGCAAACATTGGTGCTCCACAGGTTGCATATAGGGAAACTATTTCCAAACCATATACAGTTGAATATACACATAAAAAACAAACTGGTGGTTCTGGACAATTCGCAAAAATTAAAGTTTTACTTGAACCTTTAAAGGCAGGTGAAGGCTTCCAATTCGAAAGTAAAATTGTCGGTGGAAATGTTCCAAAAGAATATGTTCCAGGTGTTGAAAAAGGTTTTGAATTGGCTAAGGAAACAGGTGTGCTTGCTGGATATCCATGTACTGATTTTAAGGCTACATTGATAGATGGTGCTTATCATGATGTCGATTCTTCTGTTCTTGCCTTTGAAATAGCAGCAAGGGCTGCATTTAGGGAAGGTATCCCACAGGCTGGTCCAAAACTTATGGAGCCAATTATGAAAGTGGAAATAGTAACACCAGAAGATTATATGGGTGATATTATTGGTGATATTAACTCTCGTAGAGGTCAAGTAGGAAATATGGATAGCCAGGGAAATGCTCGAATTATTACAGCAATGGTTCCATTGGCAAATATGTTTGGTTATGTTAATACATTAAGATCTATGTCACAAGGTCGTGCACAATATACAATGGTGTTTGATCATTATGCTGATGTTCCATCTAATGTAGCAGAAGAGATTCGTGCAAAAGCAGGAACCAAATAAATAAGACAAAGTTTAAGTGTTTACTTTGTTTTAAAAAGACATTGATATAAAAATGAAATAAAAGAAAAAAAGTGCTTGATTTTTTCTTTTGTTTCATTTAGTATCTTAAAACACTTTTATGCTGTTTATAAAGTTAATAAGGAATTAAAAAATGATAAATTCTAATATAAGAATTAGGTTAAAAGCCTTTGATAATCAGGTTCTTGATGAATCTGTACATGAAATTGTAAGCACTGCAAAAAGAACAGGTGCAGAGGTAATAGGTCCAATCCCATTGCCAACAAAGATAGAAAAATTTACAGTTAATCGTTCTACTCATGTAAATAAAAAATCACGTGAGCAGTTTGAAATAAGAACTCATAAAAGAGTTTTAGATATTATAAACCCAACTCCTCAAACAGTAGATGCTTTGATGAATCTAAATCTATCTGTTGGAGTAGATGTAAAAGTTGAATTGTAAGGTGAATATTATGAGAACTGGTTTAATAGCATATAAAATGGGAATGACCCGTGTTTTTGATGAAAATAATAAACATGTTCCTGTTACTGTTCTAAAAATTGACAATTGTAAGGTTGTTGATGTTAAAACAAAGGACAGAGATGGATATACATCTGTTCAACTTGGTGCAGGGGTTGCAAAAGAAAGCAAAATTTCAAAATCTTTAAAAGGACATTTGAAAAAATCAGGTGTTCTTCCAAAAGAAATAAGGGAATTTCGTGTTTCTGAGGATTGTATGTTGAATATAGGTGATGAAATATTACCATCTCATTTCGTAAAGGGACAATTTGTTGATGTTTCTGGTAGATCCATAGGTAAAGGATATGCTGGTGGTATGAAAAGATGGAACTTCCGTGGATTAGAAGATACCCATGGTGTTTCTGTTTCACATCGTTCTGTTGGTTCAACAGGTCAATGTCAAGATCCAGGACGTGTTTTCAAAGGAAAGAAAATGCCTGGACATTTAGGAAATGTTAATGTAACTATTCAAAACCTAGTAGTTGTTGATACAGATGATGAAAACGGATATATCCTTGTTCGTGGTGCAGTCCCAGGTGCAACAGGTTCTGTTGTATGTATTTATGATGCTGTAAAAAGGGCTTTGCCTTCACAGGCTCCTGTTCCAGCAAGTGTAAAGAAAACAAATAAAGTAGAAGTAAAAGAAGAAACTTCTGAAACAAAAGAAGAAGATTCTGTTGTTGAGGAATCAAAGGAGTAAAAAATGAAAGTAGATGTTATTACATTAGATAATAAAGTACAAGGTCAGGTTGAACTACCAAAGGAAATATTTGGTATTACTCCTAGAAAGGATATTTTGTTCAGAGTTGTTAACTGGCAATTAGCGAAAAGACGTGCTGGAACACATTCTACAAAAGTTATTTCAGAAGTAAGTGGAACTACTAAAAAACCTTTCTCACAAAAAGGAACTGGTCGTGCAAGACAGGGATCTTTGCGTTCTCCACAAATGAGAGGTGGTGCGACAATATTTGGTCCAGTTGTTCGTGAACATGGCTTTTCTTTACTTAAAAAAGTTCGTGCATTAGGTTTAAAAATGGCATTATCTTCTAAATTAGAAGATAAAAAACTTGTTGTTATAGATACGGAAAAATGTGCGACTCCTAAAACAAAAGATTTGAAAACTAAAATAGATGTATTAGGTTGGAAAAAACCTTTGTTTATAGGTGGTGAAGTATTAGATGGTAATTTTGTTTTGGCATTAAAAAATATCATAAATACAGATGCTTTACCTTCTCAAGGTGCAAATGTATATGATATTTTGAAACATGATACACTTGTTTTGACCAAAGATGCTGTTGAAAAATTAACAAAAAGGTTATCAAAATAAAGGATTGAAAAATGGTAGTTAAAAATAAAGATGTAAAAATAACAGAAAAGATGTATGATATATTACAACGACCTATCATTACAGAAAAAACAACTTTGGTTGCAGAACAAGGTAAAATCGTTTTTGGAGTAAAATTAGATGCGACAAAAACAGATGTTAAAAATGCAGTTGAAAAACTTTATAATGTAAAAGTAAAATCTGTTAATATAACTATGAAACCTGGAAAAACAAAAAGGTTTAGAGGGGTTTTAGGTTCGACATCAGATTTGAAAAAGGCTTATGTAACACTAGAAGAAGGTCATAATATTGATATTATGGCTGGTTTGAAATAAAGGATGAACGAAAATGGCTTTGAAATTATTTAATCCAACAACACCTTCCCAAAGATCATTAACTTTGGTAGATAAAAGTGAATTGTATAAAGGAAAACCTGTTAAAAAATTAACAGAAGGAAAAAGAAAAACAGGTGGTCGTAACAATTTTGGACATCAAACAAATAGAAATATGGGTGGTGGCCATAAACAAAGATACAGAATTATTGACTTCAAAAGAAATAAAAGAGATATGTTTGCAGTAGTAGAAAGATTGGAATATGATCCAAACAGAACTGCATTTATTGCTCTTATAAAATACGAAGATGGTGAACAGGCATATATACTTGCTCCACAAAGATTATCTGTTGGTAGTAAAGTTATAGCAGGTGATAATGTTGATATTCAGGTAGGAAATGCATTACCATTAAAAAATATTCCAATGGGAACAATAATTCATAATATAGAAACAAAACCTGGTTGTGGTGGACAACTTGCTCGTTCGGCAGGATGTTATGCTCAATTAGCTGGTAAAGATGCAGGATTTGCACAGATAAAGTTAAATTCTGGTGAATTAAGACTTGTAAGTTGTGAATGTTATGCAAGTATAGGTGCTGTTTCAAATCCAGAACAAAGAAATGTTAACCTTGGAAAAGCAGGAAGAAACTCTTGGTTAGGAAGAAGGCCACATGTTCGTGGAACAGCCATGAACCCAGTTGATCATCCTCATGGTGGTGGTGAAGGAAGAAACTTTGGTAAACATCCGGTTTCACCAACAGGACAGCCAACAAAAGGATATAAAACAAGAACAAATAAGTTTACAGACAAGTTTATCTTGAAAAGTAGACATTTAACCAAAAAGAAATAAGGAGTAAATTAAATTGACTAGATCTATTTGGAAAGGTCCATATATACATCCATCACTTTTGAAAAAAGTAGATGTAGCGAATCAAAATAATGACAGAAAACCAATAAAAACATGGTCAAGATCTTCTACAATTTTACCAAATATGGTAGGTTTGACTTTTGCTGTTCATAATGGTAACAAATTTATTCCTGTTTTGGTAGCAGAAGAAATGATAGGTCACAAACTTGGTGAATTCGCATTGACAAGAACATTCAAAGGTCATAAAAAAGAAGCAGATAAAAAGGCTGCAAAATAATTAAAGGATTAAAAAATGGTTGAAAAAAGATATGGAATAAAAGAAAACGAAGCAAGAGCTTTTTTGAGAATGGTTAAGACCTCTCCTCAAAAGTTAAACCTTGTTGCTCAATCTATACGTGGTCTTTCTGCGGACAAAGCGATAGAGCAATTAACATTTTCAAAGAAAAGGGTAGCAGTAGAAGTAAAGAAATTAGTTCTTTCTGCAATTAGCAATGCTGAACATAATTACAAATTGGATATAGATAAATTATATATAAAAGAAGCTTATGTTGGAAAAGCATTAGTTATGAAAAGATTCCATGCTCGTGCACGTGGTCGTGGTGCTGCTATATTGAAACCATTTTCAAATATGACAGTGATAGTTGCTGAAA
Organism: uncultured Alphaproteobacteria bacterium; assembly: GCA_944392955.1. GTDB lineage: Bacteria > Pseudomonadota > Alphaproteobacteria > Rs-D84 > CACZYB01 > CACZYB01. The sequence goes on along the minus strand of CALXYK010000010.1, from coordinate 41,389 downwards.
AAATAGCACCTGCTGTAAAAGCAAAAAAGGAAGAAGTAAAGAAATCGAAACCTAAAACAGAAAAGAAAGAGGCAAAATAAATGGGACAAAAGGTAAATCCACTAGGTTTAAGATTAAATGTGAACAGAACTTGGGATTCAAGATGGTTCGCAGATAAAAGTTATGCAACACAATTACATGAAGATTTAAAGATAAGATCTTTCATAGATAAAGAATTGAAAAAAGCTAGTGTAAGTCATGTTGTTATAGAAAGAATAGCAAATAAAATAAATGTTATCATTTTTTCATCACAACCTGGTTTGATTATAGGTAAAAAAGGTGCAGATATTGATAACTTGAAAAAATCACTAAGCAAAATTACAAAATCCGATGTAAATGTCAATATTGTAGAAGTAAGAAAGGCAGATGTTGATGCTGTAATAACTGCAAAATCAATTGCTTCTCAAATAGAAAGAAGAATTTCTTTTAAAAAGGCTATGAAAAAGGCTGTTCAAAATGCTTTAAGAAGTGGTGCAAAAGGTATTAAGGTAAGTTGTGCTGGACGTTTGAATGGTGCAGAAATAGCAAGAGAAGAATGGTATCGTGAAGGAAGAGTGCCTTTGCATACACTTCGTGCAGACATAGATTATGGATATGCACGTGCCGAAACTACATACGGAGTTATTGGTGTAAGAGTTTGGATTTACAAAGGAGATGTTGTTGGTAAAGAAGCACTTGCAACAGATCGTAAAATAAATGCAATGGCAACTAATGATAAGGTGTCAAACTAGTTGAATAAAGAAAATAAAAAGGAAAAATTAAAATGTTAATGCCTAAGAAAACAAAATTTAAAAAAGCTCATAAAGGAAGAATTCACGGAGAATCAAAGGGTGCGACAGAACTTGATTTTGGTTCATTTGGATTAAAAGCATTGACCCCAGAACGAGTTACAGCAAGACAGATAGAGGCTGCTCGTAGGGCAATGACCAGAGCAATGAAAAGACAGGGTAGGGTATGGATTCGCATATTCCCAGATGTTCCTGTATCAAAGAAACCAGCCGAAGTTCGTATGGGAAAAGGAAAAGGTGCTGTTGAATATTGGGTAACAAGAGTTAAACCAGGTCGTATAATGTTTGAAGTTGATGGAATTTCCGAAGAATTAGCAAGACAAGCACTTTCTTTGGCAGCATTTAAACTTCCTGTTAAAACAAAATTTGTAACAAGAAAAGAAGTAGAATAAGGTGAAATTATGAAAAGCAAACAAGATATTTTAAAATTAAAAACTGCAAGCAAAGAAGAAGTTTCATCTAAAATATTAGATTTGAAAAAGGAACTTATGAATTTAAGATTCCAACATACTACTGGAAGTTTGAAAGATTCTTCTTTATTAAGAAAGACTAAAAAATCTATTGCAATGTTAAAAGGTTTTTTAACAAATACTAAAAAAGTAGAAACAAAAAAGTAAGAGGGTAAGAAATGCCAAAAAGAATATTAGAAGGAACAGTTGTAAGTACTAAAATGGATAAAACCATTGTGGTAGAGGTTGAAAGAAAGTTTATGCACCCTCTATACAAAAAGTTTTTAAGGACTACAAAAAAATACCATGCACATGATGAAAACAATAGTGCAAAATTAGGTGACACAGTAAAAATTCGTGAAACAAAACCTATCTCTAAAACAAAGACATGGGAACTTTTCACAGACAATAAAGAAGAAAAATAAAGTTATAAGGGATTAAATAAAATGATACAGATGCAATCTATTCTTGATGCGGCAGACAACAGCGGAGCTAAGAAAGTACAATGTATTAAAGTTCTTGGCGGTTCTCATATTCGCACAGCAAGTGTTGGTGATATAATAGTTGTTTCAGTAAAAGAAGCAATGCCAAAAGGTAAAGTTCAAAAAGGAAAAGTTTACAAGGCTGTTATTGTAAGAACTAAAAAAGATATAAAAAGAGCAGATGGTAGTGTAATTAGATTTGATTCTAATGCTGCAGTTCTTATAAATGCTAATAAAGAGCCAATAGGAACACGTATCTTTGGCCCGGTTGCACGAGAACTTCGCGCAAAAGATTTTATGAAGATAGTATCACTTGCACCAGAAGTGCTATAATATATAAGGAGTAAAATTATGCCTAAAATGAAAATAAAGAAAAATGATGAAGTTATAGTTCTTACAGGTAAAGATAAAGGTAAAAAAGGTAAGGTTATAAGTGCTTTTCCTGCGGAACACAAAGTTATAGTTGCTGGAGTCAATCAGGTTCAAAGACACAGAAAAGCTGATGCTCAGGGTAACAAAGCTGGTATTGTAACAAAAAATTTACCAATAGATGTTTCAAATGTTGCAATTGTAGATCCAAAGTCAGGCAAGGCAACAAAAGTAGGAGTAAAAGTATTATCTGATGGTAAAAAAGTAAGATTTGCAAAAAAAAGTGGTGAAACATTATAAATAAAAGGTTAAAAAATGGCAAGTAGATTAAAAGAATTATATGATACAAAAATAAAGGCAGAGTTGAAAAAACAACTTGGCTATACAAATGATATGCAACTTCCAAAATTGGAAAAAATTGTTTTAAACATGGGAGTTGGTGATGCTGCTACTGATAAAAAGAAATTAGAAGCAGCTGTAAAGGATATGACTGCCATTGCAGGTCAAAAAGTTGTTATTACCAAGGCTAAAAAGTCTCTTGCAAACTTTAAATTAAAAGAAGGTATGCACATAGGATGTAAAGTTACATTAAGAAAAGATAGAATGTATGACTTCTTAGACAGATTGATAAATGTTGCAATGCCAAGAATTAGGGATTTCCGCGGACTTAATGGTAAAAGTTTTGATGGAAAAGGAAACTATGCATTTGGAATAAAAGAACAAATCATATTCCCAGAAATTGACTTTGATAAAATTGATAATATTCGTGGTATGGATATTATAATATGTACAACTGCAAACAATGATAAGGATGCAAAAGCATTGCTTACTGCTTTTAACTTCCCATTTTATAACTAGAAAGGATATTGTATAATGTCAAAAGTAAGTTTAATAGAAAGAAATAAAAAAAGAATAAAAATGTCAAAAAGTTTAAGTTCAAAAAGAAGTAAACTTCTTGATGTTGCAAGAGATAGAAATGCGAAACCAGAAGATATTTTTGAAGCAAATTTAAAACTTGCAAAACTTCCAAGAAATTCTGCGGTTGTCAGAGTAAGAAACAGATGTGCTTTAAGTGGTCGTCCACGTGGTTATTACAGGAAGTTTGATATGAGCCGTATCTCATTAAGGGAGTTGGCAAGTGAAGGAAAACTTCCAGGTGTAAGAAAATCAAGTTGGTAATATAAACTAAGAAAAGGTAAAAAAAATGAGTTTTTCAGATACAATTGGGGATATGTTAACAAGAATAAGAAATGGTCAAAAAGCAGGACTAGCTTCTGTTAAATGTCCAGCCTCTATTCTAAGAGAAGGTGTTTTAGAAGTTCTTAAAAACGAAGGTTTTATAAAAGGATATGAAACATCAGAAATAAGAAAAGGTGTAAAAGAAATCAGAATTGATCTTAAATATTTTGAAGGTCAAGGCGCAATAAAAGAAATAAAAAGGGTATCAAGACCAGGAAGAAGAAATTATTCCAAGACTGTTGATATTCCAAAGGTTAAAAATGGATTAGGTATAGCAATACTTTCCACTTCTGTTGGTGTTCTTGCAGATTACGAAGCAAGAAAAAGAAATGTTGGTGGTGAAGTTTTGTGCTATGTATTCTAATAAAAGGTAACACGAAAGAAAAAGGGAAAATAAAATGTCAAGAGTTGGAAAACATCCAGTTGAAATAGTAGATGGTGTATCAGTAGAAATAAAGGATAATCAACTTATAGCAAAGGGCAAAGTTGGTGAAGTTGCTGTTAAACTTTCTGATTTGGTAGATGTTAAAATAGAAGGTAAAGAAATAACAGTTTCTCCAAAAGATACTAACAATGCACAATCTTGTGTTATGTGGGGAACAATAAGGGCTTTGATAAACAATGCAATTATCGGAGTATCCACAGGATTTACAAAAGAACTTGAATTCAAAGGTGTTGGTTATAAAGTTGCATTAAAGGGAACAAAACTTGATATGGTTATAGGTTTTTCTCATAATGTTGAATATGATATTCCAGCAGGAGTAAAAGCAGAAGTTGTATCTCCTACTGAATTAAAATTAACATCTGCAAACAAAGAATTACTAGGACTTGTAGCTTCTGAGATTCGTTCTTTCCGTGTACCAGAACCATATAAGGGAAAAGGTATCAGATATAAAGATGAATATGTACGCAGAAAAGAAGGTAAAAAGAAATAATAAATAAGAAGGGCTTTTAAAATGAATAAATTGAAAAAAATGTCTTTACAAAGGAAAAAAAGAAACAGATGGAATTTGAAAGAAGTTAATAAATCTGATAGACCAAGACTTTCTGTCCATCGTACAAATACTCATATATCAGCACAAATAATAGATGATATAAAGGGTATTACAATTTGTGCATATTCTACACAATGTAAGGATTTTAAACTAAAAAAGACTTCAACAGTTGAAGCTGCAACAGCAGTTGGTACAGAAATAGCAAAACTTGCTCTTTCAAAAAATGTAAAAGATGTTGTTTTTGATCGTGGTGCATATTATTATCATGGTCGCGTAAAAGCATTAGCAGAAGGCGCAAGAGAAGCTGGACTTAATTTTTAATATAAATAGGGAAAAATGAAAATGGTGAATCCTAAAATAAAAACAAAAGAAAAAGACGAAGGTTTAGTAGATAGACTTATCCATGTTAACAGAGTAACAAAAGTTGTTAAAGGAGGAAAAAATTTCTCTCTTGCAGCAATAGTAATAGTTGGTGATGGAAAAGGTCGTATAGGTTATGGAACAGGTAAAGCAAAAGAAGTTCCTGATGCTGTTAGAAAGGCAACAGAACAGGCAAAACGCAATATGATTCGTGTTCCATTAAAGGAAGGAAGAACTATCCACCACGATGTTGTGACAAGGTTTGGTTCTGGAAAAGTTATTCTTCGTTCTGCTCCATCAGGAACAGGTATAATCGCAGGAGGTCCTATGCGTGCAATTTTTGAAGTTTTAGGTATCCAAGATATAGTATCTAAATCACAAGGATCTTCTAATCCACATAATATGTTGAAGGCAACTTTTAAGGCTTTTGAAGAATTATCTTCACCAAAGTTAGTTGCAAATAGAAGAGGTTTAAAAATAGGAGAAATTGTAGGACGTCGTGATTTAAAAATCGGAGGTTCTATTAACACAGATACAACAGAAGCAGAATAAAGGATAGATAAATGACAACACAAAAAACTATAAAAGTAAGACAAATTGCAAGTGGTTGTGGCCATTTAAAATCTCAAATTGCTACACTAAAAGGTTTGGGCTTGGGAAAGGTTAATAAGGAAAAAGTTTTGCTTGATACTCCGGAAATAAGGGGTATGGTTAACAAAGTTTCCCATTTGGTAAAAATAATAGAAGAATAAAACAAGGTGTTAAAATGGAATTAAATACAATAAAAGATAATAAAGGTGCAAGAAAATCACTTTTAAGAGTTGGCCGTGGTATTGGTTCAGGTAAAGGAAAAACTGCAGGTCGTGGAAACAAGGGACAAAAATCCAGATCTGGAGTTGCAATTAAAGGAAAAGGTTTTGAAGGAGGTCAAACACCTATTTATAGAAGACTTCCTAAAAGAGGTTTTAACAATGCAAACTTTAAAAAATCCTTTGCTATAATCAATTTGGGTGATATTCAAAATCTAATAGATGCTAAATTATTAAAAGATAAAGCAAATGCTGAAATTTTAAAGGATTTAGGTGTTATTTCTCATGTAAAAGATGGACTAAAACTTTTAGCAAAGGGTGAATTAAAAACAGCTATTACATTAGAAGTATCTGCATTTTCAAACAAAGCAAAAGAACTTGTTGAAAAAGTAGGGGGTACAATAGTTTCTATTGAAAAAAAGGAACAGACTGGCAAAAAAATTAAAACAGAAAAACCTTCTAAAACAACAAGGATTGCAAAAAAATTAGCTTCTAAACAGGCTAAATAATATTAATTAAGAAAAGAGGTGGGGCTTATGGCATCTTTGGCAGAGAGATTAGTTTCTAACATAACTTTTGATGATTTTAAAAAGGCGAAAGATTTAAAACATAGGCTTTTATTTTCTTTACTTATTTTAATAATTTACCGATTGGGATCTTTTATTCCACTTCCTGGAATTGATGCATCAATAGTAAAGTCATTTTTTGATAGTCAAGCAAATGGTGGAATATTGAATATGTTTGATGTTTTCACTGGTGGTTCGTTGTCAAGAATGACAATTTTTGCTTTGAATATTATGCCATACATTTCTGCATCCATAATAATTTCACTTCTTGCAAGTATAACTCCATCAATGATGGAATTAAAGAAAGAAGGTGAAAGTGGTCGTGAAAAAATGAATCAATATACTCGTTATTTAACGGTTCTGATTTGTATGATACAAGCATATGGAATAGCAGTAGGTTTGGAACATTTAACAGGTCGTGATGGAGTTTCCGCAGTTATAAATCCAGGGTATTTTTTCAGATTCTCAACTATGATAAGCCTTTTGGGTGGAACAATGCTTGTTATGTGGTTAGGTGAGCAAATTTCAGCCAGAGGTATAGGACAGGGAACTTCTCTTATAATTTTTGTTGGAATTATTGCTAATTTACCTTCTGCGTTGGCAAAAACCGTTGAATTAGGAAGGATTGGTCAAATTCAACCATTGGTAATGTTGCTTTTAATTGTTTTAGTAGCAGCAGTGATATTATTTGTTGTTTTTATGGAACAGGCTCAACGAAGAATTTTGATACATTATCCGAAACAATCTAATATAATGGCTGCGGGTTATTCATCTTCATCATCGCATTTGCCATTAAAATTAAATACCGCAGGTGTTATTCCTCCAATTTTTGCTGGTTCTTTATTGGCAATTCCTGCAATGTTAACTTCGTTTATATCTGATAAATCTCCTGAATGGTTGCAATTTATCTCTAATCAATTAAACAGACAAAGTATAACATATTTCCTTATTTATGCAGGACTTATAATATTTTTCTCATTTTTCTATACTGCAATACAATTTAATCCAGAAGAAACTGCAGAAAATTTAAAAAATTATGGTGGTTTTATCCCTGGAATAAGACCAGGAAAGGCAACAGCGGAATATCTTGACTATGTATTGACAAGGATTACTGTGGTTGGTTCTATATATTTGGTTGCATTATGTCTACTTCCTGATTTTTTAATAAATAAATTTAGTGTTCCATTTTATCTAGGCGGAACTACATTATTGATTGTATGTAATGTTATAACTGAAACTATTGCACAGATACAATCTTATTTGATATCTAATCAATATCAGGGAATATTAAAAAATTCTTCAACAAAAGTAAAAAGAAGATTTATAAGGTAATAAAATGGGTAAATATTATACATTCATAGGCCCAATAGCCGCAGGTAAGGGGACACAGGCTGAAATTATTTCAAAAAAATATGGATTATTGCATCTATCAACAGGACAAATTTTCAGAGATGCAATTTCATCAGGCAGTGAACTAGGACAAAAGGTCAAAGTTATAATAGACAGCGGTTTTTTGGTTCCAGATAATCTTACTAATGAAATAGTAAAGGATATGTTGGGTAAGATAGATTTAAACAAAGGGTTTATTTTAGATGGATACCCAAGAACAATTAACCAAGTCTATGCTCTAGAAGATATTTTATTTGAATTTGGAATAAAGTTAGATGCTGCTGTTATGATAAATATAACAGAAGATGAAATAGTAAGACGAATATCTGGTCGTTTTTCATGTGCAAAATGTGGTCAAAATTATCATAAGGAATTTAATAAAACAAAGACAGAAGGTGTCTGTGATAATTGTGGCTCTCATGATTTTATAAGAAGAAATGACGACAAACCAGAAATTATAAAAACAAGGCTTCAACATTATTATTCGGAAGTTGAACCAATAGTTGATTTTTATAACAAGAAAAAGAAATTATTGGAGGTAGACGCATCTCATCTTTCAATAGAGGAGGTTACCGAAAAATTGGAAAAGCTTTTGTTTTAAAAAATTATTGACATATTAAAAAATATGCTTAATATATATACATCTTTTGATGTAAAAATGAACAATAACAAAGAAAAATATAAACAAGGAGAATTATTTTGGCTCGTATAGCAGGTGTAAATATACCCACCGAAAAATGTGTTAATATAGCATTGACTTATATCTATGGAATAGGTCCTGCGACTGCAGAAAAAATTTGTGCAGCATTAAAAATTAAACCAAGTGTTCGCGTTCATCAATTAAGCGATGATGAAATATTTAAAATCCGCGAATATATAGATAAAAACTTCTCGGTTGAAGGTGATAAAAGACGTGAAGTCTCAATGAATATAAAAAGACTTCAAGATATGAGATGTTATAAGGGAATTCGTCATACAAAGAAACTTCCTGTTCATGGTCAAAGAACAAAAACCAATGCCAGAACAAGAAAAGGTAAGGCGATTCCAGTAGCAGGAAAGAAGAAAGTTACAAAATAATTAAAAGGAAAAGTTAAAATGGCTGATAACAAAGGTTTAACAAAGAAAAAAGAAAAGAAAAATATCTCTAATGGTATAGCATATATACTTGCAACATTTAATAATACAAGGGTAACAATTACCGACATGCAAGGAAATGTTATATCATGGTCTACGGCTGGTGCAAATAGTTTCAACGGCGCAAAAAAATCCACACCATACGCAGCTCAAGTAACAGCAGAAAATGCAGGAAGAAAGGCTATGGAAAATGGTATCCGTTATCTTGATGTAAAATTGGAAGGTCCTGGCTCAGGTAGAGAATCAGCAGTCAGAACATTGCAATCACTTGGTATTACAATCAATGGTATTACAGATATAACAAAGATACCACATAATGGTTGTCGTGCAAAGAAACCAAGAAGAGTTTAATATATAAAAGTTTAAACCATATAAAGATGGGGGCGAAATTGATACAAAATAATTGGCTAGAATTGATAAAACCAGAAAAGGTAGTAATAGAAAAAGAAGACACAAATAAAAATGTTGCTACACTTGTTGCAGAACCTTTGGAAAAGGGATTTGGATTGACATTGGGTACAGCCCTTCGCAGAGTCCTTCTTTCATCTTTACAAGGAACAGCAGTAGTTGGAATAAAAATAGATGGTGTTTTACATGAATTTGGCTCTATTCCTGGTGTAAAGGAAGATGTTATAGACCTAGTTTTGAATGTAAAACAAATAGTTTTAAAATCAGAATCTGAACATCCTAAAAAGATGACATTAAATGTTTCAGGTGCACAGGTTGTAACCGCAGGAATGATTGAAACATCTAATGATGTAGAAGTTATAAACAAAGATTTAGTTCTTTGCCATCTTGACAGCACAGCAAACCTTTCAATGGAATTTTTTGTTGAAAATGGAAAGGGATATAAAACAGCAGAAGAAAACAAAAAACCTGATATGCCAATAGGTTATATTGCAGTAGATTCTATTTTCTCACCAGTTTTAAATGTTGCTTCAAATGTTGAACAGGCTCGTGTTGGTCAGAAGACAGATTATGATAAACTTTTGATGACAATTAAAACTGACGGATCTGTAAAACCAGAAGATGCTCTTGCACTTTCTGCAAGAATTTTAATAGATCAATTAGATTTATTCGTAAATTTTGAAGATCCAGAAGTTGTTAAGAAAGAAGAAGTAGAAGAAGAACTTCCATTCAACAAAGTATTACTTAAAAAAGTTGATGAACTTGAATTATCAGTAAGAGCAAATAATTGCTTGAAAAATGATAATATCACTTACATAGGTGAACTTGTTCAAAAGACAGAAAATGATATGTTAAAAACACCAAACTTCGGAAGAAAGTCTTTGAACGAGATAAAGGAACAACTTGGACTTATGGGACTATATCTAGGAATGGATGTTCCAGGATGGCCACCAGAGAATATAGAGGAACTTTCAAAGAAATTTGAAAATCCATATAAATAATAAAGGTTAGTTTATGGCAGAAAAAAAAGAACAAAGTATTTGGTGGAGTATATTCAAGATTATATTCGCTTGCTTTCTTCTTGTTTCTGCTATGAACGGATATTTTTTAAAAGGTGCTGCATCTTTATCAGAAAAGGCAGTTGCAGGCACCCACCATTACCTTAGTGCAGATATAATAAAAGGTTCTGAGAAAGGTAAAAAATAGGATATTATTAGATTTTTCTGTAATATCAAAGTTTAATCCGTGTTGCCCGTCAACACTACAAGTCAAAGAGGATAAAAATGAGACATAATATTAGTGGAAGAAAACTTAACAGACCAACATCGCATAGAAAGGCATTGTTTTCTAATTTGGTATGTTCACTTATAGAACATGAACAAATAACAACAACCTTACCAAAGGCAAAGGATTTAAGATCTTTTGCGGATAAAATGATAACAATAGCAAAGAAAAACTCTTTGGCAGCAAGAAGGGAAGCCCTTGCATTTTTACGTTCAGAAGAAGCTGTAAAAAAACTTTTTGATGTTCTTGGAAAAAGATATGAAAAAAGAAATGGTGGATATACCCGTGTAATAAAGGCAGGTCTCCGCTACGGCGATTGTGCACCTATGGGAATAATAGAATTTGTTGACAGAGATGTTAATGCAAAAGGTCTTCGTCAAAAAAATGATATTGCATCTAAAAAACAATCTGAAAAGGCAAAGGATGCTCCGGAGGCCAAAAAGGAAGTATCAAAACAAGATACAAAGAAAGTAAAGGATGTTAAGTCCTCTGATGTAAAGCTTAAGACAAAGGGCACCACACCAAAGGCAACATCACACAGAAAAGTTATCGGACAATAAAGAATAAATCACCCCCTAAACATAGGGGGCTTTATTTTAGAAATAAAGGTTTAAACATGAATTCAAAAAATAAATACTCTTGTTATATTTTCCCAAGTAATGTAGAACAAATAGAATATTTTATTGGTGAAAATGTAATGACATTTTCCTGTAAAAAAATAGAACTTAAATCAACACTTCCTGAATTAAGATTCAAACTGGCTGAAATTTTATCAACGGGTAATTTTAGATTAGATTTGTTGGATGACAATAAAATTATTGTTATAACAGAAGATTATGCGAAATTGAGTAAATTTTCTGATTATAATGTAAAGGATAAAGAAATAATAAATGAATTTAAAAATAGATTACTTTCTATTACTATTCCATATATTTTAAAACTTAGCCAGAATTTAACTCATACCAATTCAACAAATATCAAAAAACGAAAAGAGGATGCATCTTTATTAGAAAAGTTAAAGTATATTATGTCTCAAAATGGATATGATATGTTCCATTAAAACTTTTCTTGCATATAGGAAATTAAGTATATATATTAGGATTATAGTAAATAGGAAAAGGAGAATCTTATGACAAAGTATATTTTTATAACAGGAGGAGTCATTTCATCATTGGGAAAGGGTATTGCCTCTGCATCTATTGGTGCTTTATTGCAATCTCGTGGTTTTACGGTTCGTCAAAGAAAAATGGATCCATACCTAAATGTTGATCCTGGCACAATGTCCCCATTTCAACATGGTGAAGTTTTTGTGACAGATGATGGTGCTGAAACAGATTTAGATTTGGGCCATTACGAAAGGTTTACAGGTTCTTCTTGTCATAAAAGTGATAGTATTTCCGGAGGACGTATTTATTGGAATGTCTTGACTAAGGAAAGACAGGGGGAATATCTTGGTGCAACGGTTCAGTCTATCCCTCATATAACCGACGAGGTAAAAAGATTTATTAAATCTGACTTGCATGGCGAAGATTTTGTTATTTATGAAATAGGTGGAACCGTAGGTGATATGGAAGGTTTCCTTTTCCTTGAAGGTATAAGACAATTTATGAACGAGGTAGGAAGAGATAATGTATTATTGATACATTTAACTTTGGTGCCTTATATAAAAACCGCATCAGAGGTAAAAACCAAACCAACACAACAATCTGTTCGTAAATTATTAGAAATGGGACTTTCTCCTAATATAATTTTATGCCGTAGTGATGTGTTAATTCCTGAAAATGAAAAAAAGAAAATTGCAATGTTTTGTAATGTAAAGCCAGAAGATGTTATTTCTGCTCCTGATACTGATAACATATACAAAATTCCAGCAGTTTATCATAAGGAGCATCTTGATGATAGAATTTTAAACTATTTCAATTTATTATCTGTTTCAAATGAGCCAGATTTTGAAAAATGGATAAAAATTTCAAATGTGTTGGGAAATTGGAAACATAATATTACAATAGGAATAGTGGCAAAATATTGTGGATTCCCTGATGCATATAAATCTTTGAACGAAGCCCTTGCTCATGCAGGAATATCAAATGAAACAAAGGTAAATATCAAATGGATAAATTCCGAACATTTAGAAGAAATGAATCCTACAGAAATAGAAAATATATTTTCCGATGTTGATGGGATAATCGTGCCTGGAGGATTCGGACATCGTGGTGTAGAAGGAAAAATTAAGGCAGCGGAATATGCACGAATTCATAACATTCCTTACCTTGGTATTTGTTTGGGTATGCAGGTTGCTGTTATAGAAATGGCTCGTCATTTATTGGGTATCAAAGATGCCAATTCAACGGAATTTATGTCTGAATGCACCCCTGTAATATCTCTTGTAACAGAATGGGAAAAAGATGGTAAAAAAGAGATAAGGGATGAAAATACTGACAAAGGTGGCACATTAAGACTTGGTGCATATATTTCCAAACTATTACCTGATTCTTTGGCAAGTAAAGTTTATGGCGGTGCAACCGAAATTTCAGAACGCCATCGTCATCGCTATGAAATGGATATAAAATACGAAGACGAATTAAAATCAAAAGGTGTTGTAATAAGTGGAAAATCTCCAGATGGAAAATTGCCAGAAATAATAGAAATTCCTGCACATAAATTTTTTATTGCAGTTCAATTCCATCCTGAATTTAAGTCAAGACCTTTTGCAGTAGCACCTTTATTTGATGCTTTGGTAAAAATTTGTTTGAAAAAATAGAAAAGAGAATTCTTTAAAAAAAACTGCTTTTCATAAGCAGTTTTTTATTTTTTATTTAAATGGAAAATAGGTACATTGGAATATATCCAAATAATACTCATGAATGCAACATAAAACAAGGTTTCTGTCATTTCTTCCAAAGGTTCATTATGCAAATACGATTCGCTTATAGTTCCTACTATTATTCCTATAAATAAAAATGAAAAATCCCAACCTGCTATTTTTGCAGATTTTACATAACCTATAACATCATAACATAATCTGTTTTTAAAGAAATAAAACAAGGAATAAACCATAAATGAAATGTATAATGTTATTGATAGCCAAGGACACATAGGTAAAATTTCATCCCAGGATTTAAAAACATTAACAAATTCTTCTTTTGGGAATAATGCTCTACCATAACTAATTTCTCTTAAAAACAATATTACGGCAATCATTGCAATCCAATTAAAAAATTTTTTGTTATAATTAGATTTAATGGCGATATAAAATGTGATTGCCAATATAACCAACTGAGAATTTTCAATCCATGAATTTTCCCATGCAAACCTTTCCGGAAGAAAGATTGTGCATGGGATTACAGATAAAAAGGTTATAATAGAAAATATTGTCGAATGGTATACTTTCCAGTTTAATCTAGAAAGTATATTTTGTGTGGCTTGTTTTATTGTTGATATCATATTCGACCTCATTTTTTTTTAACCTTTTTATCGTAACTTATATTTTAAGAAAAAAGAATTTAATTTTTCAAAATTATAAAAAAATTAAGATATGTGGCAAATAATAGCCAAAATAAATATGGATAAAGAAGTATGTAAGAAGTAAAACTTAATTTTTTATATAATTTCATCATACTAACTACTATCAAAATAAAAAATAAAAGTTCTACAAATGCTAAAATAGGGGCTCTCATTCCAAAAAAGAACAAAGTCCACAAAAAGTTAAAACAAAGTTGTGCAAAGAAAATAAATAAAACATAAATTTTATCTTCTTTCATTGCATTTTTAAAGGCAAGGAATGTTGAAATCCCAATAATAGTGTAAAGCAATCCCCATACAGCAGGAAATACAAAAGGTGGAGGTGTAAATAAAGATTTATTAAGCAAAGGATACCATGCCCTAAGACTTTCTGTCTGGAACAAACTACTTATGTATCCAACAAAATCACAAATAAGGATGAATAAAATACATAATAATAAATCGTTAATTGAAAAGGTTTTGTTTTTCCATACTAATTTTGTGCTTTTTATTTTCTTTAACATTTTGCACCTCCGATTCTAATTATAATAGAATTATTTCATAAATACAACCTAAAATTGTAAAAAATTTAATTTTATATTAAAAATAGAAATAAAATATCTAATAAACAAAAGCTTTTTTCAAAGGTTTACAAGGATATTATTAAAAACTTGAATAATCATTTTTTTATGATACAATTGCAAAATAAGGCAAAAGGAGAAATAAAATTTTAGAAAATTTGATTCTATATTACGGATATTATCTTTTAATATTTGCAACATATAAAATTATAAATTCAAGATATCTTTAATTTTTAAAGATTCGTTTTTTGTTTTAATAATTAAAGGGAAAAAGTTATGTCGTTAAAATTTGATTTATTAAAAAATTCGGGTAAGTCTCGTCTGGGAATTTTACATACAAAACACGGGGATATTCATACACCATGTTTTATGCCAGTCGGAACCGTAGGTTCGGTTAAGGCATTAAAGCCCGAGGATGTTGCCCAAACCGGTGCAGAAATTATATTGGGAAACACATATCATTTAATGCTTCGTCCTACCGCGGAATTGGTAAATAAAATGGGCGGTCTACATAAGTTTATGAACTGGCCTAAACCAATTTTAACAGATTCAGGTGGTTTTCAGGTAATGAGTCTTGCTGGATTAAGAAAGATAACAGAAGAAGGTGTGGAATTCCAATCCCACATTGACGGCGGTGTAAAGCATATGTTAACTCCGGAACGATCAATAGAAATACAACGACTTTTGGATAGTAATATAACTATGTGCTTTGATGAATGTCTGTCATGGCCTGTTGAAAAGGAAAAGGCTTTGGCTTCAATGCGTATGTCTATGCGTTGGGCAAAACGTTCTTTTGATGCATTTGAACAAAGGGAAGGTTATGGTATTTTCGGTATAGTTCAAGGCAGTATGTATAAAGATTTGCGTTTGGAATCTGTGGAAACTTTAACACAAATACCTTTTGATGGATATGCAGTAGGAGGCCTTGCCATAGGTGAACCTCAGGAAATGATGTTTGAGGTTTTGGATTATACAGCATCTGCTCTTCCTGATACAAAGCCAAGATATCTAATGGGGGTTGGTAAGCCTTCGGATATAGTAGGTGCAGTATTACGAGGAATTGATATGTTTGATTGTGTTATGCCTACCCGCAGTGGAAGAACAGGACAGGCATTTGTCCGTGGTGGTTTTATAAATATAAATAATTCATGTTTCAAAGATGATTCTAAACCTTTTGATGAAAAATGCCAGTGTCCAACTTGCCGTAATTACTCTCGTGCATATATTCACCATTTATTTAATGCGAAGGAAATTTTGGGATATACATTATTATCACAACATAATATTTGGTATTACCAGGATTTAATGAGGGATATCAGAAAGGCAATAGAAGAAGACAGATACAAAGAATTTGCAGACGAATTTTTATCAACAAATAAGTGTTAAACTTTGTTTTTATATTCGTTAAATTTTTCCAAAAGCTTTTTGGGAATCTTTGTTTCGTATATCTCACCAGGTTTAAGGTTTCTTAGTTCCAAACCTGCGTATGAAATTCGTATAAGTCTGTTTACTTGATAACCTAAACTTTCCATAGTTTTTCTTATTTCTCTGTTTTTACCTTCGGTCAGTTTTACAAACACCCAAGAATTAGAAGATTGTTTTTTATCAAGTTTTACATCAATACTTTTATATTTAACTCCATCAACAACGATTCCATTTTTAAGTTTTAAAATATCACTTTGGGAAAGGATACCTCTTATTCTTACATGATAGATTCTTTCAAATTCATTTTTTGGACTCTCCATAAATCTTTGAAATTCCCCATCATTAGTAAGAAGTAATAAACCTTCGGAATTTAAATCTAAACGTCCAATAGAAATCAACCTTCCATATTGCTTTGGCAATGTTTCAAATACGGTTTTTCTTCCAAAAGAATCAGAATGAGAAGTTATTAAACCAACAGGTTTGTGATATATAAATAATTTTGTTTGCTCTGGTTTTTGTAATGGGATTCCGTCTACTATTATTTCATCAGATTCTATCACATTAAAGGCTGGTGAAGTTATTATTTCACCATTTACAGATACATTTCCATTAAGTATTTTTCTTTCGGCTTCTCTTCGGGAACAAATACCACTTCTGGCGATAATTTTTGCAATACGATTCGATTCTTTTAACATACCTATATCCTTTTAGAAGCAATTGAACATATCATAAAAAATAACTGAGAAACAATAGTTTCCTGTGGCATATTAACGGATTTACAACGAATATCCGCAGTATTTATTTCTGATATAACCTTTATTATTTTTTCGGTTGTCCAAAACCTAAGTTGCCTCTCATAACTTGGTTTTAATTTAAAAAATATAGGAGGCTTAGAATTTTCAATCACACTTGAAATTGACATACCCGTTTCAATTTGCGAAGCCATATAGTAAAGATTTTTAAAATGGTTTAATACAATTTTTAATAAGTCAATAGGGTTGTTTCCTTCTGATAAAAGCCTTGATAATACACTGAACAATTTTTTATTATTTCCATCAGCAATAGCCAAAGGCAAATCTTGCAAAGTGATGCTAGAAGAGTCCATAATACATTTCTGAGCATCATCAATGGATATTTCAGTTTTGGGGTATAAAAACAACGCAAGTTTTTCAAGTTCCATTCGTGTAGTTGCACGATTTTCACCTAATTTTGATCTTAAAAACATTAAAACTTCGTCAGGTATTCTTTTTATTCCAGACTTTGCCAAAGTATCCTTTATTATAAAAGAAAGGTTTTCATCAGTATCTATATAATTTGGTAAAACAGCCAATCTTTTATTAGTTTCAAACAACGACCTTAATTTTGACGAAGGAGATAATTCATCTGCTGATAGAATGATAAATGCCTCTAATTTTTGATAGTTCTTTAATAAAAGTTTCAATGGTTCTACAACATCTTCATTTGCATCTTTAATTTTGATAACTTTTCTAGTTCCTAAAAATGATATAGCAGTTGCTTCATCAATTAACTTTGATGGATCTTGTTTAATATCTGACGAAGAAAATTCAAACACAGAAAATCCATCATCAATTTCCGGAGCAATAGTTTCCATTGCAATATTAAAATTTTCTAATACTTGCCCTCTATCTTGCCCATAAAACAATATAGCATCAAATTCGGAAAATTTATTTTTTTTTGCATTGTTAAAATCAGCAAGTTTAAATTTCACCATTTTTATCTTTCAGTAAAATAAGTTATAACCGCAAAATAAATTTGATTCGCCAAATCATCAATAGTCAATTTTATAGCATTTTTCTTTAACATTTCGGTTGAAAATTGGTTTTTCAAAATGTTATAGGAAATTTCAGCATTTGCTGTTTTTGTAAATAAAACTTTGAAATCCTTTTTCTGTTTTAAGGTATAAACTGCATACATTTTAACAAGATAAGAAGAAGCGGTTCCATCAGTTTTTATAGTATAATCTAAGATATTAGGCTCTGATAAAGTAATGTCCAAAATGTATTTAGGATTTTCAGGTTTTCCCAAAGGTGTAAGTTTATTAAGCAATTTATTACGAAGTTCTACACCATAGGCACCATCAAAAACTTTAACTGGTGAAATTGCAATAGATGCGGTTTTTTCTGATAGATTATTGTATGGTGTTTCCTTATACATAGGTTTAAATCCACAGGAACAAATCAATAAAAATATAGATAAATATTTAAACAATTTCATTTTAACCCCTTTTTTTTAAGAATGAATGCAAAGCCTTTAATACATTCTGAGTTGTTTTATAGGTAGGCTCGTCTTTTGTTTCAACAGTGATATCTGCATTTGCATATATTGGATAACGTTCTTCAATAAGTTTTTTTAAGATTTTAGAAGAGTCATAATTAAGCAAAAGAGGGCGTGTATCTTTGAAACTGGTCCTTTTTACTAACAAATCCAAATCTGCCTTTAACCATATTGTAATAGCTTTTTCCTTAGTTAGTTGTCTAACACTATCTATTATAAAAGCCCCTTCACCAGTTGATAAAACTTTTATTTTTTCATCAGAAAGTATTCTATTTATAACCCTGTCTTCTACCCGTCTAAATTCTTGTTCCCCGTATATAGAAAAAATATCAACAACAGAACAACCAGCCGAACTTACTATCTCACTATCAGAATCAACAAAAGGCAAGGAAAGTTTTTTGGAAATCATCTTTCCAACAGATGTTTTTCCAGCCCCCATCAACCCCACTATAACAATAGGCTTATTTAATTTTTCTTTAATATCTATCAACATTATCTAAATCCATAAATATTTTTCTTTTATTTATAACATTATTAAATTTTATTTGAAACAAAAATTTATAAAATTAGAAAAAAATAATATTTACAAAATTGTGTTTTTATACTAAAATTACAAAGTGGATACAAAGAGTTAAAAAGGAATAAATATGAGTCTATTTGAAAAATTTGTTGAATCTGCTACCAAAATTGATACTAAAAAGGTAAGGGCAGGTGTCGATATGATAGGGCATTCTCTTCCTTGGGTTGTTGGTATATCATGTGTATTTGGTGGTGTTTATGGTCTTGAAACCTATTTGGCAATAGATTTTTCAAAAAATGTTCGTGATAACCTAAAAAAAAATAAGGAATTATCTGATTTAACAGATGATTTTTATACTATTTTGGGGTATAAAACTCTTACTGAAAATGAGTATATAAAGGCAAAAAACAAAAATATGGGTAAGGTTTCAGATGCCAATTCTATTCTTGCAGAATGGAAATCAGTATACGACAAATAATCAAAAAAACTATTTCAATTTTTACTAATTATATTGTTATACAACTATTTCAAAGGAAGTTCTATTTTTACCTTTAATCCCCCAAGTTTTTCACTTGTTAACAAAGATACTTCTCCACCATGTTGGTGAATAACCTCTTGAACAATAGAAAGTCCCAATCCCATACCGCCTGTTTCTGTATTTCTGGAATCATCTAACCTTGTAAAAGGTTTGAACATTTCTTCTCTTTGATTTTCAGGAATACCTGGACCATTATCTTCTATTGATATTTCAAGAGATTCAGATTTTTTAACTATATCTACTATAATCTTCTTTTTACCATAACGTATTGCATTAACAATTACATTTGAAACAGCTCTTTCAAATGCAGATAGCCTTACAACCGCAAAATAATCTTTCTTAGGTAAAAATGTAATATCATAGTTTCCTTTGTTAAGTTTTCTAATCAAATTTTGAATAGTCTTTGTAATATTAGTTTTTTCTGATTTTTCAGGATCCATTCCCTTTGCAAAAGATAGATAAGAGTTAATCATTTTTTCCATATCTTCTATATCACTAAGCAAAGCAAATTGAAGATTTTTATCATCACAAAATTCCAATTCCAATTTCATTCTGGTCAAAGGAGTTTTTAAGTCATGGGAAATTCCAGATAACATATCAGTTCTAGATTTCATATATCTTTGCATCCTTTTGTATGTTTTTAAAAATGTAGCCCCAGCCCTTTTTACCTGTATAGAACCAGATGGTGTAAAATCATTTAACTCTTCACCTTTACCAACTAAACTAATAGCCCTAGTAAGATTTTTAATAGATTCTACTTGTTTTTTTGCAAAAGGCACTGCAATAAGTATAAAGATAAGAGTGCTTCCTAATACCCAAGAAAAGAAAATATAAATAGTCTTTGAAAAAACAGATTTTAACGAAGAACTTATAAACAATACACCATTAGGATATTGTATCTGCATTTCTAAAATGTTTTTTTCTTCATCAGCATATAAGGAATAAGGTTTTTTTAAATTTTGATTTAAAAATCCATAAACATATCGCAAAGATAATTTATTAACTCGGCTTGAATTTTTTTCAGGTTTCATTTTCTCGCCCGGCAACCATTCAACATCCATCATAAAATTTTTCTTTGCCATTTGCTGAGTTTCTAAAAATTCATCTTCGGTTTTATCTTGCTTTTTTAAATCAATGATAGTTAAAACATTTCCAACAAATGTAATTGCACTTTGATTTGAAATACTTTTCCAATGTCTCCTGTAAAACATATATCCAGTTAGTATTTGAGATAACACAATAGGCAATATAACAAGGATAAGCATTCTTGCCATAATTCCCTTAGGGAAATAAGTTCTTAATTGAAAGATTTTTTTTACATTATCAAAATTTTTAGTCATAACATACCTCACTAAATTACAAACTTATATCCTACATTTCTGATAGTAGTAATAAATTCATTTTCATTTTTTTCATCGTATATTTTTTTTCTTAACCTAGTAATTGCAACATCAACACTTCTTTCATCAGCAATGGGTAAAACAGATAATAAATCGTTTCTAGTCAAAACTTTATTAGGATTATTTATAAAATAAGCTATCAAAGATTTTTGTGTATTTGTAAGTTTTATCACCTCTTCACCTTTTTTTAATACATTTGATGAAAGATTAAATGAAAAACTTCCAAATTTTATTTCATTTTTATTATTTATCCCAGTCCTTTTTAAAATATTTTTTATTCTGAATAATAGTTCTTTTGGTTCAAAAGGTTTTGCAATATAATCATCTGCACCAATGGAAAAACCTAATAATTTATTATCAATATCACCAACAGCAGTTAATATTATAACAGGAGTATTGTTATTCACACTACGTAAATCCTTAATGAAATCAATTCCATCTTTTTTAGGCATCATCTTATCAGAAACGATAAGATCGTATTTTATATTTGCAACTAACTTCTCCGCATCAAAAGCATCTTTTGCAACAGACACCAAAAAATTTTCCGACGATAAATACTTTTTCAAAAGATTTCTAATTCTATCATCGTCATCAATAACAAGTATATGAGCGACAAAGTCAGTAGAATCTTTTACATCCATTTTTAGTTATCCTTTTTTTTCCAAAGGTATTACTTCGTATTGTCCCGGAGCAATTTTATAACTTTCACTATCACAAACACCGGCTTGACATGACGAAGTAGGTTTTGCAAGGTTAGCATCTGTATATTGGAATTTCATCAAAACATAACCATCATGTCCACCATGGCTTGCCCCACTCATACCGGTTGAGTAATAAGCCCCAATAATGCCATAATCTAAATCAACATAATCTATGTTGTAAATATTATAAGTAGTGGAAGGTAAGTCAGAAGTTAATTGACATTTATAATTATTATCTCTTATCAAAGCCTGCTTATTTTCAGAAATTTCAATAGTATTATAAGCAGAGGTACAGAAAGATTTTAATCCATTTGCATATAAGTCATAAGAGAACATAAAACTAATTTTCTTTAAATTTTGAGAGAAAGAAACATCAGTAATTGTCAAAGATGGTATATACACAACAGCAGCAGTTCCACCAATATTAACTGCATATTTT
Organism: uncultured Alphaproteobacteria bacterium; assembly: GCA_944392955.1. GTDB lineage: Bacteria > Pseudomonadota > Alphaproteobacteria > Rs-D84 > CACZYB01 > CACZYB01. The sequence continues at coordinate 19,678 of CALXYK010000010.1, read as the reverse complement.
AAACCATTTGAAATACATGCTCTGGTGCTAGTGTTTGCTTCACACAAATAAACTTTTGTTTTATTATTTACATACAACAAGTTTGCAATGGCATTAAATAAATAACTTCTTGTCATTTTATCATTTAATTCTGTGCAACCTTTTTGGCGACAAATAACAATAGGTTTCTCGTTATTTAATGAATCAATATTAAAGAACGCATCTTGAGTAATTGTTTCATCACTCATAGTTACATAAGTTTTTTCAGTAACATTTTTTGTTTCGTTTTTAGTTGTCTTTAATGTTGATGTTTTATTATTTTTAATCATCTTTTTAGTAGATGAAGTAGAGGGATTTTTCATATTTTCTTCTTCATCTTCATTTGCCCATGCATCCCAAAAAGATGCGGAAACAGAGTTGTTTCGCATAACAGCCATAGATAAAAACAATACTAACAAACAAAATATTTTTTTTAACATAATCTCTCCTTTTTGTTGTATACAAGTATATTTAATAGCATTGTTAAATCAAAAAGTCTATAATAATTTTACGTAAAATACATTTCTTTTTATTGCATTTTATAGATAAGATATTGTATCATATACCAATACGAGAAAGGGAAAATAAAAATGGATATGATTTTATCAGGAGCGAATGGACGTATTCAGGCAAGTTATTATAAAAATGCAAATCCAAATGCACCAATAGCAGTAGTCTTCCATGATGCCCCAGCAAATGGAGGTAATATGAATGAAAAGGTCAATTACACCATATTTTATTCTTTTTTACAAAAGGGATTTTCAGTGATTCGTTTTAATTTCAGAGGTGTAGGTAATACCGAAGGTGTTTTTGAAGCAGGAGAAGGTGAATTAACAGATGCATCTACTATTGTAGATTGGATACAGGAACAAAACGAAGATGCAAATGGATTTTGGCTTGCAGGGACCGGTTTTGGTGCATGGGTTGCCATGCAAATTTTAATGCGTCGTATAGAAATTACAGGGTATGTTGCAGTTTCTCCGTTTCCAAAAAAATATGATTTCTCATTTTTTAATCCTGTCCCTTGTGATGGACTTATTATAGGGGCGGAAAATGATAATATAATTTTACCAGAAAGTTTAAAAAATTTAACAACCTTTATTAACAAACAAAAATTTGGAAAGGCAGATCTTTCTTTTGTAAAAGATTCACCTCATAATTACGAGGGAAAGTTAAAAGAACTATTTAATACCATAGGTCAATATATAGATAGTAAAATAACAAAATAAAAACTAATAAATTTTTATACAAAGTTTTCCTTTGTAAGTTCACCAGACATTAAAGTTTTTGTTCCTTCTGTTGTTTTTATAATCAAACCGCCATCAACCGAAAGTCCGGAAAATATACCACAAACTAAATTATTATTGGGTGTCATCACATAAACATATTCGCCAATTTTACACATAAAAGGTTTTACAAGTTCAATCATTTTTTCAAAGCCATTTTCACGACAAATATTTATATTGTTAATTATATTTTTTTGTAATTCTAAGGCAAATTTTTCAACAGATACATTTATTTTGCTTTCCAATAACGAAGTAGTAGGGTATTTGGTCAAGGAATTATCAGGAGAAGAATTTACATTCACCCCTATACCAATAATTGCGAAATTGGACTCTTTTTCAATTAAAATCCCAGAAAGTTTTTTATACTCCAACAATACATCATTTGGCCATTTTATTTTTAAATCCATCTTAAAATTGGCAACAGATTCAACCGATTGTATTATGGACAACGCACTTAAAAAAGAAAACATAGGAAAATATTTTTCTTCATTATTTTCTAATTGTATAGCAAATGTTATATAAAGATTTCCCTTTGGGCTTATCCATTTTTCTTTTTTAGTAGTCCTTCCTGATGTTTGGGTATCAGCGATTATTATAAAATTTTTTTTATCAGATTCAGAAATTATTTTTTTTGCATAATTATTTGTGCTGTCAACACTTTCTAAATGTATAATATCAAAATCTTTTACTAAACTAAGCATTTATTCCTCAAAGTATTTTTTCAAATCATTATAATGCATATAAATAGATAAAAAGTCAATTATTACTTGTATTTTTGAATAATCACTATATCTTAAAAGTATGATAACAAAAACACTTATACTATTGATTCGTGGATACCAATTATTTATCTCTCCAATTTTAGGAGGAAGATATAGGTGTCGTTTTTTCCCAAGATGTTCGGATTATTCTATTGAAGTTTTGAAAAACTTTGGTATAGTAAAGGGAAGTTATCTAACTATAAAAAGGATTTTAAAATGCAACCCCTTATTCAAAGGAGGTTTGGATTTACCACCAGAAAGGAAATAATATGGAAAAAAATATAACACCAAATCAACCTGTTCAAAAAACAAGTTTTTTTAAAACATTTTTATATGTTTTTTCTATTTTCCTAATATTGCAAATGATATTCGGAAAAAAGAAAGAACCTCTTCCAACAATAAATCCTCTTACCCTAACTAAAAAGGTTGAAATCCAAAGAAATTTGATTCCTTTTGAAACAGATTCTTTAAAGGGAAACTTTAATTCTGTCGGTCTTCGTTTAGATGATGTTTTACTTAAAAAATATAAAGTATCTCTTGAATCAGATTCAAAAAATGTTGAACTTTTGAAATACATAAAGGACGAAGATAAAGTAAATGAAAAATCATCTTATGTTGAATTTGGATTATTAGGCAGTGGCAACAATACAACAGATTTTCCAACTAATATAACAAAATGGAAGGTAGAAAATAAAACTAATAATTCTATTACATTATCATGGACTAATAAAGACAAAGTTGAATTTATAAGGGAACTATCTTTTGATGAAGATTACATGTTAACTATAAAGGATAAGGTTAAAAATAATTCTAATATAGATGTTGAATTTTTCCCTTATGCAAGGATAGTAAAGGCATTTGATTTAGCCTCTCCACCTTCTTCTTCTCATACTGGATTCGTAGGTTATTTAGATGATTCATTAGAGGAAGAAAGATATCAGTCATTAGAAAGTTCAAATATCCAAGAATTTAATTCAAAAGATGGTTGGCTGGGATTTGGTTCTGATTATTTTATGACTATTTTAATACCAGAACAAAACAAAAGCAATTTTACAGCCAGAGTTCTTAAATTAGAAGATTCTTCTATACCATCTCCATCATCAAAATCAACGTATAAACAATTTCAATCTGATTACATAAGTGATATGATAAAGGTTGCTCCAAAACAAACAACAGAGGTAAAGTCCTATGTTTATATAGGGGCAAAGGAACCATCTATAATAGATAAATATGAAACTAAACTTTCAATTCCTAAATTTGATTTGGTGATAGATTATGGCTTTTTCTACATTTTATCAAAACCATTTACACAAATATTAAAATGGTTTTATGACTTCACAGGTAATTTTGGTGTGGCAATAATACTCTTCACAATATTGATAAGGGCTTTGCTATTTCCAATCGCACAAAAATCTTTCAAAAGTATGGAAAAGATGAAAAAGTTGCAACCTGAAATGAAAAGAATACAACTTCTTTATGCAAACAATAAACAAATGATGAATATGCAACTTGCGATGCTTTATAAAAAAAGTGGGGTTAATCCATTATCTGGTTGTTTACCAATTTTAATACAAATACCTGTATTTTTTGCATTGTATAAATCTTTAATTATTTCAATAGAAATGAGACAGGCACCATTTATCTTTTGGATAAATGATTTATCAATGCCAGACAGCACCAGCATATTTAACTTATTTGGACTTTTGCCATATACGCCATATTCTTGGCTTCCTCATATCGGAGTATTACCAATCCTTATGGGAATAACTATGTATATACAACAAAAAATGCAGCCAATGGTGTCAACTGATGAAACACAAACAAAAATTATGAAATTTTTGCCTATAATTTTTGTTGTTATGTTTGGAGGTCTTCCAAGTGGTCTAGTGCTTTATTGGACTGTTAATAATGTATTAAGTATATTACAACAAAAGTTTATAAAATAGGAACAAAATGAAGTTAAAGGATTTTTATAAGGTAAAACCTATTTTTGTGGGTAGTTATCCAAGTGTAAATCAAATTCCATCTAGTTTTCAAAAGGAAATTGCATTTATAGGCAGATCCAATGTAGGAAAATCATCTTTGATAAATGCAATATTTTCAACTCCTAATTTGGCAAAAACTTCCTCTACACCAGGTAGAACCCAAACCTTAAACTTTTTCAACGATCAGGATTTGTTGATGATAGTTGATTTACCAGGATACGGATTTGCAAAGGCTCCAAAGGATGTGGTCAAAACTTGGCGGGACAATGTTAATACTTATTTAAAGGGTAGAGCTCAATTACGAAGAGTTTTTCTTTTGATAGATGTAAGGCAAGGTATAAAACAAGTAGATATAGATATGATGAATATGCTTGATTCTTCTGCTGTCAATTATCAAGTTATAATAACAAAATGTGATAAGGTTTCTACCTCTTTTATGCAAAAGACAAAAGATGATATTGATGGCATTTACAAAAATCACCCCGCAATGCACCCTATAACTATATTGACAAGTAGTGAAAATGGAACAGGTCTTGACGAGATTAGGGGCGAAATCTTTGATATAATAAAGTAAATAATATTTTTTCTTTTTTTTATACAAAATGCTTGACAAAATATTTTAGATATTGTAATTTATGTCTAAAAAGAGAAATTTTATTAGGAAAATAAAATGAAAAAAGTATTAAAAAGTTTAGTTCTTATCTGGGTTTATACATTAACAGTTCCTGCCTGTGCAAGTGAAAATCTTTTTGCACCAGTAAGCACTATTGAAAGAATGTATATAGGTAAGCAAGAAGAAAAAAGAAATGATTTTGAAACTGAAACAACATCTTCATCTGCCCCAAAGAAAGAAAAAGAAAGTAGATTAAAACGTATATACATAGGTGTATATGGTGGTTATTTTTATACAAAAGACGATATGACATTTACAGATTCTAATCATTGTAAGAGGGCATATACTGCGGACTTCCTTTGCACAGATGGAAAGGAAAATCCTATTGCCTTAGATTACAAAGATGATTATTTCTTATCTGCATCATTCGGAATAAATTCAGCAAATCCACTCAGAGTTGAATTGTCATATTTCCAATTAGGTCAGGCAATAGATATCCAAGGAACTAATACAGTAGGTATAGATTCAAGAAATTATTACAGCAACATAGATTTAAAGGGTGGCTCCGTTAATGTCTACTTTGATTTCGTAGCAAACAGGAACAAGCCATATTTTGTTTTTGTTCCTTATGTTATGGCTGGTATTGGTGCATCAGAAATAGATTTAGGCGATGTTTCGTTTAAGGGAACATCAGATTCTGATTTCATAGTTTTAGGTAAGGTTCAAAGGAACAGAACTATTGTATATGGTGCAGGTATAACAGCAGGTCTTAACAATTATATTTCATTGGATATAGGATACAGATACTATAATTTTGGAACCATAGAAACAGAAAATACCCTAAAAGAAATTGCCGTTGATGGAACCGAAACATTAAAAGAATTGCAAATGCAAACTGATTTAGAGGCTCATATCGCAACAATAGGTTTGAAATTCCAGATATAAGTAATGGTGAAAAGTTTCAAAAATATCCCTGATAAATTCGGGGATATCTTTTTTTATTCATTAGAATTTCCCATCTGTTCCCATAATAAAGATATTAAGTGAATTTGCTAATTCCAATACATTTTTTCTGTCTTCTATGATAGAATTGTTTGCTTGAATAACGACACCAGAAAAATTACCATCGTGTAAATTTAATATAGTATTTTTCCCTAACACAGGTATATCCGCTCTTTTTTCTTGTCCTGGTTTTAAAACTTTTACTAAAATACCACCTTTTTGTTTTCCTTTTATTTTTAGCGCTCTTTTGATAAGGTTATCTGTCCCTTTAAAATCTTCTACTGCAATTAGCTTTTTATTAAATACAACAATAGATTGCCCCTTATCAGTTTTTGCATATTTTAATGCCTGTGCAAAGCCAAATTTTGCATCATCCAAATCCTGTTTTGATGGATAAACATCAGTCAATACCTTATTTTCAATTAACATTTCTGGCATTATGTCATCTATTCCTATGACATTAAATCCAGACTTTTCAAATTGCTTTATTACTAATCTAAGGATTCCATCATATTTTTTCTTTATAAATAATAACTTAAAAAATATTTTTATAACATCAAAGTTTATAGTTATTTTAGAGTTGTTTACACCGCCTACTATTAAGATAGTATCAACACCTTTACTTTTAAAAAATTTAATAGTTTTGGAAAGTTGAGATATAGATAATTCAATATAATTATCTTTTGGTAATTTTGTTTTTACAATGGGTAAAACAGAATCTTTGATGCCAACAACAGAAATATCAATATTGTTTTTTTTTGCAAAATCAATTACAGCCAAAGGTAAGTTTTTATCTCCTGCAACCAAACCTATATGAGAAATATTTTTTTTCATACATTCCCTTAATTTTCAATATTTTCAGAGGCATTTTTAGATCTAGGTTTACAAATGATTCGTCTTGAATCATGTTCTATGAAATTAAATATTTCATCGGCAATTGGATTTCCTGCATAAACAGATTTTGCCATCTGTAAACGCTCAGTCCACAAACCTTCATTTGAAATAAACAATATTTTATATACTTCTTTAATAGTTCTAATTTCTTCAACAGAAAATTTATTTCTTTTCAATCCAACCAAATTTAAACCATCAAGGCTTTGAGGATTGCCATCACTCATAGAATAAGGTATTACATCCTGAGTTATTTTTGAACAACCTCCAATGATTGCATACTTACCAATAGTACAGAATTGATGTATAGCAGAACAACCACCAATAATAGCCTTTTCTTGAATTATAACTTCACCACCCAAAGTTGTTGCCTGTGATAATAAGGCACCATCTCTGACTTCGCAATCATGTCCAATATGGGTATGAGACATTAAAAATACATTATTCCCAATCCAAGTTCCCTTTGCCCCATTTGGTGTTCCTGCGTGAATATTTGTAAATTCCCTTATGTCGCAGTTATTGCCAATAGTAACAGTTGTTGCCTGTTCGGCGGTAAATTTTAAATCATGCGATTTATTACCAATAATAACGAATTGGTGTATCAAATTATTATCACCAATAGTAGTTTTACCTTCTATTATAACATTTGATTTTAAAATATTATTCTGCCCAATAACAACATCAGGACCAATCATACACCATGGACCGATTTTTGTTCCCTTTCCAATAACAGCATGTTCATCAACATACGAAGTAGGGTGTATTTCCACATCAATAAAATTATTATTACCCATTATAAATCCTTATTTTTCTTTCAATAATAAGTTATAAAGAATAAAAGCACAATACAAGAATTATTTCCAAATATTACAAAAAATTTAATTGAAAATAATTATATCAATAGTTAGGATAAAATCCGCATTAACAAAAGAAAGTTTATTATGACAGAAGTATTAGATTTATTAAAAAAAATAAATAAATATGGTAAAGATTTTGAATTAGGGCAAAATGTTATCTTAAAAAAACCTGAATTATTAACTATCGGTGATTATTGCAGAATTGCAGATTTCTGCCGTATCTCATCAAAGGCGGAAATAGGTGATTATTGTGAAATTGCCCCTTATACATCAATTGCAGGAGGAAACGGAAAATATACCTTTGCGATGAAGGGATTTTCAAGTTTGTCTTCGGGGGTTCGTATATGGCTTTCCAGTAATGATTATGTAAATGAATTGGTAACTCACTCCGTTCCAACAGTAAGGGAAATAGTAGGTGATGTAATCATGGAAAAATATACAGGTATCGGTGCTAACTCAGTTATTATGCCTAATAATCATATCCCAGAAGGTGTGACAATAGGTGCATTAAGTTTTGTTCCAGAAAATTTTGAATTTAAAGAATGGACCGTATATGCGGGAACTCCAATCCGCCCAATAAAAGAAAGGAATAAAGAACAAGTTCTTAAACCTTTGTATGATTTAGGTATTCTAAAATAATCTGTTTTATATTACTATTTACAAAATTGTAAAATTCAGATATTATAACAAAATTATATAGTTATAAATGGTGAAGTTATGAATATATGGTTTGATATAGATGGTGTATTAGATGATTTCAAAAGTCTTGCTGATACAATACAAAAAGATCGTGGCGACAACATTCCCACTGATAAACTTCCAAAACATGAATGGGAAAAAAGAAATGCTTTTTGGATGAAAATGTATAAGGAGTATCCTACCTTTTGGTGTGATTTACAAAAAACAAAGGGTATAGATAAACTTGTAAATTTTGTAAAGCAACAAACTGATATAGGTATCGGAGTTATTTCAAACCTACCTGTAAAAAACACATTGCCAAAGGAGTATATAAAACAAATAACAACTTATAAAAAAGATTGGTTGCAGAAACATTTTCCAAATACATTTAGTGAAATAATCATAACGGAAAAGGATAAATATCATTTTGTAAAGGGACACGACATCCTTATTGATGACAGAATTTTAAATATCAAAGATTGGATAAAACACGGCGGTATTGGTATTTTGTTTAAAACCCCAACACAAGCATTAAAAGAATTAAAGGAACATTTAAGTATATTGAAAAACAGTTAAGAATTTTTTTTCTTTCTAAGGTTTTCCCAATACAAAAGCCTTTTTTTAATATCTCTTTCAAATCCTCTTTCAAAAGGTTGATAGAACTTTTTTCTTTCCATTTTATCAGGAAAATAATTTTGACCAGAAAACCCATCTTTCGTATCAGGATCGTAAACATACCCTTTACCAAAGCCTTGTTCCTCCATTAACGAAGTAGGTGCATTTATTATATGCATAGGAGGAGGAAGGGACCCTGTAAATTTTGCAGTAGCCAAAGCCTCATTCCATGCGGTATACGAAGCATTTGATTTCGGAGCAGTGCCAAGATATATTACCAAAGAAGCAATTGCCAAATCGCCTTCGGGACTTCCTAAACGTTCGTATGCTTGCCATGCACTAATTGCATAAGGCAAGGCATGTGGATCCGCCAACCCTACATCTTCTACTGCAAACCTTGTCAATCTGCGCAAAATATATTTTGGATCTTCTCCACCTTCAATCATTCTGGCACACCAGTAAAGAGCAGCATCAGGATCCGAACCTCGCAAAGATTTGTGCAAAGCAGAAATAAGGTTGTAATGAGCCTCCCCACTTTTATCATAATTGGGCATACGACTTTGCAATATTTTAGTTAATTCCTTTTCATTTATTATTGATTTAGAAGGAAAATCAAAAATATTTTCAATCATATTCAATAAGTATCTTCCATCACCATCAGCAATATTTATTAACATTTTTCTTGCCTCATCAGTCAGTGGAAGCTTTTTACCTAACTCATTTTCTGCTCGGTTAATAAGAGTTTCCAAAGCTTTTTCATCAAGCCTTTTTAAAATCAAAACCTGACATCTGGATAACAAAGCTGAATTTAATTCAAACGAAGGATTTTCCGTAGTCGCACCAATAAGGGTTATAGTCCCATCTTCAACATAAGGCAAAAAGCTATCTTGTTGAGCCTTATTAAATCTATGAATTTCATCAACGAATAAGATAGTTCTTCGTCCCACTAAGCGAAGTTCCGAAGCATTTGTAAAAACTTTTTTCAAATCGGCAACACCAGAAAAAACAGCGGACAACATAACAAATTCTGCATCAATATATTTTGCGATTAACTTCGCAATCGTAGTTTTTCCACACCCCGGAGGTCCCCACAAAATCATAGATTTTATTTTCCCAGTTTTAAGTTGAGATGTAATTACTCCATCATCAGACAGCAAATGTTCCTGTCCTACGACATCGGCCAAACTATCAGCTCTTAATCGTTCCGCTAACGGAGTGCCTATTTTACTTTCAAAAAGTTCTGCCATCACAACACCTTCAAAGAAATTATAAAAAGAAAATAAATTATTTCAATAGTTTGTTAAAATTTTTTGAAACTGCCAATTTAAAAAAAGTTCATTATACAACAAAAACAAAATCAAAATAAAAAGGCAATTTTTTTGTTGACATATCAAAGAAGATAAACTACAATTTCTCAATCTAATTACGAACAAAGGAATAAGAAATGTCAAGAGTATGCGAAATTACAAAGAAGAAACCTATGTCTGGTCATAATGTTTCTCATTCAGAAATCAAAACAAAAAGAAGGTTTTTACCAAATCTTCAAGTTGTTTCTTTCCTATCTGAAATACTTGGAACAAAGGTAAAAATGACAGTTACCAGCCGTGGAATAAAAACAGTAGAGGCAAATGGTGGACTTGATTCATATCTTTTGAATACAGGAAACTCTAAATTAACAAAAGAAGCAAAGGCAATCAAATCCAGAATTCAAAAATGCCAAGCTAAGAAAAACGCAAAATAATTAAGAAAGAGAGATAAAAATGGCAAAAAAAGGCGTAAAAATGTTGGTAAAGTTAAGAAATCCAGAAACTGGAACTTTCTATACCACTTACAGAAATCCAAAATCTCCAAATACAACTGAAAAACTTTCTTTTAGAAAATACGATAAAAAAACAAGAAAGCATGAAATATTTGTAGAAAATAAGATTTAAGATTTTCTGGAAATAGTTTTCTTAAACATTTATAAACCTTTTCTTTTGGAAAGGTTTTTTTTCATAAAAATATTGACAACTTTCCTATTTTTCTGTTAATATGAAATAGTTGATATTTAATAAAAAAGAAAAAAAAGAAAGAGGCAATATGAAATATATAACAGATAAGGAAAAAAGAAATTTAAAACTAGATATTTTATTATTCAAAATATTAACATCTTCACAAAATATATCATTAAAAAAGGCAGAATTATCATCAGGATTTACTGAGGTTGTATCAGAAATACAAGCTGTCATACATAGAGAGGAAACTTTATTAAGGGAACAAAGGGAACGTGTTTACTCCCTCAGCAGATCCTTGAAATTTAAACCTTCCAGCACTGCAACAATCGCATTAAACAGACATAAACACAATATACGCGAGTCTGAGCTAAGAAAACTGGAATTGCAAAAGGAAATGCTTGAAGTTCAGAAAATTTTGGATAATTTATCTGATTTGATAAGATAACAGCAAAAATAATAAATCAAGGGGTATTTATAATTTTTTGATTGATTTTAATAAAAAATAGTATATAATACCTCCTATATTTTGGGAATGTAGCTCAGTTGGTTAGAGCTACCCGCTCATAACGGGTCGGTCGTTGGTTCGAGTCCATCCATTCCCACCATTTTCAAAACTCCCTTATTGGGGGTATTTTTTTATCTATTTTGATTTTTTTTATTTGACACCAATCCTATTTTATAATATTATAAAGGCATACTTGCGGGTAGGAATATAGTATCCTTGTCATACATTACGATATTGATATAATACTAATATCCTCCGTAAGTTAGTATCCGAGAGGATATGGGAGCTTAACAAACTCCTCAAAGAATAACAAGACCCAACAACAAAAGGTTGGGATGTGATGCATAAGGTTTTCCCTTGCGCATTGCGGTCGTTTTTACTTGTTATTCACGATGTTTGTTAAATCCCAACCACTTTTCCAAAGTGGTTTTTTCCTTTTCGGTTATATTAACAATAAAATGAAAAGGAGAGAATCTAATGAAAAAAAGTATAACATTACCCCTTATTTTAGGAATGTTTTTTTGTGGCAACACAAATGCATCTACTATTCCTGATTGGATAAGTGAACAGGATGAACAATTCCAAGCAAATTATTCCGAACTATATAATTATTGTCTAGCAGTAAAGAAATTTTTGTGCTCAGAAATAGAATGTAAGAATTCAAGCTTTGAGGAATTTTCACAAACTTTAAAAGTTGATGTCCAGAATTGTTTATACAATAACAATTTTGGTATAGATAAAAATTTACCACTTAATTTTTTTGGTGAATATGAAAAAAAGAAAGCAGAAGAGGAAAAAAGAGCAAATCAGTCAGACGAAGAAAATGCATGTCAGGATGCACAAAAGCAATGTCCTTCTTTGATATGTGATTTTTCCACAGAAAGTAAAGCAGCAGAAAGTCAGAAAAATGTTTCTTTATGTCTTAAAAATCCTACTGGATTTGAATTCCTTAACGATCCTGACGGTATGTATCAATATGGTAAACAGATGGATGCAGAGTTTAATTCAATTTCAACTTCATCTGCCAAGGTAGCAAAAGATATAAGTAATAAATTAGATGATAGTATTCATAATTTTCTTATTTATGAAAAGGGATGGTTTTCTGTGGATGGTTGGTCTAATATTGGCAATAACGAAGTCAGAGTTTCAGGAAGTCATGGTTCTATCGTTCTTAAATACGATGATAACTTTAATATAACGGTAGCAGAATAGTAAAAGGAGAAATTGATATGAAAAAAGTTTCAGTTATTACATTAAGTTTGTTAACATTTTTAAATTCATCTTTGGTTTTTTCTGCCTCTAACAGAAGTTTCCGAAGAAATGCATCAAACAATTCTATCAGAAGTTCTTCAACATCTGTATCTTCTGTTGATACATCAATAACAACAACTGATAATACAGATACCACTTCACAAACTTTGACTTCTGTTGTTGATATTGTTAATACCACTTCGGATGATGACGATTCAAACAAAGCAGAGGTGGAATCTGCGATTAAGGCAGTTGAACTTAAAATTTCCGAGGTAAAATCTGAATGTCTAGGTATTAAAAAGGATTTTGATACTTTATTCGGATTAAATGCGGTAACTGCTGTTTCCAGTTTTTTAGGTGCTGGTGCTTCTGGTCATGCATTGATTACAGGTGTTCAAAAGGCAAAATTGGATAATGAAATAGCTAAGGAAAAAACTTTGCCACAAATGGTAGATGAACTTTATCAGGTATTGTTATTATCTCAATCCAATCCTGAAAATTCCGAAGAAATGGAAGAAAAAAGACAACAACTTCTAGCCAATATAAAACAAAGACAGGAAAAACTTGAAAATGAAATTTCCGAAAAAGTTGAATTATCAAAAAATTTAGGTGCACAAAGAAGCCTTTTGTTAGCTGGTTCAACTGCAACTTCGGCTGTATCAACGGGAACATCTATTGCATCTGTGATTAATGCTAAAAAATTGGCTGAAAAAATGTCGCAATGCAACCAAAAACTTCGTGAACTTAGCCTTGTAAAATCAAGATTAGATGCCGAACAGGAAAATACCACAACTTCTGTTAAGGCAAAAGATATTCTTGATGTCTGCAAAGGATACAGCAAAGATAATATTAACGCTGTTTCAGGTATGATGACAGGTTCCGCAGTCGTTTCTGGTATTGGAACTTTGGCATCTGGAACTGGAATAGTAACTTCACTTTTAGCAAATAAAGATGAGATTCGAAATGATGATTCCGAAGCCGGACAGGAAAAAGAGAGAAACTTAAATCTTGTTTCAAATATTATGGCTGGAATTACTACTGGAACTTCTATTACCAGCACTGGATTAAGTGGTGTTTCTTTGGTTAAGGCACAAGAAGATAGTGATAGAGCAGAAAAATGTGAAGAAATTTTAAAACAATATTAGTTTTTTATCTTCCTCCGTAAAAATCCCTATTGTTTCAATGGGGATTTTTTATTTGATATGATATGAATCATTTATTTATAATGGGATACTAAGTAAAAAACTCCCCCTTTTATAAACAAAGGGGGAGGGTGCAAAAAGAATAAAATTATTATTTTTTATCTTCAAATTCTGCATCAACAACCTTTTCACCATTTTCATTAGTTGTCTGTTGCTCTGGTTGAGGTTGAGCATCAGGACCTGGTTGTTGTTGTTGTTTATACATCAATTCGCCAAGTTTCATTGCAGCCTGTGTCAAAGCATCTGTTTTAGATTTTATTTCTTCAACAGAAGCATCTTCTTTTGCAATAACATCACGAACTTCTTTTATTGAAGTTTCCAATGCTGATTTTGTTGCTTCATCAACTTTGTCGCCAAAATCTTTAAGATTCTTTTCTGTTTGATGAGCAAGTGATTCGGCTTGGTTAATAGCTTCTATTCTTTCCTTTTTCTTTTTATCTTCTGCGGAATTTGCTTCTGCTTCTTTTACCATTTTTTCAATTTCAGCATCAGAAAGTCCACCATCAGATTTTATACTGATTGCTTGTTCTTTACCTGTGCCTTTATCTTTTGCAGAAACATGAGTGATTCCGTTGGCATCAATATCAAATGTAACTTCTATTTGTGGAACTCCACGTGGTGCAGCAGGAATACCTATCAAATCAAATGCACCAAGAAGTTTGTTGTCCTGAGCCATTTCTCTTTCACCTTGGAATACACGAATTGAAACCGCAGTTTGTCCATCTTCGGCGGTAGAAAATACTTGTGACTTTTTTGTAGGTATAGTTGTATTTCTATCAATAAGTCTTGTAAATATTCCACCAAGTGTTTCTATTCCAAGTGAAAGTGGGGTAACATCAAGAAGAAGGACATCTTTCACATCACCTTTTAAAACACCACCTTGAATTGCTGCACCAACAGCAACAACTTCATCTGGATTAACACCTTTATGAGGTTCACGGCCAAAAAATTCTTTAACAACTTCTTGAACTTTTGGCATACGAGTTTGACCTCCAACCAAAACTACTTCGTCAATTTTTGATTTATCTATACCAGCATCTTTTAATGCTTTTGAACAAGGTTCCAAAGTCTTATCTATCAAATCCTGAACAAGAGATTCAAGTTTTGCACGGGTAAGTTTTACATTTAAATGTTTTGGACCTGTTGCATCTGCTGTTATAAATGGAAGGTTTATATCTGTTTGCATAGCAGTAGAAAGTTCAATTTTTGCCTTTTCTGCCGCTTCCTTTAATCTTTGCAAAGCAAGTTTATCTGCTTTAAGATCTATTCCCCCATTGTCCTTTTTAAATTCATCAGCCAAAAAATCAATAACTCTGTTATCAAAATCTTCACCGCCAAGGAATGTATCACCATTGGTAGATTTAACTTCAAACACACCATCACCTATTTCAAGAACGGACACATCAAAAGTTCCACCACCAAGGTCGTAAACCACAATAGTTCCTGATTTTTTCTTATCCAAACCATAAGCCAAAGCCGCAGCAGTAGGTTCGTTTATAATCCTAAGGACATTAAGTCCGGCAATTTTACCAGCATCTTTTGTTGCCTGTCTTTGAGAATCGTTAAAGTAAGCAGGAACGGTAATAACAGCCTCTTCAACTTTTTCACCCAAATAAGCCTCAGCATCTTTTTTTATTTTAGAAAGCACATAAGCGGATATCTGAGAAGGAGAGTATTTTTTTCCATTTACTTCCACCCAAGCATCTCCGTTTTCAGCGCTAACAATTTTATAAGGGACTAGTTCGCGATCACGTTCCACCATTTTATCATCAAATCTTCTACCTATAAGTCTTTTAACAGCATAGATAGTGCTTTCCGGATGAATGATAGCCTGGTTTCTAGCGGAACTTCCAACCAACACCTCATTTTCGTTAATAGCGACGACAGAAGGAGTAGTCCTTTTACCCTCACTATTTTCAATAACTTTTGCTTCACCACCATCCATATAAGCGAAACAAGAGTTAGTAGTACCCAAATCAATACCAATTACTTTAGACATAATAAAACTCCTTTTTTTGTTGTTGTTATAAAATCACAGGAATTGATATAGTGATAAAAAGAAATAATTTCAAGGGATGATAGAATTTTTATTGAAAAGGTTTAAAAAATATGCTAATATAGGAGCATACTCATTTAATAAGGAGAGAAAATATGACTAAGAAAAGATTGACACTATCAGTAATAGTATTATCTAATTTATTAAGTTTATCTGTTATGGGGCAGGGTATCGCCGACACCAGTCAGGATACCAGCAACGAAAACGTTTCCACGGAAAGTGTTCAAAAGGTTATAAACGAGGAGGTAAACGACATCCTCCCAAACACCAATATGAAAAGTGCTATTGCACCATCAATGGAAAGTCGTGAGGTAATGGATGCAGATGGAAACCCATGGGGTGAAGCAGTAGATAGCCCATACTTCTGCTATGATTGGAATAAGGATGGACAATGCGATAATTGTAAGGATAGTAATAAGGATGGCATCTGCGATTCTGTTGCAGGTATGGAGGTGCAGGAAAACACCATATTGGCAAAGGGTGAAACTACGGGAACTGCCTCCTATACATTGGATGAGAATGGCTTTTTGATTGCGGAACCACCTGTCGTGACAAAGGGGGTAGATTCAAACAATATGTTCTATAAATATTGGAGGAGTGAAGGTTGTAACCTTGAAACTGCTGACGGAACTTCTACAATGACATCTTGTTGGTCGCCTGCTTTCCCAAAGATTTGTATTCCTGGAAGAAGTGTAGAAAATATTACTAATGCTGACGAAGCAAGGGATTATTTCGGAGCCCGCAGTTCCTCCTTAAATGATGGACAAAATAGTTATACTGCTACTAAAAGTGTAGGAAATATTTATCAAATGAGGGTAAGGGTTATGGCGGAAAGTGGAACTGGAAGTGTAAGTAGTGGTCTTTATGGTGATTATCAGGATGGTGCAGATCCGACTTGTCTTTATTGGGGTACTTGTCCAGAGGTAAATTTAATGGTTAATAGTTGGACTCCAAATACACAAAGTTCATGTCTGGATCCTGATTTTAATTATAAATTTGTAACAACAAACGATGGAACAACTAATTATATTGAGAATCCTGATGATTTAAGTTCTGTTAATGGTCTTGCTCGTGATAGAGATGTTAAGCTTCCTTGTGGTATGTTCACAAAAACAACTATAACTGCTCCTTATAAAAAAGATCCTAAAACAGGAAAAACTGTATGTGCAGATAGCAAATCAATCGCAATGGAAGTTGATAATTTATTGGAACCTTATTATACACGATATTTAATAAGGTTGCCTTTGGGGTCTAATTACTACGAAGGGCAGTCTTCACCTTATAAAAAATATCTTAATGTTCGTCAATGTGTTAGATGTGAAGATGTGAATAACCATTGTGAAGCAATAGTAAGAGAGGTTATGAAAAACACATCTGGTTGCACCGAAACTGGCTGTTCCGATGTGGGATTGGATAATTTGGTAAAAAAACTTCGCGAAGGCAGTTCCTTTAATATAGGGGGTAGAGGAACCTTTGGAAATAAATTGCAATGTGATGCATGTCTTGATCAATTGGAAAATATCCTTCGTTCAATACATGGTATTTAATTGTGTTTTTTATATTATCTCTCCACAACCCGATTTTAAATCGGGTTTTTTTTGAAAAAATTCTTGTTATTATGTCATTTTTATGATAATATATAAATAAAATAGTAATAGGAATATTTACATTTGACAAAATACTTGACAAATATAAATATTTATTTTATTATAGGTTAAAAATTTAACAAATGGGGGTATACCATGAAAAAAACAAATCAAAAATATAAATCACAAAAACAACGTCTTAATTCAATATTACTTGCTTTGATATGGGGTGCAACCATTATGACGGGGTGCAAAATGGCTGTTTCTAGCAATGGGGGTCCGACAACAGGAACAGTTATTCCTATTCCTATTTCAGAGGATGTCACCCTTGCTTCAAAGGTTGAGGTAATAAAAAATTTTATAACTGTTAATGAAAATAACGAATTATTACCAGAGGAGATTGGAAAAATTATGGTTGCATTAACCAAAGAAACAGAAGGTGGATCTTTTATTGACAGGTTAGAAAATTTATCTAATATAATTCCTGAGGAAATACCCAAAGAAAATCCAAAAGAAATAGATCTAGAAGATAAGCGTCCTGATGATAATTATTCTAATTATACTAACTATGAAAAGGCATACGAAGCTGCAGAAATTTCTAGAAATACCTATCAAGACTACTATAATAAAGATTATATAATTTCCTACAATGCATACAAAGAAAGTTATGATAATTATTCAGAAAGTGTTAAAAATACACCTACTACTGCTATTAATAAGTTAGAAAGGGTTTTAAATTACTTAATTGATGATTTCAATGACGATAATATCTTTAATCTCACAGCAAAAGAAAGTGATAAAAAGGAAAAACCAGAATATTATAAGGTGGATAATCTTGAATATTATAAGGTGGATAATCTTGAAACAATTTTAACAGAGGCAGAAGCAGAAAATAAACCGAATAGTGAGTTAAAAAGGAGTTTAGACGCAAATACAACTACTTTGAATTGGAATACAAAGACCTTAAACGATAATTATAAGGCAGCATTTTCCCAAGCAAATTATGTAAATAGTTTCCAACTTAACAAAAATAATGTTTCTATAACGTCAATTGATATCGAGGATTATACTTCAGATTCAGGCGATGTTAATGAAGTAAAAACCAAAGTGTCAGAATTAACTGGTAATATTTCTTTAAATATTAAAAATACCGAGGATGAAGGGGTGTATTTTTACGATATTATAACACTTTATAAGGCATTAAAGGAAAATGAAAACATAAACGAAGATATAAAGATAATATATCCAGACCCTTCAAATACAACGATTACAGGGGCACTTACTTTTGAGTTATTAAAAGATCCTAATATCTCACAATCAGATGTCTTTAAATTGTTTTTTGGTTCTGATAATATTACAGAAACAGATGGAAAAGTAAATGTAATATCTGATATTGATTTAAATAGATTACCAAAGGTTAATGTTCAATTTATGGGTGATGAAAATGTTAATGTTTATGGTTTAGGTATTGATAAACTTATAACAACATATTATGATATCGATGCTGATATAGGAAGTGATGAGGTAAATTATATAAGATTCCAGTCATATGGAAGTGCACATTATTTTGATGCGAAGGAGGCTTTAAATGGCAAAACTATGTATACTAAAAACGATTATAATGGTAATGCTTATAATCTTGACATTAATGCCGCTTTATTGATTGGGGGAGGTGGTATTAAAAATGTTAATATCATAGGAACAAATAAAACAAATAAAACAGAAATGTCAAGTGTTACAAATGTTCGTGTGTCATCTGATGTTTCTGACATTAGATTTGGTGCAGGTTCTGGTGTTATTGATTTTGAAATCGCACCTGCTAAAACTCCTGTTAATTTAATAGCATCATCTACCCAAGCCAAGGTTATAATAAGAAATATAAAGGAGGGATCTAGTGTTATTTTCGGAACTACTCATACTATTGATGTTTCAGAACTTACTTCTTTTAATGGAATATTAAATCCTACTGGTATTACAGCAAAGGAAGTTTATCTTAATTCTTCACAAAACCCTAATGCTTTTGCAAGTAATAATGCAGGAGCAAGAGAGGCTGTATATGTAGATGGTGTTCCAACTTTGGTAAATGAGGGCTATACACCATTAAATGCAACAAATGCTGATTGGGAAAGGGCTGGTAATACTGATGGTGGTATTCCTACTATACCACAAAACACCGCAAATGTTTCACAGGCAAATGTTAAATCTATAAAATCTTTGGTTATGAAACGACTTCTTTATTATAACCAAAGGATTTATGGCTAACCATTCCTCCTTACCAAAAACAACCTATTTCAAAATAGGTTGTTTTTTTTGTTCCTTGAATTTTTTTCCCTTTTACCTTATATATAAATCATTGAAAGGTGTTTTTACTATGCAAA
>CALXYK010000009.1 GCA_944392955.1 uncultured Alphaproteobacteria bacterium | reverse complement strand
CTGTCTGCCTCTATTGGATAACGGGCATAACCTTGCATTATAACTATTTGTTTTTCAGGAGGAAGCATCATAATCTTACTTGTAGAATAAAGGGCCTTATCCCCAACTTTCCAACTTTCCTTTCGGTTAAAGGCATTAAATAAGGTTCCATCTGTATAGTCCACCTTTCCTATACCTTGTTTTCCCATAATATCAGAGAAACGTTTTGCTGTATTTTCATTATTTTGAGTAAGTATAATTTTAGCCGCAGTTGTAGACATTAAGGTTTCAACATGTTCCTTTCCATAATCTGCTTCTATTTGTCCCAAATCCTGGGCAATAAGTAGATATGAAACTTTTTGTCCTCTACCAACCGCAGGACCATCTATAACCGCATTAAGTTTTGGCATTTGTGGAAATTCGTCAAGAACAAATAACACAGGGCAAGGACCGGTTTTAGTTCCATGTCTATCTATAACTTTATTAGGTGGATTAGAAATTAAATAGTTTGACATAAGTTCAACAAACACACCTGTAATAACATTCAATGCACGAGCATCAGTTTGATTAACGGATAGATATATAGTAACAGGTTTGAATTGACCGTCTTTCGGATCCACCATACCTCTTAAATCCTTGAAAGAAAAATCACTATGGGAAGTTCGTTGCCTTACAGCCTGATTTTTGAAAATTCCTATTCCTGTTAAACCTGTTGATAAGATAGAACCTCTTTCCTTATCCGGAGTATTTGCTAACTGAGTCATTTCAAGGACAGCTCTATGAGAATATCCATATCTACGTGCTTCCATAACTGCATTTTCCAACATTTCCTTCATAGGATCTGCCAAAGCAGCCATCTGATCCCCCTGCTCTTTTCTTTCCCTGATATCTTCGGATATATGAACTTGTGCTTCACTTATCCAATCCAATAGCATTGGTATGCTTGCTTCTTTACCTATCCACTCCTTTGGAATATCACTCCATGTTCCAATTGGGACATAATTATCTTTGTTAATTTTACCTTCCCTTAATAATGTCAAAGCACCCATAGCATAACTATCATTCATTTCTAAATAATATTGCTCTAAACTAGCAGCATCTTTTCCATTAAATGTTCCAGATGATAAGCGAGAGTAGAAGTAATCACTTGCCTTTGCCCTTTCACATTTTGACACTATGTAATGTATAAAACCAGACAATGCATTTCGTCCTGTTTTAGACCAGTGAGGATCAGCCGAAGATCCCGCAGGATCCTGAACAAAAACATTAACCATACTATCTATATACATATCCCTATCTGGTCCCTGTGGTGGTATTGTGCCAGGAGATAAAGGATTCCAACTTGGGTAATAGATATTGTTTTCTGGTTCATCCTCCTTACCCCAATTTATTATAAAAACTGGACCTATTGTCGCCCTATAACCACTTGTGATATAACATAGTTCTGGTTTTGGATCATTTATAATCATACTAACTGTATCACATTCAAATATTGTTGGAACAACTATTCCAACGGTTTTACCGGTTCCAGGTGGAGCACATGCCAATACAGATAATGTTTCACTTAGTTTTAAAAAACGCTTTTTAAACTTTCCTAAAACTATTATAAATCCATCCCAAACCTTCATCTTTTTTATTAGTTTTTCATCAGCCTTTTTAGAATATGCAGTCGGAGTAGAAGTAACATCATGAGGATTTGAACCATTTAAAATAGAAAGTACAATAGGTGTCAACATAAGAGGTAATGCAGGAATTATTGTATCTGTATATCCTGATACATAAGCACTTATCCATTTTGCATATTCTACCAAGACATAAAATCCAGCGGTTTTAAAAATGTTTCCAAAATAACGTTGCATTTCAATTGAGGAAAAAACAGAAAAATCAAATCCACGATTTACCCAATAACTAATAGGGAAAATCATTATCAAACTTACCCAAAGGACGACAGCTCCAATAATATATGCACCCATAAGCCATCGGGCAGCCTTATGATGTTCGCCTTCGTATTTATCTTCAAATATTTTTTTTAGAAATACCATCTTAACTTTCCTGTTGAAAGTATAGCATATTTTTTTGTTAAGGTAAAGAGGCAAAATTTTATTTAATTGATGAATGTTCTATTTCTATAAAAAGAGAATTTTTATCATTAAAAAAATCAAAATCTGATTTTAAAATACCGGTTAACCATATTTGTGTTGGTATTTTTTCAAGTTCTGTGAATAAATCTTTTACCCTTATATCATCTAAATGAGCAGGGGCTTCATCTATCAAAATTATAGGATATTTATTAAAATATAAATACAACATATTGCAATATGCTAAAATAATAGAGATTACTGTACATTTTTGTTCACCCGTTGAGGTTTGATCAGCACTTATCCCCTTATCCATATTTATTGCAGAAAAATCGGAACGATGAATACCTTCTACCGCAGGAGAAAAAGAATATTTAAACAATTCTCTGTTCTTCTTTAAAATTTGCCTAAAATACTCCTCTACATCAACAGATTTTGCCCCTTTTAATTTATCCTCTATATTGCCTTCTATTTTGATTTGTATTGTAGGAAAGTTTGTTTTATTTTCACCTAATATCTTATTTAATTTTTCTTCAAATTCTATACGAAGGGCGGCTATTGATACACCTTTTTCCGCTATTTCATTTTCTATCGCATCAAGCCATTTTTCATCATAAGTTTGTTTTTTTAATATTTTTGAACGCTGTTTTAATAAATTAGAATATTGTGTTAAAGACACACCATAAAATGGATAAAAATTGCAAATTAAGTTATCTAAAAATTTCCTACGTTCTGATGTTGCTTCGGAAAAAAGTCTATCCATAAACGGAGTAATCCAAACAACCCTTATGAAATTTTGTAATTCGGAAACCTGTATATTCATATTATCAACTATTATTTGTCTTCGCTCAGATATTTCATTTTCCGTATCATTGTCATCATCATAGTATACAGATTTAACAGCATTATTATAATTATAAGATAATCCTAGATGTAAAATATCTTCGTTTGTTTTGATTTCAGATGAAATAGTAAATGTTGAATCTGGGCTTCCTATTTTACCTAATTGGTGTAGTTTTGCCTTTCTAAATGGGCCAGACATAGACAGCATAGAAATAGCCTCTAATATATTAGTTTTACCTGCACCATTATCACCTGTGATAATTATATTTTTAATATCATTAGCATCTATTCTTAGTTTTTCATAAGAACGATAATTTGTTAAAATGAGTCTATTTATACTATAAGAATTATTCATCATAGTTTATGTGTCTGTTTTAATTTACCACCTATTTGTAATTGTTCAATAGATGATGCAAGTCCATCTTTTGCAATATCTACTATTACTCCACAAATTGTGGCTTCGCCTTCTGATGGTGTAAGATGATTTTTTATACCTGGATTTAAAAACCTTGATATTGATATAGTTTTATTCATTCCTATTGAAGAATCATAATCCCCACACATACCAGCATCACTTTGGAATGCAGTTCCACCAGGTAAAATATGGCCGTCCGATGTTGGAATATGGGTATGAGTTCCAATAACTGCACTAACCTTACCATCTACATAATTTGCCAAGGACATTTTTTCACTTGTCGCTTCGGCATGAATATCAATGAATATGGCATCTACATTTTTGCCTAATTTATATTCATTTAATATTTCTGATATTTTTGTGAATGGGTTTTCTAAATTATCCCTTTCTATAAAAAGATTGCCAAGCAAATTTACTACTAAAACTTTTTTATTATCCTTAGTCTTAAAAACTCTGTAGCCCTCACCTTCTGTAAATTTGTTATAATTTGCAGGACGAAGTATTCTTTTTTCCTCTTTTAAATATGGTTTTATAGTCATTTGATCCCATATATGATCGCCAGTTGTTATGACATCTATCTTATGAGAAAAAAACTTTTCCGCAACACTAGGGTTAATACCAAATCCATGAGCAGAATTTTCTGCATTTACTATTGTAAAATCAATATTCAACTTTTCTACTATCTTATCTATATCAGAAAAGATTTTTTTTCTTCCACTTCTGCCTACTACATCACCTAAAAATAAAATTCTCATATTATATCTCTTATTCTTTCTTTTTTGTTATGTTATATCAGAAAAACAATATTTTACAATAAAAAAATATCCCCCTTATATGCGGGGGATATTAGTTTTGGTATAAAAAGACTTATTCATCTTTTGAAATTGCTTCTACTGGGCAATTTTCTGCACATGTAGCGCAATCTATACATTTTGCAGGATCTATTTCATAACCACCATCTTTGAATGCAACTGCTGATTGTGGGCAAATTGCTTCACATTGACCGCATGAAATACAAACATCTCTATTTATTTTATAAGCCATTTTAAACTCCTTTTTTCTTTTGACTACAAAACTTTCATAAGTATCACAAAAAATTTTGTATTTTTCAAGTTTTTTTTCCTATTATCTATCC